>JAISUQ010000027.1 GCA_031272005.1 Coriobacteriales bacterium | reverse complement strand
GAGATGGCCACCACCGGCACGCCGAGGTCGTGGGACAGGCGCCTGGTGTCGATGCGGTAGCCCTCCCTTTCCACCTCATCCATCATGTTCAGCGCCACAATCAGGGGCACATTCAGCTCAATCAGCTGGATTGTCAGATAGAGATTGCGCTCCAGATTGGTGGCATCGACGATGTCGATGACGACATCCGGCTGCTCGTCGATGATGAAGTCGCGCGAGATCACCTCTTCCAGGGAGAAGGGCGACAGCGAGTAGATGCCCGGCAAATCGATGATCTCGGCGTTGCCGTAGCTGGAGCGCAGCGGACCGGTCTTCTGCTCCACGGTCACACCGGGCCAGTTGCCGACGTGCTGATTGGCCCCAGTCAACTCGTTGAACAGGGTGGTTTTGCCAGAATTGGGATTGCCGATCAGAGCGATGCGCATTATGAGACGATCAACGAACTGGCCAGATCGCGGGCGATGGCCAGGCGGGAATGCTTGACTTCGATAATCAGCCCGGCGCCGGTGCTCTGCAGCACGTTGATCCGCTCTCCGGGTACCAGACCCAAAGTCTCCAGTTTGCTGCGTGTCTTATGCGGCGCGTTGCAGGCCACCAGGCAATAATCGCCACCGATATCAGCAGAGTTCAGAGTCATCCCGCCGCACCTCCATAGGAGCAACCATTAAGTAAGTCATATCTATCTTTGATACTTTACCAAACTCTCAGTTAGACTGCAATAACTTGTTTGGCGCCTCAGCCGGCTGTAACGTATAATTGGCGTATGGAATCTGCGAAAACCCTTGGGACTTACCTCGCGGCACTGAAGGCTGCCGGGTTGCTGGTCTCTTCTACCAGCGAGATTGATGGCAAGCTGCCCATCAGTTCGGTGACCTATGACTCGCGTCAAGCCGGCCCGGGCTGCCTGTTCGTGGCCAAGGGGGCGCATTTCGAACAGCGCTATCTGCGCGACGCACTGGCAGCCGGAGCCGTGGCAGTGCTGGCTGAAGAGGGGTTTCTGCCCCCGGAGCAGTCGCTGGCGCTGGCCCAGGCCGGAGCTTTGCTGGAAGTCACCGACCTGCGCCGGGCCCTGCCGCTGCTGGCCGACATCGCCTGGGGCAGCGCCTGGCGCCAGCTGCAGATAGTCGGCATCACCGGCACCAAGGGCAAATCGACCACCGCCTACTACGTCAAGAGCATCCTCGACTGCTGGCTGACGGCACAGGGCCAGCCGGAATGCGGGCTGCTCTCCAGCATCGACGCCTACGATGGCAAGCAGCGCTTCGAGTCCCACATCACCACCCCGGAGGTCTTCGAACTGCACCAGCACTTTGCCAATGCCACCGCCAGTGGCCTGCAGTATTTTGTGATGGAGGTCTCCAGCCAGGCCTTGAAGTACCGGCGCACCGATGGCGTGGAGTTTGCCGTCGGTGCCTTCTTGAATATCGGCCAGGACCACATCAGCGACATCGAGCACAGCGACTTTAAGGATTATCTCCAGGCCAAACTGCGCCTCTTTGCCCAATGCCGCACGGCGGTGGTCAATGCCGATACCGCCGAGGCCGCCTCGGTGCTTGCGGCCGCGCGACAGGCGCCGCAGCTGGTGACCTTCTCCGCTTCAACAGCTACCCGCTCCTGCGCTGAGCCTGACCTGCTGGCCTGTGACATCGTGTCCAGGACCACGGGGGTTGAGTTCACAGCCCGGGACGCCTCGGGAGCCGCCGAGCGCTTCGTGCTGGGCATGACCGGCCTGTTCAATGTGGAGAATGCCCTGGCGGCCATCTGCTGTGCGCGGGCTTTGGGTGTCCCGGAGGGATTCATCCACCAGGGGCTGCAGCAGGCCCGGGCCGGGGGGCGCATGGAGTTGTTCGAGACCGCCAGCGGGGCTATTGTGCTGGTGGATTACGCCCACAACGAAATGAGCTTTCAGGCCCTCTTTGACTCCGTGGCTGCCGAGTATCCCGGGCGGCGGTGCAGCATCGTCTTCGGCTGCCCCGGCGAGCACGCCTTTCAGCGCCGGCGCGACCTGGGCCTGGCGGCTGGGCAGCACTGCGCCATGACCTATCTGACCGAGGAGGACCCACGCAGCGAGGACGTCCACCAGATCAGCTGCGAGATTGCCGCTTATGTGGCTGAAGCCGGTGGCGCCTGCAGGATTATCGACGACCGCGAGGAAGCCATCTGCACGGCCCTGGACGAAGCCGATGCCCAGACCGTGGTGCTGATCACCGGCAAGGGCCGCGAGACCCGGCAGAAGCGCGGCAACGAGTATGTTGAGGTACCCTCCGACGTCGAGATCGTCCAGCGCTACTGTTCGCAGGGCAACCAACCGCAGGGGTCGGGTATACTTGGATGAGCAATTCCAGGCGGGCAGAAACACCTTGCTCACAGACGAGATCAACAGACTTGGGTTTTCATGTGCGGATTTGTGGGTTTCACCAGTTCAATAGCTGATCGCCAGGCGGTGCTGGAAAAGATGATGGACCGCATCGCCCACCGCGGCCCGGATATGGCCGGCAGCTTCATCGACGATGCGATAGCCCTGGGCTTCAGGCGGCTGTCAATCATCGACCTGTCTGAGGCTGGCCGCCAGCCGATGACCAACTGCGCCGAGGGCTCCACCTTGCAGATCGTCTTCAACGGCGAGATCTACAATTTCCAGGAGATCCGCGCCGAGCTGATGGCCTGTGGCCATCAATTCACCTCCAACACCGATACCGAGGTGCTGCTGCACGGCTATGAGGAATACGGCTCCTCCCTGACCGACCACCTGCGCGGGATGTTTGCCTTCTGTATCTACGACGCCGCCAACCAGCGGCTGTTCGGGGCCCGGGATTTCTTCGGCATCAAGCCGTTTTACTACAGTTTCCTGGAGGACGGCTCGTTTCTCTTCGGCTCGGAGATCAAGAGCTTTCTGGAGCACCCTGGCTTCAAGCCGGCGGTCAACCCCCAAGCACTGCGCCCCTACCTCTGCTTTCAGTACAACCCTCTGCCCGAGACCTTCTTCAAGGGCGTCTTCAAGCTACCGCAGGCCCATCGGTTCAGCTACGACCTGGCCAGCGGCGAGTTTTCTGTCGAGCGCTTCTGGGATGTGGACTTCGAGCCGACAGACCCGGCCCGCCGCAGCTTCGATGAGTGTGTAGCCGAGCTGGACGCCGTGGTCAATGAGTCGGTAGAGGCCCATCGCATCGCTGATGTGGAGGTAGGCACATTCTTGAGCGGCGGTGTGGATTCCTCCTACATCACGGCATCAATGAAGCCCAAATGGACCTTCTCCGTGGGTTTTGATGAGGAGGGCTTCGACGAAACGGTCTACTCCCGCGAGCTGTCCGAGATACTGGGGATAGAGAACTTCCGCAAGATGGTCACACCGGCAGAGGGCTTTGACGTCTTCTCCACCATCCAATACCACCTCGATGAGCCGGATTCCAACCCTTCGGTGGTGCCGCTGTACTTTCTGGCCCAGCTGGCCCGTCAGCATGTCACCGTAGTGCTCTCCGGCGAAGGCGGGGATGAGGTCTTTGCCGGCTATGAGTGGTATGACGACGCGCCGGCGGTCCGCTCCTACAAGCGACGGGTGCCGGCGTTTGTGCGCCGGATGCTGGCCGCCGTGGCCCGGCGCCTGCCCTACTTCAAGGGCCAGGGCCAGCTGATTCGCGGCAGCGGGCGGCCGGAGGACTGGTTCATCGGCCAGGCCATCGTCTTCGAGCGCGAGGACGCCGACCGGCTGTTGCAACCGGCCTGGCGCCAGGGACCAACCCCCCTGGAGATCACCGCGCCCATCTATGCCCGCGTCGCCGATGCTGGCGAGGTATCCAAGAAGCAATACCTCGACCTGAATCTATGGCAGCCGGGCGACATCCTGCTCAAGGCGGACAAGATGAGCATGGCTCATTCGCTGGAGCTGCGCGTGCCCTTCCTGGACCGTCAGGTGATGCGGATGGCCGAGACCATCCCGGACAGCTTCAAAATTGCTAACGGAACTACCAAATTTGTGTTGCGCAAGGCCGCCAACCGCACCATCCCCGATGCCTGGGCCGATCGCGTCAAGCTGGGATTCCTCACACCGGTGCGCATCTGGCTGAAGGAGGAGCCCTTTGTCAGCCAGGTCCGTGGCTGTTTTACCGCCGACTTCGCTGCGGAGTTCTTCGACAGTGCCGGGTTGCTCAAACTGCTCGACGACCACCTCAGCGGGGCTGCCCCCAACGGCCGCAAGATCTGGACGGTGTTCACTTTTTTGGTCTGGTACAGGCGCTTCTTCATCGACGATCCGGCGGTTGCCAGCCGTGGCTGAGGCCGCTGCGCCCACCATCGCCCGCTCCACCGCCAGGATGGCTGCGGCCACCCTGCTCTCGCGCGTCACCGGACTGGCCCGCACCTGGGTGATGGCCTTTGCCCTGGGCAATACCCTGATCACCTCAGCCTATCAGGTCGCCAACAACATGCCCAACCTGGTATTTGACCTGGTGGCCGGCGGACTGCTGAATGCTGCCTTCGTGCCGCTGTACATGCTGGCAGCGGAGAAGGGCGGGCGCGAAGGCCGCGACGCTTACGCCTCCAACCTGCTGAATATCGTCATCGTCATCATGGGCGCCCTGACTCTGCTGGGCGCAGTCTTCGCCCCCCAGATCATCGCCACCCAGACCTTCACCGTGGGCAACGACGCGGCGGTGACGCTGTATGCCATTCAATTCTTCAGGCTGTTCGCCGCCCAGATGCTGTTCTACGGCATCGGCGGAGTGCTGACCTGCGTGCTCAACGCCAACCGCATCTACTTCCTGCCAGCCGTCGCCCCGGCAGCCAACAATCTGATCACCATTGCCGCATTCCTGGGATTCATGCTGATCTGGCCTGTCACCCCCCAGTTGGCTATCATCGTGCTGGGGCTGGGCACCACCGCCGGCGTGCTGGTGCAGTTCGTGGTCCAGATCCCGGCGGTTCTGAAGCAGGGCTTCAAATGGCAGCTGCGCATCGACCTGCACGACCCCGGGCTGCTCTCCACCTTAAAGACCGGGGTGCCCATGATCATCTATGTGGTGGGTGCGCTGGTCTCCTTCTCCTTTCGCAATGCCTTCTCCTTGAGCACCGGCGACGACGGGCCCTCCACGCTGCTGTATGCCTGGACCTGGTTTCAGCTGCCCCACGGCATCATCGCCGTGTCGCTGGCCCGCACGCTGTTCACCGAGATGAGTGATGCCGCGGCCCGGGAGGACATGCCGGGCTTCAAGCGGCATCTCAAGGCCGGCATCTCCGGCACGCTGCTGCTGATCGTGCCCATGGCGGCCCTGATGTTTGTGCTGGCCGCCCCGCTGATGCAGGTGTTTCGGGCGGGGGCCTTCCAATCCGAAGATGTCACCTACGTGGCCTCAGTGCTCAGCTTCTGGGTGTTGACCCTGCCCACCTATTCGCTGCAGATGTATCTGTTCAACGTCTTTGCGGCGCTGCGCAAGTTCTGGATTTACTCACTGGTCTGTACGGCCTTCTGCGTGTTGCAATGCACCCTCTACGCCCTGCTCTGCCCGCAGGATAAAATCGCCCTCAATGGCGTACCGATTGCCGATTTTGTCTACTACACGCTGACCACCGTGTTGCTGCTGTACATCCTCTATCGGCTGATTGGCGGCTTTGGGCTGGCGGGTTCGCTGGTTACCGGGCTGAAGGCGGTGGCCGCCGCTGTGGTTGGCGCCGGGGTGGCCGCCCTGCTGCTGGTCTTTGTCCCGCTGGGAGACGGCAAGCTCGCCGGTCTGCTGGAGCTGCTGCTCTACGGCATCCCCGGACTGGCCATTGCCCTGGCCTGCTGCTGGCTGCTGCGCATCCCCGAGATGTCTTTGGTCAGCAAAGCGCTCCAAAGGTTGCGGAGAAAATAAACCCGATAAGCTATTGGCGGCGCAGACCCAATTCGCGCAGTTGTTTGGCGTCGACTTCGGCCGGGGCCCCGGTCATCGGGTCGCCGCCGCTGGAGGTCTTGGGGAAGGCGATGACATCGCGGATGGACTGATAACCGCCCAGCAGCATGATCAGGCGGTCCAGCCCCAGTGCGATGCCACCATGCGGCGGAGCACCATAGGACAGGGCATCAAGCAGAAAGCCGAACTGCTCCCGGGCTTCTTCGTCGCTGAAGCCCAGCGCCCGCAGCACCCGCAGCTGCAACTCGGGGGTATGGATACGCAAGGTGCCGCCACCGACCTCGAAGCCGTCCATCACCAGGTCGTAGGAATAACTGCCACAGGCCAGCGGGTCGCTTTCAATCTTGTCCAGATCCTCATCCTTGACGCGGGTGAAGGGATGGTGGTTGGCGGCCTAGCGCTTCTCGGTCTCATCGTATTTGAACATCGGGAAGTCGACCACCCACAGCAGATTGTGGCCTTCCCGCGGCAGTTGCAGCAAATCGGCCAGATACAGACGCACAGCGGAGAGGGCGGCGGAGACGGTCTCGAAGTCATCGGCACCGAACAGCACCAAATCGCCAGCATCGGCGCCCACAGCCGACTTCAGGGCGGCGAATTCCTCCTCAGAGAAGAACTTGATGATCGGCGACTTGGCCTCGCCAGCCGAGGTGAAGGCAATCCAGGCCATGCCTTTGGCGCCATGCTCTGTGGCCACGGCGGCAATCTTGTCGATCTCGCCGCGCGAGAGGTCGCCGGCGCCTTTGGCGTTGATGGCCTTGACCACACCGCCACTGTCCACGGCGGCAGAAAAGACCTTGAAGCCGCTGTTGGCAAAGACCGCCGAGACATCAATCAGCTCCAACCCGAAGCGGGTATCCGGCCGGTCGTTACCGAAGCGGCCCATAGCCTCGGAGTAGCACATCCGCGGCAGCGGGAAGCTCTGCTTGACACCAGCGGCGCTGAGCACCTCGGCCATCACCTCTTCCATCAGGTTCAGGACGTCGTCGTCGCTGATGAAGCTCATCTCGATGTCCAGCTGGGTGAACTCCGGCTGGCGGTCGGCACGCAGATCCTCATCGCGGAAGCAGCGGGCCACCTGGTAATAGCGCTCCACGCCGCCCATCATCAGCAATTGCTTGAACAGCTGCGGGCTTTGTGGCAGGGCGTAGAAGCTGCCCTGGGAGCCGCGGCTGGGCACCAGGAAGTCGCGCGCGCCCTCAGGGGTGGAGCGGCCGAGGATGGGCGTCTCCACCTCGATGAAGCCGCGTTCATCCAATGCCCGGTGCATGGCGGCACTGACCGTGGAGCGCAGGCGCAGGGCGGCCAGCACCTCCGGGCGCCGGATGTCCAGATAGCGCCAACGCAGGCGGGTCAGCTCATCGGTCTCGATGCCGTCCTCGATGGCGAAGGGCGGCGTCTTGGCCTGGTTGAGGATTCTGACCTCCTGAAGCAGCACCTCCACCTCGCCGGTGGGCATATTGGGGTTGACGGTGCCCTCAGGGCGCTCGCGCACCGTGCCGCGAGCCCAGATGACCCACTCCGGGCGCATCGTCTCGCCCAGCTTGAAGCCCTCAGGTGAAAGCACCTCGGGGTCGAAGACGATCTGGGTGATGCCGGTGCGGTCGCGCAGATCCACAAAGATCAGGCCGCCGTGGTCGCGGCGGTGCTGAACCCAGCCGCAGAGGATGGCCTCGGCGCCGATGGCGTTGGCGGTCAGCTCGCCGCAGGTATGGCTGTGCATGGAATGGCTGTTCAATGGGTCTGTCATCTCTCTCCTCGGATCAACTCTATAGCTTGTTGGGTAGTGGTCCTCTGCTCCTCATGGCTGGCTAGATGGCGCAATGTCAGCTGACCGGCGGCCAGCTCGTCGGGGCCGAGGATGGCCACCCAGCTGGCGCCGCTTTTATCCGCCGCCTTTAATTGCGATTTCAAAGAGCGATTTTGGTGGTCGAGCTCTGCCCTGAGGCCGGCAGAGCGCAGCTGACCGGCCAGGGCGAAGGCGGCGGCGCGGGCTTGCGTATCCACGGCGGCCACAAAGACCTCCGGCAGCGGCAGAACCGGGGCGGCCACACCGGCGGCATCCAGGGCCAGGCAGATACGCTCGAAGCCGACCGCAAATCCCAAACCCGGCGTTGGTTTACCGCCGAATTCGGCCAACAGTTTGTCGTAGCGGCCTCCCCCGCCGATGGCGTTCTGCGAGCCCAGGCCGTCCGTCACCTGGACCTCGAAGACCGTGCGGGTATAGTAATCCAGGCCGCGCACCAGGCGGGGCGCCTGCTCGAAGTCGCAGCCGGCCTCAGTGAGCAGCTGCCGCACGGTGGCATAATGCTCGGCGCACTGTGGGCAAAGCGAATCGGTGATCAGCGGCGCTGCGGCCAGCACCGCCTGACAGTCCGGATTCTTGCAGTCAAAGGCCCGCAAAGGATTGCTGTCTGCCCGACGCACGCACTCCGGGCACAGCCCGTCCGCGTGGGCCAGGATGAACTCCCGTACCACCTGGCGATAGGCTGGACGACAGGCATCATCGCCCATCGAGTTGACCAACAGGCGCATCGAGGCCCGCGGTATCCCCAGACCCTCGAAGAAGTCCATCAACATCAGGATGACCTCGGCATCAGCGCTTGGCTCGGCCGCTCCCAGGCATTCCGTACCAATCTGGTGGAACTCGCGCAGGCGACCCTTCTGCGGCCGCTCGTGGCGAAACATCGAGCCGGCATACCACAGCTTGATGGCAGCGCCCCCCGGCGGTACCAGGTTGTGCTGCACCACCGCCCGCGCCACACCGGCGGTCTGCTCCGGGCGCAGAGCCAGGGTGTCTTTGGCCTTGGGCGCCTGCCCGGCAGCGATGGCCTCCACAGCGTGTTGGGAGAAAGCCAGATACATCTCCTTGCCCACCACATCGGTGGCCTCGCCAATGCCCCTGACGAAGACATCCAGCTGCTCGAAGATCGGCGTGTCAATCAGTTGGTAACCATAACGGGAGAACACCGAGGCGGCCTGGCGCTGGATGGCATCCCAACGCCAGGCCTGCTCGGGCAACAGGTCGGCAGTTCCGGTTGGAGCCTGATAGGGCATGGGCAACATTCCTCACATCAGAAACAGGTTCAGGACAACCTTTGTATTGTAGCGTATTTTATTGGCCGACTCAGGCGTTGGCGGCAGTCAGGGCAGCAACCTGAGCGGTCTGAGCGGTCAGATGCGCGAATTCGCCGTCAATCAACTGTTGGATGCTCACCGATTTCAGATAATTGGAAAGCAGATCGTTGGCACCCAACCAGACCTGGTGGAAGGGGCAACCCCGATGGCGCTGGCACCACTCCCTGTCGGTAGCGCAGATGGCCACGCTGACCGGGCCCTGCACGGCCTCAATCAGGGTATACAGCGTCAACTCGGCCGGGTCGACGGCCAGGACCATGCCACCCTGGGCACCCCGGATGGTGTTCAGGAAGCCGGCCCGAACCAGGTCATGCTGGATACTGCGGGCAAAGGCGTAGGGCACATCCTGCATCTCGGCAGCCTCCCGCACCGACAGCGGCGTACCCCGACTCAAGGTCAGGGCGGCAATCAACCGAATGGCGTAGTCTGTCCGGCGCGAAATCTCCATGTTCTCTGATACCCCTTCAAATGCGACTAAATGATAGCAAATTAAGCACTAGTGGCAGTTTAACATAATTATCTTCAGGCACAAGCCCCGACGGAAAAGAAGGTAGCTGCGCTCAGGGCCCGTCATTCCAAGGCACTCAGAGCTGGCTGGGGTCCAGATCGTTGAGCAGCTGGGCGACAGCAACGTCTTCCAGGCGCTGGTAGGCCTCGGAGGAGTGGTCCAGGTGGTTGGCCAGCTGCATCAACACCTCGCCCAGGCTGACCTTCTGGTACTGACGGCGGCGCAACGACTCCCGATAGGCGCTCTCAACGGCGGCGATACCCGCACTGACCAGGTCGTGGCGCGACAGCCCTTCCGATAGCCGGGCCAACAGATCGACATCAAGTTCGAAGAAGGAGGGGTGGTCGGCGGCAAAGGCCACCCAGACATCACGCCGCTCGATCTCGCTGGGCAGCTCGATGTTGATTTCCTGCTGCGAGCCGATGATGCCCAACAGGGGCTGCTTCAAGGTATTGGGCTTCTCCGCCGTGGTAATCAGAAAGACATCGGATTTGTTCAGCAACATCCGCAGATAGCCGCAGACCTCGGCCTGCATCGAGCGACCATGGCCACGGACCCGTGGATCTCCGGACAGGCGCGCCTGGAATTCCTGGTTGAACATCGACTGGAGATGGTCGATGTTCTCGATGACCACCGTGCAGGGAGTCACCATCTCCATCAAATCCGGTGGGCCGCCGAACATGCCGCGCTTGAACGGGCCGGTCAGCTTGATGGCGCCGCTGCCGTCCTTCTCCAGTTCCACATGGACGTGCAGGATCGGCCAGCCGATCTCACCGGCGGTAGCGATGGCAAAGATCGAGCTGTCGGCCCGGGACGGCCCATAGAGGGCAAAGCCCTCGCCCAGCGCCAGCCCGGAGACACCGTGCATCGCCGAGACCTGCTCCACCAGCTTGCTGAAACTGGCGCTGTCCTCGGCGTTGAAGCCGAAGTTCTTCATCTGCTCCAGGGCACTGCGAAACCCGGACAGGCCGTTGTAGGACAGGCGTTGGTTGTCGTTGTTGTTGTTGGGCTGGGTCTCGCGCCGACGCCGCACATCCAGCCAGGTATCTTCGCCGCCGGACTTGCTGCGGCGCCGCTCCAGGGGCCCCATCAATTCGATGCGGGGCAACTTCTGAATGGCCTGAGGGCTGGGCGGCTCGGCACTGCCGCCGATCTTCTCCAAGGCCGAACGCAGCGAATCTGCGAGGCGGGCGCCATCGGCAGAGCCCATTTCTTCGGTGATGGCGCTGGCGATCTCCTCCAGGTCGGTGGCATCCAGGCCCATGCCCTCAATCTGATCCAGGGCCAGGTGATGCAGGCGGTTGATGCCATCCTGGGTCTGCTCGTCATCGTTGAAGGGCAGCAGGTCGCCGAACAGTGACTCGGCCAGGCAGCGCTCACCCAACTCGCAGGCCAGATCCCAGGCCTTGCGCAAACCGGTGATGATGTCTGCGGAGATAATCTCGGCATCGCGCGACTCCACTTCAAAGGCCGCGCTGAACAGATGGATGGCCAGCCGGGGCTGCCCGGTCATCATGGCGTTATAAGCGGCATCCAGATAAAACGCCGCGCTTTTGTCAAATCCATTCTGAGGCTCACGTTCCAGGCTCATGCTCGTCCTCTCTGTTGACGGCTCCTACCCCATGATACTGTGTTTGCTCTGGAATTGTTGGCTAAACAGGCACAATTTTCTGAATCGTTGCACAAGCTTCACAAATCTTTAATCTGAAGCGGCGTCAATCGGCGGCGTTTGGCGGTATGCAACGGCATTCAGCGGGACCAGTCGACCACTGGCCAACCTTCGGCTTTAGCGGTCTTCTCCAGGCGGGAATCGGGATTGACTGCGACCGGGTTTTCGGCGGTGCGCAGCAGTGGCTCGTCACTGTGATGATCACCATAGGCCCAGACCAACTCCCAGGCGCCGGCACCGTAGCGGTCATCGGCCCACTGATTGAACTGAAGCAGCTTCTGCTCGCCCTCCGGTGGCTGGCCATCGACATGCCCGGTGTAATAGCCGTCACTTTGCTCAATGCGGGTGCTGATATAACCATCGGCCTTCAGATCCCGGGCCAGCTCGGCCAGCAGCGGCTGAAACGAGGCGCTGACGATGACGATGCTGCAGCCCTCGCTGCGGCGCTGCTCCAGCACAGCCAGGCCGGCCGGACGCAGCAACTCCGCCAACTCTTCGCGGTAGAATTCGGCCATCATGGTGTCGGCCTCTTCGGCCTTGAGGTGACTGAGGCTGGCGAAGATATACTGGCGCACGACCTTCTGCTCCACCCGCATCCGCAGTTTGTAGCGCACCGCCCACCACAGCGCCTTCAGCCCAACATGCAGCGGGATGATGCCGCGGCGGACAAAACGGCGGGTCATCAGCACCGGAGAGGCGCCTTCGAGCAAAGTGTCATCATAGTCGAAGGCGGCGATACGCACCTTCGGCTTACCGCTGCTGGTGACGTTACGATTGAGTATCGGACGCAGTGCCTTCAAGGCCCGGCCCCGGTGGGAGATGGCGTTTTTCTCCTCGGCGCTGAGTTCAGCCATGCTCCGTCCGTCGGCGGCTTCAACAGGTACGAAAATCGGGTCGTAGCCAAAGCCGCCCTGGCCTCTGGGAGCCGTCGCGATGTGCCCTTCACAGACGCCCTGGACGACGTTCTTGCGACCGCGCGCGTCGATATAGGCCATGACGCAGACGAAGCGGGCGCTGCGCTCCTTAGCAGGCACGTCCTGCATCTCAGCGAGCAGCTTCTCCAGATTATCGCGGTCGCTGGCC
>JAISUQ010000007.1 GCA_031272005.1 Coriobacteriales bacterium | reverse complement strand
AGTGGCAGATGGCCGCCTGGCCGCTGAGCGTGCGCCCATCGAGGGTGCGGCCCATCAGCTGCACGCTCTCCAGGGTGGAGGGGTAGACATGGCCCCGGGCCCCCAGCAGCTGCTCACAGAGCGCAATCGCCTGGGGAAAGGAGTCGGTGACGTCGGTCAAGGTGGCCAGGATCAGGTTACCCAGGGTGTGGTCGTTGAGCCAGGCCAGCCGCTGGCGAAAGGCCTGTGTCCAGGCCGTATCCGGCTCGGCAGCCATGGCCACCAGACACTTGCGGATGTCGCCGGGAGGCACCATGCCGCAACGCTCCCGCAACAGCCCGCTGGAGCCGCCGTCGTCAGCCATGGCGACCACCGCATCAGTCGCGCATCCGGCATTGAGCAGCGCCCGGATGCTGGCCGGCGCGCCGGTGCCGCCGCCCAGCACGACAGCCCGCGGTCTGTTCGTGCTCACCTTCAGCCGACCTCGGCCAGCGCCAGGTCGCGATGCACGGTTTGGACGTTGTAGCCGGTCTGAGCCAGATAGCGGCCGGTCTCCTCCGCCAACACCACGCTGCGGTGCTGGCCGCCGGTGCAGCCCACGCCGATGGACAGGGCCTGTTTGCCCTCCTTGATGTAACCAGGCATGACCACTTTCAGCAGGCCTTTCCAGCTGGCCAGGAAGTCCTGGGTGTCTTCCTGCTCGAGCACGAAGCTGCGGACCTGCGGCGCGAGACCGGTGAGCACCCGCAGCTCCGGCTCGTAATAGGGATTGGGCAGAAAGCGCACGTCGATGACGATGTCGGCGTCGACGGGCATACCGTGTTTGAAGCCAAAGGAGAAGACGGAGACGTACATGCTCTCCTGGTCGCTTTGCCCGGTGAACAGGGCGCGGATGGATTTACGCAGGGCCCGGGCGTCCAGCTCGGAGGTGTCGATGATGGAATTGGCCATCTCGCGCACCGAGGTCAGCATCTCGCGTTCCCGCTGGATGCCGCCGATGATGGTGGTCGAGCCGTCGGTCAGCGGGTGGCGGCGGCGTGAGGCCTTGAAGCGGGCCAGCAGCACATCGTCGCGGGCATCCAGAAACAGGATGCGGTAGCTGACGCCGGCATCGGCGATGCGCTTGAGCTCGGCATTCAGTTCGGAGAAGAACTCCTGGGCGCGCAGGTCGCAGACCACCGCCAGCTTACGGTTGCCGCCCGTGGACAGCCCGGCCAAAGAAACCAGGTTAAGCAGCAGGGATGGCGGCAGGTTGTCGATGCAGAAATAGCCCAGGTCCTCGAATGTGTGCATCGCCTCGGTACGGCCGGCGCCAGCCATGCCGGTGATGATTACCAGATCCGGCCCGGATGCCAGCTCCTCGGCAATACCGACCTCCAATTGTGCTTCCATGCCCTCTCCTTTGCAGAAATTTCGGCTGTTTTCAGTGTACCACTCCACACGCGCAGGTAAGCGATTATAATGTTGGCTATGGGATGGAGAATAACGGCATTGATACCTGCTGCCGGGCTGTCGGAACGGATGGGCGATTTCAAACCGCTGATGGAGTTGGACGACCAGGCGATGATTGCCCGCACGCTGCACAGCGCTCTAGCCGGCGGGGCCGACGATGCGCTGGTAGTGCTGGGCAACAATGGTGCGGCGATTCGGGAATTGCTGCGCGGCCAATGCCGATTCATCACCAACCAGGCCTACCGGGACAGCGATATGTTCAGTTCCGTGCAGCTGGGCCTGCAGACCCTGCTGGACAGCGAATGGCCGGATGAGCCGCTGGATGGCGTGTTTATCCTCCCAGGGGATATACCGGCTGTCAGCCCGCAGACCTTCCAGTCATTGGTGGCCGCTGCGGAAGAGGCGGCAGTGGCGGCAGCGACGGCGGCGGCGGTAGGAGCAGAAGTGGCGGCGGCGGTAGTGGTGCCAGCAGCAGACAGTGCCACGACTCCGGTAGCATTTGTGCCCACCTGCAATGGGCGCCATGGCCATCCACTGTTGCTGTTGAAGCCGGCCTTTTCGACGATACTGCGCTTCCAAGGCCAGGACGGCCTGCGTCAGATACTCAAGAATCTGAAGGCCACCGAAGTGGAAGTGGACGATCCGGCCATCATTTTGGATGCCGACACTCCCGAGGGTTTCAAAGACCTGGAGTTCTACCTCAAAGGTCTGAAGTGATTCCGTATTTTCGCTTGATACGCTGTAACTTGCGCTCCCAGGGGACATAGATCAGAGCCAGAAAGACTACCGTGGAGACAACGGTGGAGATGTTCACCGGGATGCCCGCAAGATAGGCGGCCAGCACACCCTGCCAACTGGTGGGTTTGAGAAAGCCGACGATGGAATAGGTATCCAGCAGCAATCCATAGCCCACGGCAACAATGAGCCCATAGACGCAGACCGCCCAGGGATGTCTGAACCAACCACGAGCGGCACAGACGCCGGCCAGATAGCCCATCATTCCCAACCCATACATCTGCCAGGGCGTCCAGGGCCCCTGGCCGAAGTACATATTGGAAACCAGGGCTGCCAGAGCGCCGGTCATGAAGCCGCTGCGGCGGCCGAACAGCGCTCCGGCCAGGATGACGATGGCGCTGATCGGCTTGAAGTTGGGAAACGGCGCCAGGAGGATGCGGCTGGCTACCGCCAGTGCTGCCAGGACCACGACAGGCATGATGTCGCGGGCTCGGGTGTGCTCCCATTCCAGCTGCACCAGAAACGGCACTACCGCCACCAGGGCCACCAGCACCGAGACCAGCGCTGTCTGCCCAAAGCCGGTGACAGCACAGCATACCAGCACGACCGGCGCCACCAGCAACAGCACAGGCTCCAGGACTCTCAGCAGGCGCATTCTTCCGGTTGGCCCTGATTGCGTTGTTGTTTCAGACATGGGCCAGCACATCCTCAAGTGTCACGCAGCCGTCTATCAGGTTACGCGTCAGGCGGTTGGCGCCGGTGGTATAGAACAGATTGCCCGCAAAGAACTGCTGCGTCGCCGCCGAACCGACCATGCCGCCCCGAAACAGCATGGAGCAGTGTTGGGCACAGCCGGCCACGAATTCCAGGTCATGGCTGGCCAGCACCACTGCCCGGCCCTGGGCGCTCATGGAGCGCAGCATCCCGCTCAGCTCCTGTTTGGCGAAGGCGTCCAGCCCCTTGGATGGTTCATCCAAAAGCAGGATGTCTGGTTGCAGCAGCAACAGCTTGGCAAAGGCGGCTTTCTGTTGCTCGCCGCCGCTGAGGTCATAGGGATGGCGCTGGGCGCAGTCTTCAAGCCCAAAGCGTTGCAGCATCTGGTGTACCTGCTGCTGGCTGTAGCCATGGCTTCCCGAAAGCTCCAGCAATTCTTCCAGCAGGGTATCGCAGACAAACAGCGCCTTGGGGTCCTGCGGCAGCAACACCAGCTTCAGGCCGTCGGCTCTGCTGATGCGGCCCCGGCGCAGCCGGAGCGCGCCGGCCAGCAGCTTCAACAGCGTACTCTTGCCGCTGCCATTGGCGCCCACCAGAGCCTGGATGGTTCCCCGGCGTATCTCCAGACTGACGTCACTGAGCACCACCGGGCCGGTCCGGTCATAGGAAAACCAGAGATTGCGGGCTGTGAGCATTGGGGTGTTGCTGTCGGCTCTGCCGGCAGCAGCGGCGGGTGCGGCTGGTGCGGCGGGTGCGGCGGGTGCGGCGGCGGGCTGCGTTGCCGGGGGCCCTGTTGCGGCCTGGCGCTCGCCGGCTGCCGCCAGACGCCGCTGCAGCCATTCGCGACCGGCGCGAATGGTCAGGGGGTATTCTGCGGCGCGCTGGTCTGGGCTGTTGCGCCTCGCCGCGATTGCCAGCTGGGTGGCTTGCGGCAATGCCGGCACGAAGTCTGGAGCTTCAGCGGCGATATAGTCTACGAAGTCGGCGGGCTTGCCACGATAAGCTACGGTCTGCCTGGCCAGGAGTACGACCTCATCGGCCACAGACAGTGGCTCCTCCAGCCAGTGCTCGATGCTGACAACCGTAATCCCCAGTTCGCGATTGATGCGGGTCAAAGCTTCCAGAAACTCCCGCGTCGCCAACGGGTCGAGCTGTGCCGTCGGCTCGTCGAGCAGCAACAGGCGTGGTTGCATGGCCATCACTGCCGCCAGATTCACCAGTTGTTTCTGGCCGCCGGAAAGCTCGCTGGTCAGGCGCTCAAACCAACTGGTGATACCGAAGTAGCTGGCGGTTTCGGCTACGCGCCGGTGGATGGTCGCCGAGGGCAGGGCCAGATTCTCCAGACCAAAAGCCAACTCCCGCCAGACGGTATCGGTGACAATCTGGGCGTGGGGATCCTGCATGACAAAGCCGACATTTCCGGCATCTATTGGGTCATCACACCCGGCAGGCTCGCTGCCGCCTGTAAGCCGCCGGCCGCAGATCCGGATCTCGCCGCTGTACTGGCCGACCGGCGCCAATTCCGGCTTCAGGCACTGCAGCAAGGTGCTTTTCCCGCTGCCGGTGCGGCCGGTGAGCAGGGTGAAGCTGCCCTGCTCCAAATCCAGGTTGACGTCCTTGAGCACCAACTGTCCGCTGCCCGGATAGGCAAACGCGAAGTCCTTCAGGCAGACAGCTTCCATAACAGCAGCCCTCCTCCCGATAACAGCAGCGGCAGCAGGCACAGCAACGTAAAGGGCAGATACGCCCAACTGAAAGTTAGTATGCTCATATATGGATAAAAGCGGAAGGCCGACAGCACAAGCACCAGGATGGCCACATTCAAGGCCACCAGCCCGGCCAGCGCCAGCAGGCAGACGATGTCGCGCCGGGTCCAGCTCAGCGGCTGGTAGCTGGTGCGCCGGCGCTCGCCATAGCCGCGGGCTTTCATGGAAGCCGCAGTGGTGATGCTGGCCTCCATGCTCCAACCCATCAAGGTCGAAACCTGGCGCAACCAACTGCGCAGACGGGCATGACCCTGACCCCGGATCAACGCTGACTGTGCGGCACTGATCTGCTGGGCCCGGGCCAGAATGCCCGGCACATAGCCGAAGACCATCGAGGTCATCAGACCCAGAGTCGCAGACACCCGTCCGAAGAGCATGATGAAGGCGCTGGCGCCCAGCAACTCGGTAAAGCAACTGAACCAGGCCATGACAGCGCTCAACAGCAGCCCGGCGCTGATGCCAAAGACCAGGGCCTCCTGGGTGACCTGAACGCTGCCGATTCTGAACAGCACCGTCAGCCCGATGAAGTTGGTCAGGACATTCAACACGACGATGCCGGCCAACAGCAGCAAATAGAAGGGCAGGCTGCGCAGCCAGGCCCGCCATCCCTTGAGATAGATGAGATAGGCCCAGGCGCAGACCAGCGAGATAGCGGCATAGATGGGGTGCAGGGCACACATCGTCAAGCCGATGACGGCCACGAAGTAACCCAGCAATACCCAGGGATGCCAGGTCCCGGCGTGAGAATGCATGGGTGCTCCATTCCAGAAGCGCTACAGGGGCGCTATTGCCGGTCGCATTACTCCCAACTGAGGACGTAGCTCCACTGCACCACGTCGCCGTCGGCCAGAATCAGGTCGCCTGCCGCCTCCATGACCACCTCGCCATTGACGGTGAAGACCCAGCCACTCTCGGCGCCGCAGTCACCGGACTTCAGCGATTGAATGGAATCGACGTAGGCGCCGTAGCTGCTTTCCTGAACCCCGACAACCAGGTCGGTGGCCTGAAGGGCATCCATGACCGTGGCGCCGGCATCTACGGTGACCGGGGCATTGTAAATCTCGCCGCTGGCGGTTATGGCTTTGGCGGCTGCGAAATCGCCTTCAACGGCGGCGGTGCACTCCACCACCACGGTGACGGTGATCTGTTCGCTGGCTGATGCAGAGGATGCGTCCTCTGAGCCAGTGCCTGCCGACCCGGTGCTTGTCGACTCGCTGCCTGTCGATCCGCTGCTTGCCGACGCCGGATCCTGCTCCCCGGAGCCTGCCGATGTGCCCTGGCAACCAGCCAGCGCCAGCCCGAACAGCAGCCCGACGAGCGCCAATGTCGCAGCGAACAATCTTTGGTTTACAGCTTTCATGTTTGTTCCTTCCCCGGGCAATGCTCGTTGCCCTGACAGCGGCTGAACCCCGTGTTCAGCCTGTTGGAATTCGCGTCCCCTGTCGGTCTTCTGACTTGCGCGCTGTATCAATTCAGCCTTCCCGACAGACCCCGTGTCTGTCAGTGACCTGTGGCCACCCTCAGCCACATCTAAGAATCGATACCCGACGCATACAGCGGCGGCACCGTGCAGGATTCTCACCTGCTTCCCTGTCCAGGACTATGCGCGCATCCGAAAACTGCCGGTTTGGGAAACGCGCTGACTGCCGTTTCTGGACGTCTGATACAGGAGACACTTATTCAATTGACCCAAGTATAGCAAAGCTGCCGCGAGCTGATGGTACGGCTTTACTGCGATAAAGCGGCGAACAGCCGTGAACAGCCGCATGCGTAACCAAAACAATCACCATTATTGTACGTTATTAAACAGCTTGCAGAGTATTTCGAGGTATATTGTTTAATTCTGTCCAATATTGACATCATCTTGCCAGATTTCAGTCATTCGGCGGCATTTCCTGAGCTTCAGGTCCGTTTTCGGCGTTTTCGGCGTACCATGCCGTGCCGACAGGATTGGGATTATAATGTTGGATATGTGAAGGAGAATACCGGCATTGATACCGACTTCCAGGTTGTCGGTTGCCAAGTGGCCTGGATGGACACGCGGCTTCAAGCTGCTGATGGCGCTATCCACAAGGCCGGCATCTCGGCAGGCTTCGGCAATCTGGGATTCTACCTGAAAGGTCCGCCATGGGCAGCGAGAACATCTACAGCCGACTGTTGGAGATATTGCAGCGGCAGGGTCTGGTCAGCCTCGTTTCGGAATATTCAACTGACGGTACAGTGCTGCGACACCTGGTCAGCCCCGATGACGAAGTGGCCTGGACGAAACTGCGCCAACGGAAAACCCTGCCTCAGGCAATCACAGACGGACCGGTGACCAGCATCCATGCAGCCGATGGAACGTTGACGCTGATTGAGGACTACGCAGCCAGGCCACGCCTGCTGATTCTCGGTGCCGGACATATAGCTTTCGCTCTGGCTCGGATGGCTGCACTGACCGACTTCGAAGTCCTCGTCTACGACGATCGGCCAAGCTTCGCCAATCCTGCCCGCTTCCCGGACGCCCAGGTCATCTGTGACAGCTTCGCTGTGCTGTTTGAGCACATCCAACTGCGCTCTTCGGACTTCGTGGTGATAGTGACGCGCGGGCACAAGCACGACAAGGATTGTCTGCAGGGTGTACTTGCGGGCTCGCAGCCGGCTTACACCGGGATGATTGGCTCCAGGCGGCGGGTTGCCATTGTCCTGGACCAGCTGCGGCAGGCTGGTTTTGACGCAGCCCGCATTGAGCGGGTGCACTCGCCCATCGGCCTGCGGATCGCGGCGGTAACGCCGGCGGAAATCTCGGTGTCAATCCTGGCTGAGATGATCGCCGTACGGCGCGGAGGCGATGCCGCTGGCGGCGTATCGGAAAACAGTGCCCGCTCAGGCGCGGTGCAGTCCTGCGATTTGGAGGTCGTCAGGGCACTGGCCGGCGGGGCTATGGCCGAGGCTTTGGTGACCATCCTCAGAACCGACGGTTCGGTGCCCATCGAAACCGGAGCCAAGCTGGCGATGACCTATGATGGCCAGCTGATTGGCACCATCGGCGGCGGCTGCTCGGAGGCTGACGCCATGCGGGTAGGGCGGGATGTCATCCGCTCAGGCGGCTGGCGGCTTTACAGTGTGGATATGACCGCCGATGGCTTTGACGAGGAAGGCATGGTCTGCGGTGGTGAGATGCAGGTAGTCATCGAGGCGATTGGCCGAGAACCCTGAGTGAGCGCTGAACCGCTCAATCCTCACTGATTATCCTGCGTTTGGCCGGATAATAAGGTTTGACATCACTTGGGGTCTCGATTTCTACTTCCAGTTGAACCGGGTTGCCGCCTGCTGTGGCCTGGGCTGATGCGAGGGGCGGCAGCGTGGCCAGGCCTGCTTGGACCGTCTCCCCATCAATGCTCGCCGGCAAAGCTGCAACACGCAGTTGCAAACAACGCTTGCTCTGGTGCCAACAGGCGGCGAAGTCCAGGACGCCGGGCAGGCCGAACAGCACTTCCTCCAACTGATACATGGCCAATCTGTCTGTCGGTGAAGCCCCGATTTGGATATCCTCCTGCAAACGACCATAAACGGTATCGATACGGCGGAGAATCGAACCGCAGCCGCATCGACCGGGCAGCAGGCGGGTTCTGTCGCCGGTGCGATAGCGAATCAGCGGCATGGCCTGGCGGTTGAGGGTGGTGAACACCAACTCGCCCCATTGCCCATCAGGTAGCGGCAGGCAGCTTACCGGGTCGATGATCTCAAACAACAGTTCAGTCTCGCGGATATGGTAGCCATCCTGCTGGGGGCATTGCACAGCAGCTCCATAGCCGGTCTCGGTCATGCCGAAATGGCCATAGGTGGCTGCGCCCCAGATCCGGGACACTTCGCTTTTCAGCACCGCTGGTATGTTATCTGCCGACGGCAGGATGGCAAGGATGTCCAAATCGATGCTATGATGCTCGCACCAACGGGCCAGAGCCAGCAGATGCTGAGGAAACCCCACCAGAGCCCGGACGTTGTTTTGCTGGCAGGCGCAGGCCAGCTGCTTGATACTGCTGGGCAGTCCAAAGGCCAAGGGTTGGCAGCCAGCCTGGCGAATACTCTCCACCAGCAGCTGGCCCAGCCCGTCCGAGCGGTCGCAGGGAAACAGCACCGCGACCACCTGGCCATCGCTGGTCAGCATCCGCATGCCGGCCGCAAAGTAATTCCGGCTGGCCTGGAGGTCTGCGTCACTGAAGGCCAGGCGCTTGGCTTTGCTGGTAGTGCCGCTGGTAGGGAGGGTTACAAGCCGTTTGACCTCAGCCGGCGAGATACTGAGCAGCACCTCGTAGCCGTTGGCAAACGCCCCGGCATCCATCAGCGGCAGGCTTGCCAGCTCGGCCAGACTACTCAGCTGGGTTGCCGGCAGATGCTGGCGGTAGAAGCGGCTTTTTTCCCGCGCTGTCTGGATGGTGGCATTAAGGCGCCTTAATTGCAGCCGCTGCAGCTCATATTGATTCAGCGCAGTTGGCAAGCCCGGTTGGACATGGTAGCAATAAGCCAGTTCAGCGGGCATGGCCAGCCTGCCTCATGGGGCTGTTTCCCGCAGTGTCGCTGAGGTTACAGGCGCAAAACGGGATGACTCGCCCGTCAGGCTCCAAACAGAAGACATAACAGCGCCGCAGACGCTCGAAGTCCATACTCCAGGCATCCATGAAGGCCATGCCGGTGATGGAGAAGCCCCGGGCTTTGGTATCCCACAGAAAAGCATCCAGGGTTCCGGGCTCAGGCCGGGTGAGTGGC
>JAISUQ010000173.1 GCA_031272005.1 Coriobacteriales bacterium | reverse complement strand
CCAACCTCCAACCTCCAACCTCCAACCCCCCCAACACTAATGGCAATTCTCTGCTATTATCATTGCTATAGTATTCGAGTAATGAATGAGCGGGGAGAAAAATGACACACCTTTGCAATCCCAAGGCCGATAACGACCTCAAGGCCTGTTCGCAGCTGGCCAAGTCGCTCAGTCGGCTGTCGCAGCCGACGGTGCTGACGGTGCTGGCCACATCGGATGAGCCACTGCACGGCTATGCCATCGTCCAGAGGGCAGCGGAGTCACCGATGTTCGGTGGCGCCAAGCCCGACCCCACCGGCATCTACCGCCTGCTCAAGCAGATGGAGGACGATGGCCTGGTGACCTCGCAATGGGAGACCCCCAAGGCCGGCCCGGCCAAGCGGGCCTTTACCCTGACCGAGGTGGGCCGCACCGAGTTGCGCCGTTGGATCGACTCACTGGCCTGCTATACCACGACCATCAACGAGCTGCGCGACCAGGCCTCCTGCGCCTTAGGGATAGAGACCCCACCCATCCCGGAGTGCTCCGCCCACTGACAGTTGCCAGCCCGCATCGCGCATATCTCAACAAAATTGTACTAAACTAAACAAATATGCACGTCGCACTACGAAAAATGTTTAGTATAGTACAATTATGGCGGAGATATGCTGTCATGGCCTCGCTTTGCTTTGGGACTCAGTCAGCGTTCCCTTGGATTTGCGCCTCATCCGGCGCCCGGGGCCTTGGCGGGCAGGGGTGCGGCGGCGTGGAGGTCTCCATCTCCACCGAGGCCACACCGGGGCCTTGGCGGGCAGGGGTGTGGCCTGCCCGCCATCCGTTGTCGGCTCGGCTCAGTGGGGCAAATGCGTCACCGGGATCTGCAGCTCGGTCAGCCAGTCGGCTTCGCTGTCGCAGTTCCAGACGCCGTCGATATAGCTCTCGCGGGGGTCGTCGGCGGGTGTGTAGCCGTTGCGCTCCAGCCAGTCGTAGGCGTAGCCGTAGGCGGCGCCGATGGTCGAGTAGGGGCCGCGGTGCAGCACGCTGACCACGGTGGTCGCCGGCAACTCCTTGAACTCGAAGTCCTCGCCGGGCGTCAGCGTCTTGCCGCAGCATTCCACAGCCTGGCAGATCTCCACGTCGATGTCGCTTTCGCGGTACTCGCCGTCGCGGAAGATGATGCAGCAATACTCCGGCTCCGAGCAGCACAGGTCGGGGTTGGCAGCGGCGACGGTAGCGCCCACGGCCGGCATCACCGTACCCAGATCGGCGTAGCTGCCCAGTTTGCGCCGGGCGCTGAAGACGGTGCAGCCCGGCAGTTCCTTGATGATAGCTTGATAGCTCATGCTCAATCCCTCTTTTCTCTCACGTAGATAGTTGTCCATACGCATCAGGCGCAGCGTGGCGGTCTGCTGTTCGGCTGCGAGCTCGGCGCGGCGGGCCTGAAGGGATTGCTCGTCATCGTGGCCATCGATGATCCCGGCAATTTGCGCAAGCGAGAATCCCATCTGCCGCAGCGCCACGATATCGTGCAGTCGCAGCAGCTGGCTGGTCGTGTAGTAGCGATAACCGTTTTGGGGGTCGATCATCTGCGGTTTCAGCAATCCACATTCGTCGTAGTGGCGCAGGGTCTTGACCGTGGTTTTCCCCAGTTTGGAAAACGCTCCTATCCGGTACATCCCAAACCTCCTTTCCGGGCCTGACATCAACCATCCTGAAGCCTCCCGTAAGGGGAGAGTCAAGAGGCTTTTTCGACTTTCTCCAGCATTTTTTCTCATTTTAGCCGTTACGCAGCTTTAATCCACCCGAAACATAACCTGGCGAGCTTTGCGGTATAGTCTTCTCAGGTCAGACAATGATGTCTGGCGCAGACAGGCGGGATGACTCGGCAGAATCCGGCCTGGTAACAGGGCAACGTGGCCCGCACCTCCAGCTGAAGTATGGCTTGAAGTGCGGGCTTTTTCGTTTCCCAAGGCAAAAGAGAGAAGAAGGAGGAGCAACATGAGACAAGTGGCAATCTATGGGAAGGGTGGTATCGGTAAATCAACCACCACCCAGAACCTGACAGCCGGTTTGGCCACGCACCTGAACAAGCAGATCATGCTGATTGGCTGTGACCCCAAGGCCGACTCGACCCGGATGCTGCTCGGCGGCCTGGCTCAGCAAACCGTGCTGGACACGCTGCGCGAGGAAGGCGACGACATCGAGCTGGACGAGATCATGAAGGGCGGCTTCGGCGGCATCCGTTGTGTGGAGAGTGGCGGTCCGGAGCCGGGCGTGGGTTGCGCTGGCCGCGGCATCATCACCTCCATCAACATGCTGGAGCAGATGGGCGCCTACACCGAGGATTTGGATTTCGTGTTCTATGACGTCCTGGGCGACGTGGTCTGCGGCGGTTTTGCCATGCCGATTCGCGAGGGCAAGGCCCAGGAGATTTACGTCGTGGCCTCCGGCGAGCTGATGGCGATGTATGCCGCCAACAACATCTGCAAGGGCGTCCAGAAGTACGCCAACTCCGGTGGCGTGCGCCTGGGCGGCATCATCTGCAACTCCCGTAAGGTCGACGGCGAGCGCGAGCTGCTGGAAGCCTTCGCCACCAAGCTGGGCAGCCAGCTGATCTATTTCGTGCCGCGTGACAATATCGTCCAACATGCCGAGATCAACAAGAAGACCGTCATCGAATACGCCCCCGAAAGCGACCAGGCCAATGAGTACCGGGGCCTGGCTGAATCGGTGAACAACAACGAGATGTTTGTCATCCCCAAGCCGATGAAACAGGAAGAGCTGGAAGATCTGATGATGGAGTACGGCTTCCTCGGTCTTTAATTCAGAAGGGATAGGAAAATGCAACTGATACGAGCGATTATCCGGCCGGAGAAGGTCCCGGCCGTCATGAAAGAGCTGCTTTCGGCCGGATTTCCGGCAATCACCAAGATGAGCGTCTTTGGCCGCGGCCGCCAGATGGGCGTCAAAGTCGGCGACGTGGTCTACGATGAGATTCCCAAGGAGCTGCTGCTGCTGGTGGTCGGCGATGAGGACAGCGAGGATGCCATCAAGGTCATCATGGATTCTGCCCGTACCGGCGAGAGCGGCAACTTCGGCGATGGCCGCATCTTTGTCAGCCCGGTGGAGGAAGCCTACACCGTTTCCACCGGTAAAGCCGGGTTGTGATGGGAATGAAAGAGGTCATTGCGATAATTCGACCGGAGAAGACCGGGGTCACCAAAGATGCCCTGGCTGCCGCCGGCTTCCCATCATTTACCTGTCAGAAGGTTTTGGGGCGAGGCAGGAAGCTGATGGATGAGACCATTGCTGCTGCCATCATCGAAGAGGGCGGCGCGCCTGAAGGCAAGCTGGGCGAGGCTTTAAGCGAGCCCACGCGGCTGATCTCCAAGCGGATGTTTACGCTGATAGTGGAGGAAGACGACGTGGACAAGCTGGTCAAGCTGTTGGTGGAGACCAACCAGACCGCCACTCCCGGCGACGGCAAGCTATTTGTGCTGCCGATCACCGAGAGCTATCGGGTGCGCAACGGCGAGAAGGCGGCCGACGCCTATTAGATGGCTGTCGCAATAATCAATTAAGGAGAGACTCATGCCAGGAGTTTTAGAATTAGAAAAGCCTCTGACTCCGCAGCCGGCCGACACCGCCATCGAGAAGGTGTTGGACAGCTACGAGGCCAAGGTCTTCAAGAACCGCAAGAAACACATGGTGTCGGTGGATCACACGCTGGACACCCCTCAGGAGATTGCCGCCAACGTGCGCACCATCCCCGGCATGCTGACCCACCGGGGCTGCTGCTACGCCGGCTGCAAAGGCGTGGTGTTGGGGCCGATCAAGGACGCTTTGACCATCGTGCACGGGCCAATCGGTTGCTCCTTTTATACCTGGGGCACCCGCCGTCACAAGGGCCGGTCCGACGCAGGCGAGCTGAACCTGGTGCCGTACTGCTTCTCCACCGACATGCGCGAGACCGACATCGTCTTCGGTGGTGAGAAGAAGCTGTTCAAAGCCATCGAGGAGGGTCTGGAGCTGTTTGGTGATCCCAAGCCCAGCGCCGTCTTCATCTGCTCCACCTGCCCGGTCGGTCTGATTGGCGACGACATCAACGCCGTGGCGGCGCGGGCTGAGGAAGCCTTCGGCGTCAAGACCGTGGCCTTCTCCTGCGAAGGCTACAAGGGCGTCTCCCAGTCTGCCGGCCACCACATCGCCAACAACCAGCTGATCCGCCGGGTGATTGGGGAGGTCGACGAGCCGCCCAAGACCAAGTTCTCCCTGAACATCCTCGGCGAGTACAACATCGGCGGCGACAGCTGGGAGACCGAGCGGCTGCTGAAGCGCTGCGGCATCGAGGTGGTCTCGGTGATGACCGGTGACGGCTCGATAACCGAGATTGAGCGCGCCCACATGGCCGACCTGAACATCGTCCAATGCCACCGCTCCATCAACTACATCGCCGAGATGATGCACGACCAGTACGCCACGCCCTGGCTGAAGGTCAACTTCGTGGGTATCCAGGCCACCATCAAGTCGCTGCGGCAGATTGCCGAGTATTATGGCGACGCCGAGCTGACGCAACGCGTCGAGGAGGTCATCGCCGATGAGCTGGCCGACATCCAGGAGGACCTGGACTACCTCAAGGAGCGCCTCAGCGGCAAAACCGCTGCGCTGTATGTGGGCGGCTCACGCTCGCACCATTACCAGCAGCTGCTGCGCGACTTTGGCGTGGGCACGGTGATCGCCGGCTATGAGTTCGCCCACCGCGACGACTACGAGGGCCGCGAGGTCATCCCGGACATCAAGATTGACGCCGACTCCAAGAACATCGAGAGCCTGGAGCTGGGCCCGGTGGAAGGCAAGTACCGCCTGCGCTTCCCGGAGGCCAAGCTGGATGAGCTGAAGAGCAACATCGACAGCTTCGAGTATTACGAGGGCATGATCAAGGAGATGCCCAACGCCACGCTGATGATCGACGACCTCAACCATTTCGAGACTGAGGAGTTCATCCGTCTGCTCAAGCCCGATGTCTTCTTCTCCGGCATCAAGGATCGCTATGTGCTGCAGAAAAGCGGCGTGGCCTCGCGCCAGCTGCACAGCTACGACTACCAGGGGCCCTACGCCGGATTCAAGGGCGCCATCAACTTCGGCAACGATCTGCTGATGTGTCTGTACACGCCAATCTGGGAGATGATCACTCCGCCCTGGCGCTCTGAGCCCGTGCTGACGGGCACGATTGGAGGTGAGTGAGATGCTTGATGCTACTCCTCGCGACAAGGTCTACGAGCGCACGGCGCTGGTATCCAACCCCTGCAAGACCTGCCAGCCGGTAGGGGCGCTGTATGCGGCCCTGGGCGTGCACAAGACGATGCCGCACAGCCACGGCTCGCAGGGCTGCGCCGCCTTTCACCGGATGTTTCTGACCCGGCACTTCAAGGAGCCGGCGATGGCCTCCACCTCGGCCTTTACCGAGGGCGCCAGCGTCTTCGGCGGCGGTGCCAACCTCAAGACAGCCGTGCGCAACGTCTTTGACGTCTACGATGCCGACATGATTGCCGTGCACACCACCTGCCTATCCGAGACCATCGGCGATGACCTGCATGCCTTTATCTCCGACATGGATATTCCGGATGGCAAACGCGTCATCTACGCCAACACGCCCAGCTACGTGGGCTCGCACATCACCGGCTTCTCGTCGATGGCCGCAGCATTCATCGACCATCTGGCGGAGAAGAGCGGCAAGCCCTCAGGCAAGCTGGTGGTGGTGCCAGGCTACGTCAATCCTGGCGATGTGCGTGAGCTGAAGGACTATCTGGGAGAATTCGGTATCAAATACACCATGCTGCCGGATGTCAGTGACGTCATGGATTCTCCGATGACCGGTACCTTTGAGCTGTTCCCCAAGGGTGGCACGCCGATTGAGGAGGTCGTGGCCACCGGCGATGCGGCTTACTTGTTGGCTTTGGGCAGCTGGGCCTCAGCGGCCTGCGCCAACGCCCTGAAGCGTAAGCACGATGTGGATAACCGGGTGCTGGACACGCCGATTGGCGTGGCCGCCACCGATGAGTGGGTCATGGCGCTGTCCAAGTTTGCCTCCAGCCCGGTGCCGGCAGCCATCGAGGTCCAGCGCGGCCAGTTGATCGACTGCATGCTCGACGTCCATCAGTACCTGGACGGCAAAAGGGTGGCCATCGCCGGCGACCCGGATATCGTCATCGGCCTGACCGCCTTTGCCCTGGAGTGTGGTCTGGTCCCGGCCTATGTGATCACCGGCACTCCCGGTGGCGGCTTCGAGGAGCGCATCACGGCGTTGCTGGAGCAGTACAACCTGGTTGATAAATGCTGGGTCAAGAGCGAGGCCGACTACTTCGAGCTGCACCAGCGGATCATCCAGCAGCCGGTCGACCTGCTGCTCGGCCCGTCGTTGTTCAAGCAGATTGCCAAGGCTGAGGACATCCCTCTGGTGCGGGCCGGCTTCCCGATCATCGACCGCTATGTGCACCCCTACCAGCCCATCGTCGGCTACCGTGGTGCCCTGCGGCTGCTGGAGGCCATGAGCAACGCGATTTTGGACCGTCAGGATCGCGACTGCAACGATGAAGACCTGGAATTCGTGATGTAGCCATGCCAGCGGTCATCCTCAAAGAGCGTCAGGCTTCGATTACCCGCGGCGGCGCCGGCAGTGGTGCCGGCAGTGGCGCCGGCGGGGGCGGTTGCGGCCTGGGCGGCGCTGCGGGCACAGGCCAGGGCCAGCCCAGCGGGGCTGGAATAGCCTGCGAGCAAGCCAGTGTTGCTGGCTCGGTCAGCCAGCGGGCCTGCGTGTTCTGTGGCGCCCGGGTGGTGCTCAATCCGATAACCGACGCCTTCCATATCGTCCATGGCCCGATTGGCTGCGCCTCCTATACCTGGGACATCCGCGGCTCGATGAGCAGCTCAGGCGAGCTGTACCGCCATTCCTTCTCCACCGACATGGGCGAGACCGATGTGGTCTTCGGCGGCGAGCGCAAGCTGGCCCGGGCCATCGACGAGGCGGTGGCCGCCCATCATCCACCGCTGATCTTCGTCTATGCCACCTGCATCGCCGGGGTCATCGGTGACGACGTGGCGGCGGTCTGCAAGGCAGCGGAGCAGCGACATCAGATTCGTTGCATACCGGTCCAGGCCCCGGGTTTCTCCGGACATAAGGCCATCGGCTATCGCTTGGCCGGCGATGCCCTGATGCGACTGTTCGGCGGCCAGGCCTGCCCGCGGGAGAAAGCCCACGGCATCAACTTCCTCGGCGACTTCAACCTGGCCGGCGAGCAGTGGATAATCCGCAACTATCTCAAGGAGCTGGGCATCGAGGTACTGACCGGCATCACCGGGGATTCCCGCTACGAGACGCTGATGCGGGCGCCACAAGCCGCTCTGAACATCGTCCAATGCGCCGGGTCGATGCACAATCTGGCCCGGCGGATGCACGATGAGCTGGGCATCCCCTGGATCAGCGTCAGCTTCTATGGCGTGGAGGACACCGCAGACTCACTGCTGCGTCTGGCTGAGGCCTATGGTGGTGCCCAGGCCGCTGCCCGCGCCCGGGCGCTCTGCCACCGCGAGCGCGAGCGGCTGGCCCCGGTGCTCAAGCGCTACCGCCGCCGCCTGGGCGGGCGCCGGGCGGCCATCTATGTGGGTGGTGGCTTCAAGGCCATCTCGCTGATACGCCAGTTTCGCGAGTTGGGCATGGAGACGGTGATGGTCGGCACCCAGACCGGGCGCCCGGAGGACTACGAGGTCATCCGCTCCATCGTCTCGCCGGACTGCGTGGTGCTTGACGACGCCAACCCGGCCGAGCTGGAGCGCTTCATGATCGAAGGCGGCGCCGACATCCTGGTCGGCGGGGTCAAGGAACGCCCGCTGGCCTACAAGCTGGGTGTGGCCTTCTGCGACCACAATCACGAACGCAAACACCCCCTGGCCGGCTTCGTCGGCGTCCAGAACTTCGCCGAGGAGATCAACGCCTCCATGAACTCCCCAGTTTGGAGCTACGTATGAAAAAGCCCCTTGTCAAGGAGAAGGACGCTCTGGTCTCCTTAAACGTCAACCCCTGCAAGCAATGCATGCCTTTGGGTGTGGCCACGGCCGCCTATGGGCTGCGCGGCTGCCTGACCATCTTCCATGGCTCGCAGGGCTGCGCCACCTATATCCGCCGCCACATGGCCACCCACTACAACGAGCCGATTGACATCGCCTCCTCCTCGCTGACCGAGCAGGGCACCGTCTACGGTGGCGAGGCCAACCTGCACAAGGGAATCGACAACCTGCTCAAGCTGTACAAGCCGGAGGTCATCTGCGTCGCCAACACCTGCCTGGCCGAGACCATCGGCGAGGATCTGCCGGCGATGCTGCAACGCTGGCGGGAGAAGCACCCCCGCGCCCGCGTGCAGTTGGTCGCAGTGCCGGCTCCCGGCTACATCGGCAGCCAGTTCCAGGGTCACTTCCGCTTCTTGACCGCGCTGCTGCGTACCGTGCTGCCCGCTGCAACTGCAGCAGTCGACCGGCAACCCATCGCAACTTCTCAGGATGTCACCCGCAGCACGACCTCTGTAAAAAACCGCCAACTCAACGTCATCTGCGGCCCGGCCTCACCGGCCGACATCCGCTTCATCAAACGCCTGCTGACGGCCTTCAAGATCAAGGCCGTCCTGCTGCCGGACTACTCCGACAACCTGGACCGCCCGCGCCTGGCCGCTTACGACCGCCTGCCGTCGGATGGCACCACGCTGGCCCAGGTGCGGCGCATGGGTTCTGCCGCCCACACCCTGGAGCTGGCCAGCCTGCTCGCGCCTGGCGACTCGCCAGCCGAAGCCCTCCAGGAGCTTTGCGGCGTGCCCTATACCCGCCTCAACCCGCCGGTGGGCCTGCGCGACATCGACGCCCTGTTGGCCTTCCTCTCCGACTTCTCCGGCCAGCCCATACCGGCTGAGCTGCGGGCTGAGCGTGGCCGCTATCTGGACGCCATGGTCGACTCACACAAATACAACGCCGAGGGCCGCGCCGCCATCTTCGGCGATCCGGACTTCTGCTACTCCACCGCCCGGATGTGCGTTGAGCAGGGCATCGTGCCGGTGGTGGTGGCCTGTGGCTCGCCCTGTCCCAGCCTCAAGGAGCGCCTGATTGATGAGGTCGAGGAGGTGGCCGAGCGCTTCCTGGTCGATAAATGGATCATCACCGACGCCGCCGACTTCGGCGACATCGAGCGCCTGGCGCTGAAGTTCAAGGCCAACCTGCTGATCGGCTCCTCCGACGGTCGCCGTATCGCCGAGGCCCACAACCTGCCGCTGGTGCGCTGCACCTTCCCGATTCACGATCACATCGGCGGTCAACGGGTGCGCACCTATGGCTACGAGGGCTCGCTGTCGCTGATTGACAAGCTGACCAACGCATTACTGGAGCGCAAGGAGACCAGCTTCCGCCCAGCCATTCGCGCCGAGTTCTACGATGCTGTGCAGCTGGAGCCAGCCGCGCCGTCAATCGCCGCCGCTCACCCGGCTGAAGCGGCAAAATCCGTGCAGCCGTTACGCCCCTGCAACCTGCCCGAAACAGCAGCTGGCTAAACTCCCCATAATGGACGCTACGGTAATGGATGCCGCAATGCGTCTTTGGACTAATAGATGGGGGAGAAATGCGGGTGGTTCTGGCAGAGGATGATGCCGAAGGCTTAAGTCGGCTGCAGGCAGAGGCGGCAACGGCAAACCTGGAGGTCGTCGGAGCTGTTTCTACGCTGCAGCAGGCTATCGAGTTGGCTGAGGCCGGTGCGGAAGCCGGCAGTGATGGCGCCACCATCCCAGCCGACATTGATACCGCCCCCGCTGACGCCACTGCCACCGCCGAAGCCGCCACCGCCGAACCCTGCATACTTCTCAGCCTCAAACAGGCCCGTCAACTGACCGAGCAGCTGGAGGAGATCAGTGGCAAACTGGCCAACCGCAAGCTGATTGAAAAAGCCAAAGGACTGCTGATGGAGCGCGGCCTGACCGAGGAGCAAGCCTTTGGTCGGATGCGGCGCATCGCCATGAACTCCCGCAAACCCCTGCGCGAAGTCGCCGAAGCCCTGATCATGCTGGAATCCCTGCGCTAACCCCCTTATCCCACCTATCCCCTTTATCCTGTCGCGACTACCGGCTCGCTGTCGCCGCCAATCGGGCGCTCCAGATTCATGACGGTGCGTTACAATAGACCCTTGCAAAAATCACTGTGGAGAGGAAACACCGTGCCCAAGCCGCTATTGCTTCGAATGACCCAGCTGTACGCGCCGACCCTCAAGGAGGACCCGGTGGACGCCGAGATTGCCTCGCATCGCCTGTTGCTGCGGGCGGCGATGATGCGCAAGATTGCTGCCGGCGTTTACTCCTTCCTGCCGCTGGGCTTCAGCGTGCTGCGCAAGGTGGAGCAGATTATTCGCGAGGAGATGAATGCCATCGGTTCCCAGGAGATGGTGATGTCGATCATCCAGCCGGGTGACCTCTGGCACGAAAGTGGACGTTGGGACGTTTACGGCCCCGAGTTGATGCGTCTGGAGGATCGCCACGGTCACAGTTTTGCCCTGAGCCCCACTCAGGAGGAGCTGATCACCTCCATTATCCGCAATGAGCTGCGTAGCTATAAGGAGCTGCCCAAATCGCTGTATCACATCCAATGGAAGTATCGCGATGAAATTCGTCCACGCTTCGGCCTGCTGCGGGGCCGCGAGTTCTTGATGAAGGATGCCTACAGCTTCCACCATTCGCACGAAAGCCTGCAGGAGCACTATGAGCAGCAGGCTCGGGCCTATGGGCGCATCTGCGAGCGTCTGGGTTTGGAATACTATCCGGTGGAAGCCGATTCCGGGCAGATAGGCGGCAAGGTGACCCGCGAATTCATGGCCCTGGCCGAGGCCGGAGAGGCCGAGCTGGTCTACTGCAGCTGCGGCTTTGCCGCCAATACCGAGGTGGCAACTGCCGATTTGCAGCCTCAGACCTACGGAGAGGCCGGGCCTGCGCCCACCGAGTTGCACACACCCATCGAGGGCACCATCGCTGCCCTGGCCGAGTTCCTGAAAATCAGCGAGCATGCTACAGTTAAAGCATTATCCGGCAAAGACGCCAGCGGGCAACTGTACGTGCTGTTCATCCCCGGCAGTCACGAACTGGGGGAGATCAAGGTCCAGAAGGCTTTGCCCGGCTTTGAATTCCTGGACGATGACAGCATGGTTGACGCTGGCCTGGTCAAAGGTTACATGGGCCCGGTGGGTCTGCCGCCTGACGTCAAGGTGGTGGCCGATGTGTCGCTGCGAGACGTTGCGCATTGGCTGGTGGGAGCCAATAAACCCGATCATCATCTCCAGGGCGCCACTCCAGACCGCGACTTCACAGTTGATCTCTGGGCCGACCTGGCCTGTGCCAGGCAGGGCGACCTCTGCCCGGAGTGTGGCCAGCCACTGCAGCTGGCCCGAGGCATCGAGGTCGGGCAGGTCTTCCAGCTGGGCACCAAGTACTCCGACTCCATGCACGCCAGCTTCATGGCCGAAGACGGTACGGAGAAGCCCTTTTTGATGGGCTGCTACGGCTGGGGAGTGACCCGCTCGCTAGCTGCTGTAGTGGAGCAGTACAACGACGATGGCGGCATCAAGTGGCCAATCAGTGTGGCGCCGGCGGAGATTTGCGTGTTGCCGCTGGTGGTGGGCGACGAGCGCGTGGCTCCGGAGGCGGAGCGCATCGCCGCTGAGTTGCTGGCCGCTGGCGTGGAAGTGGTGCTCGACGACCGCGACGAGCGGGCGGGAGTGAAGTTTGCCGATGCCGACCTGATTGGCTGGCCCTACCAGCTGATTGTCGGCAAACGCGGGCTGGAGGCTGGTGAGGTGGAACTGAAGGACCGTCAAAGCGGCGAGAAGTTCTCTCTGCCGCTGGACGAGGCGGTAACAGCGGTTGTTGGGATGATTGAGGCTGCCCGTGCCCGCTTCCTTTGAGTCAATCAAGCCCGTCAACCTGGATTTTCCCTGGTTACAGGCTTTTACTGTGGCGGCCCTGCGCAGCGATGGCACAGTAGCCGATTTCACAGCCGGCAGTGCGGTGGGAGAGGCCTCCCGCCGCGAACTGGAAGCTGAGCTTTCCCCGCTGTCCGTGACCTGGCTGGCCTTGGAGCATGGGCTTACCGTGGCAAGGGTTCCGGCCCAAAACAGCCAGCAAATCAAATCCCTTAAATC
>JAISUQ010000148.1 GCA_031272005.1 Coriobacteriales bacterium | reverse complement strand
GGTGATGTTGGGAAACTCAGTGGTTATCCGGCTGCCTGCCGGCAGCTCGGCGGCTGAGCGTACCGACGAGTCATCGGCCACCGCCAGCACCAGCTTGACGGTGCCGGCGCCGGTCTTGGCATAGGGCAGCTCAGCTATCTCCAAAACATCGGCGCCGCTCTCGGTCACCCAGTCGTAGCCGGAGATACCCAGGTCGAAGTCGCCGGAGGCCACGTAGATCGGAATCTCCTGCGGTCGGAGGATCTTCAGTTTGTCGATGCGCGGGTCGTCGATGGTCGGGTTATAGCCGCGGCTGGACTTGCGCACCGTGAGGTCGGCGGCGGCAAACAGCGCCAGAGTCTGTTCCTCCAGGCTGCCTTTGGGCAAAGCGAGTGAGAGCATCAGCAATCCTTCCTACTGTGACAGGCCAATCAGGGTACTTTAGCACAATACTGCGCTAAATCAACAGAGTATCTTCGGCACCATGTTATTGAGTTGCGCCATTGGGTGGAGCCATTGAGTTGCGCCATTGGGTGGAGCCCGGCCAACAGCGACTTCAGAGTATCGGAGTGTATTCCAGGCCCGGGCGGTGGCGGCGGGGGCGGGCCTTGCCGGTGATGGTCTCCGGCGTCAGCTTGAGTATCTCCACGGTGGACAGCTTCTCAGCGGTGAACTGTTCGATGGTCTGAGTCGGGATCAGGTGGCTGGCGTAGCGGTAGGTCAGGGCGCGCAGCGCCTGCAGCCGCTCGGCCTCATCAACAACGATCTCGATGCGGCCATTGACCACCGCCGAGGTATAGGACTCCGTGAACTGGTCATAGTGGACATCGGCCTGCCCGACCACAAAAAACGAGACCTGCGGATTGGCCCGGATATTATCCAGCTTCTCGCCTTCGTGGCCGCAGTGGAAATACAACACACCATCGCTGTAGACATGGTTCAAGGCCACAGCTGCCGGTACCCCGTCGGCGCTGACTGTGGCCAGCACGCCGTGCTCCGCTCCTCTGATGATGTCCAGGGTTTGCTCCAGATCCAGTTCCAGATTCTTGGCACGCACATCTCCGCGCATGGCCCGCTCCTTTCCCCAAATGCCGATGAGGGCATTATAGCGTGACCAGGCCGCTTTGGGTGGCGAAGGCTACCAGGTCGGCGCGGGACTTGGCGCCCAGCTTGGTGTACAGGCGCGCCCGGTAGGACTCCACGGTCTTGGGGGAGAGATACAGCCGCTCCGAGACCTCGCGGTTGGTATGGCCGTGCACCAGCAGGGTCAATACCCCCTGCTCCCGATCCGAGAGCGGGGGAGCGGCGGCGGCAGCCCGAGCGGCGCTACCGCAGGAATGCAACAGTTGTTTGGGAAATGAGGCAATCAGTTTGGAATGGATATAAACCCCGCCGAAGGCCACTGCCCGCACCGCCGCCAGCAACTCTTCGGGGCTGGCGTTCTTCAGCAGGTAACCGGCGGAGTTACCGCTTAAAGTATGCAACAGGCAATCCAGGTCGAAGGTTGTGCTCAGCAGCACCACCTTGACCTGCGGTGTCTGCTGATGGAGCACCTCCAGGGCATCGAGCGCTTCGCAACGGCGTGCCGATGAGCTGTCATCGGGGATGTCGATCAGCAGCATGTCTGGCCGTGCGACGCCGATCATCATGGTGCGCAGGACCTCCAGCGATTCGCAATCGGCGACGACTTCGATGTCCGATTCATGTTGCAATACGGTCTTCAGGCCGATTCTGACAAACTCGTGCTCATCAATCAGCACTATTCGCATCACTGCTACATCCTCCCATAGCATCCGGCTTGCCGCGTATGTCCGGCGTCAGCCCCACCCGGTATGGTCTGTCGTCGGTTATATGCTACCGGCCAGCAACCAATTCCCCTTTAAGGCCATTATAGGGTTTGGGGATAATCCGACACCAGCGTCACTTGCAGGTGATTTCAGCCGCAAAATAAGGGGACAATACCGCGCAAACAGGGGAGAATCCCGCCGTTATCCAGAATCGTACCCTGCGACAAGGGACGATTTTGGTCAATCCGAGCATGACAATCAGGCCAGCCGAGCAATTCGGTTCAGGTAGGCACTCAGGAAAGCGCTCAGGAAAGCGCTCAGGAAAACCAGGCTGCGGCCAGCGTGCGGATGCCTTGTTCAATCCGTTTCTCATCAATAGCGGAGAAGCCCACCAGTACAAAATTCTCCATCGGATGCTGCTCGCTCATCCAATAGCGGTTGGTGCCGTAAACCACAACCCCGGCTGCTCGGGCCTGGGCAATCAAGGTGTTCTGGTGGCGCTCATCGGCGGCGCCCACCAGCAGATGCAGACCGCTGCCGTTCTCCAAGATGACGATCCTGTCACCCATGTATTTATGTAATGCGCTGATCAGCAGGTGGTATTTACGCTTGTTGGTAGCCTGGGTCTTGCGCAGCTGTCTGTCCCAGTAGCCGCCATCGATATACTCTGCCAGTACCGCCTGGTTCAGCCAGGGCACCTGGGGATAGTATTTCTCGAAGCGCTTATGCCATTCGAAGAGCAGATCCGGAGGCAGTACCAGATAGTTCATCCGCAGTGCCGGGGAGAGGGCTTTGGAGAAGGTGCCCATGTAAATAACCCGCGAGTTGCGATCCAGGCTCTGCAGAGAGGGCAGCGGGCGCACGGTGTAGCGGAATTCGCGGCAGTAATCATCCTCGATGATGTAGGCATTCTCCTCACTGGCCCATTTCAACAGCCTTTGACGGACTCCCAACGGCAGCACTGCGCCGGTGGGGAACTGGTTGGATGGCGTGACATAGCACAGCCGGGCGTGCGAGGCGTAGAGGCTGTCGACAAAGGCGTCATGGCCGCGATAGACCGGCAGCGGGAAAAGCCGGAAGCGGTTGTTCTCAAACACCGCCCGCACGCCGTCGTAGCCGGGCTCCTCCATGCCGATGACGTCGCGCAGCGGGTCGAAGAGCATCAGCAGGTTCTGCAGGCTGGCCTGGGTGCCGGGTTGCAGAACCACCTGGGCTGGATGGCAGTTGACGCCGCTGGTCACGTGGAGCTGCATGGTGATCTGCTCCCGCAGCTTGCGTTCGCCCAGAGGGTCGGTGTAGGCACTGGCTTTCCAGGCGTCGGTGGTCGACAGGATCTCGTTGGTCAGGCGCTTCCAGAGCTGTGCCGGAAAGGCGCCGGCCTGCAGGTTGCCATAGGTGAAGTCGAAGAGCACTGGGGGCAGGTTACCCGGCTCTTCTCCGGTGGCGGCAAAGCCGTCCTCACTCTCAGCGTTGTTGGGGCCGGTGTAATTCCTGGAGTCGCTATTGGCTGCGCCGGCCTCGTTCTGCCCGGGCCACAGGGAGGTTTGCGCCAGTCGTTGCGCAAAGGTGTCCGAGGCTTCCTGGAGGTTGGCTCCAGACAGATCATAGGACAGGTCCAGCTGCTCCACCACGAAACCGGAGCCGGTGCGGCTGGAGACATAACCCTCCTGGGACAGCTGCAGGTAGGCGGCCTCCACGGTATTGCGGGAAATCTCCAGGTCCTCCGCCAGTTTGCGAATCGGCGGCAGCTTGGAGCCTGCGGCAAAGGCCCCGCTGATGATATGGTCACGAATCTGATTGTATATCTGTTGATACAGCGGAGTACGCTCGTATTGGCTCAGGGTTATCATCCCTCAGCTCCCCTCTTGCCATGATAAAATTGTCCTAATCCATTCCCAAAATTTCGCCAAAATCAATGATACCGCATGATTGGTTGGGAAAAACAGCCCCCAGTCCGAGCATTTAACATTCCCGAAACATCCGCGCAGCTCCAATTTTTCGGCTCTACGCTGGGGTTTTGCAACAATCGCGGCTGAGCAAAATCGTCCCCATTAAAGATGTGCCAAGCATCCCTGTTATGGCTGCTGACCATGCCTTATCATTTTAACGATATCAATATCCAGGTAATTCATTGAGGAGAAAGGGGACAATATGGAAGAAGCCAGGAAAAAGACTGCACTGCGGCGTTGGGCCGTGGTCGGTTGTGTCTTCGCGTTGATCTTCGCTCTGGCGGCCTGTTCGCCAAAGGCTGACGACAACAGCACAGCCGGCTCCGATTCCGGCTCCGAGACAGCCGCCGAGCTGGTGGCGCCAGAGCTGCGGGAGGCCAACACCGGCCCCAATGCCGCCGGCGTGCAGACGGCGGAAAGCTGGAAGGACGCATACCCCAAGGAGTATGAGACCTACATGGCCAACCTGGCCAACGACACTTCCAGCCGCGGCAACATGATCGAGATGTATCCGCAAATCACCACAATCTGGGCGGGCAACGGCTTCTCCAAGTCGTACTTCGAGCCCAACGGCCACAACTACTCGCTGGACGACATCCGGGCTTCCGGACGTGTCAACGACAAGACCCTGGCCAACTGCCTGACCTGCAAGTCGGCCGATTTCACGGCGATGTACAAGGCGCAGGGCGACGCGATCTTCTCCCAGACCTTCGCCGATGTCAACGCCACATTGGAAGAGCCGATCAGCTGCTACAACTGCCATGAGAACGACCCCACCCAGCTGGTCACCACCCAGGCCTTCTTCCTCACCGGTCTGGGCAGCGATGCCAGCAAGGTGCCGGTGGAGTCGCAGGTCTGTGGCCAATGCCACAACGAGTACTACTTCAATGCCGACACCAAGGCCGTGACCAACCCCTACACCAGCCTGGCGGGTATGACGCCTGAGGCCATCTACGCGTACTATACCGATAAGGGCTTCAAGGACGCCACCAACGAGGCCACCGGTGTGGAGTGGATCAAGGTCCAGCATCCGGAGTTCGAGTTCGTCTATGGCGGCACGGGCAATACCATGATCAACACCAACAACCCGGCCACCGGCGAGCCGTTCACTTGCGCGAGCTGCCACATGGGGCTGCAGGAGGATGCCGGCGACGGTACCTACTACACCTCACACGAGCTGATCAGTCCGCTGGATAACCCGGAGTTGCTGGCAGAGTCCTGCAACATCGGTGGCGCTTGCCACAGCGATTTGGCTGCCCAGGTCGAGGCCTGGCAGCAGGAGTCTGAGGACAAGGTGCAGGCCGACGCGGACAAGCTGGTCGAGCTGAACACCAAGCTGGCCGAGAAGAAGGACAGCCTGGATGCCGAGACCCTGGCCAAGGTGCAGGCTCTCTACCGCGAAGCCCAGTTCTATTGGGAGTTCGTGATGGTGGAGAACAGCGAGGGCGCTCATAACCCCACGCTGTCCAATGCCTGCCTCGACCTTTCGGCTGCCAAAGCCGATGAGGCACTGGCTTTACTTGGATAGATTGCGGGTAGCGACAAGCTTCGAGAAAGGGGGCTTCACGGCCCCCTTTCGCTTATACTTATGATGCAAGCCAAATCGTACCTTCTTTGTCACCGCCGGGTTTGCTTCGGCTGAGACAAGGGGCGGGCGGCAGGTAACCGGGAGAAAGGCGCCACCATGTCCATGATTGGCCTGATTGGCCTGTTCATATCGTTTATCGCCGTGGCGGTGTCGGTGTTGGGCCTGGCCATCGGTCATCTGACGGGCAGCAAGTCCGTCACCTGGGCCAGCCATATCGCCGCCCTGCTCGGTGCTGCCGGATTGACCTTCTGCTGCGGACTGCTGCTGTTCTGCTTCTTGACCGGCGACTACTCCATCCAATATGTGCTCAATTATCGCAGCGATGCCGAGGGCACCTTGGGCTGGCTGTACAAGGTCTCCGGCCTGTGGGGCGGCCGGGCCGGTTCGCTGCTGTTCTGGGCATGGCTGATTTCGCTGTTCAACGCGGTGGTGGCGCTGCGCAACATCAAGGCCATGGACAAGCTGGACAACCTGGCGCTGCTGGTCTCGCAGTTGGTGCTGCTGGCCTTCGTCGCCGTGACGCTGTTCTCGGAGCAGAACCAGCCTTTCATCATCACCGATGCCACCTGGATTGACACTACCACTGGTCAGCCCTCGGCCGAGGCCTTGCTGTTGACCGGCATGAGCCCGCTGCTGGAGCATTGGGCGATGGCTATCCATCCGCCCACATTGTTCCTTGGCTATGCCGGCCTCACCATTCCCTTCGCCTACGCCATCTCGGCGCTGCTGAACCGGGACTTCTCCAAAAAATGGGTGCTGCGCTGCCAGCGTTATGCCCTGGTGTCCTGGTTGTTCTTGGGTCTGGGCATCGGTCTGGGCGCTGTTTGGGCCTATGTGGAGCTGACCTTTGGCGGCTACTGGGCCTGGGACGCGGTGGAGAATGCCAGCCTGCTGTCCTGGATTATGGCAGTGGCGCTGGTGCACTCGTTGACCGTCTACCGCCAGCGCGACAGCTTCAAGGCCTGGGCACTGATCTGCGCCTGCGTGACCATGGCCTTTGTCATCCTCGGCACCTATATCACCCGCTCCGGGCGGGTGGCTTCGGTGCACGCCTTTGCGGCCGATGCCGTGTCGGAGGCCGTATTCCTTACTCTGGTCGTCGCTCCGGTGCTGGTTGGCTGTGCCCTGGTATTCTGGCGGCGTAAGCAGATCGCGGCGTCTCAGAAGTCGCCCGGCAGTGATGAGATGGAGTCGATGGCCTCCCGCGATGCCATGTACTTCCTGAACAATGTCTTCATGCTTCTGGCGGCGGTGATCCTGGCCTACATGACCCTGGCCCCGGCGTTGCCTCAGTGGCTGCCCTATGGCGGCGTGTCGCTGGGCAAGGTCTCCTACAACTTCATCGCCCGACCGCTGTGCGTGCTCTATCTGGCCGTGGTGGCCATCTGCCCGCTGCTCAGCTGGGGTAAGACGCAGGGCAAGGCTTTTTGGAGAAAAGCGCGCCTGCCGGGGGCTTTGGCTTTGCTGGTCTTTGCGCTGCTGCTGGGCTATTTTGTGCTGCGACTGGCGCCGGTCTATCAATCGGTGCTGGCAGCTGGCGGCGATGCGGCGACGGAGCTGACGGATTCTGGCCCGATGCTGCTCTACTATGCTATAACAATAGTAGGCTTTTTAGTTGCTTCGCTGCTCTTCTTCAACTCGGTGTTCATGTTGCGCCAGGCGGTGCAGGCCAAGGTGAAGCGCGGCTCGCAGTTGGGCGGCTTCTTGGCTCATCTGGCGATGGCGGTGATATTGGTTGGCCTGATTGGCTCGGCGATGTATGTCCAGGGCAACAGCGCCCGCCTGGCCAGTACCTTCATCGGCAGCGATGGCTCGACCATCGACACCTTCACCATCGACGAGGACATCTCGGTAGCCGATTACACGCTGAAATACGTGCGCACCGATACGGCTACCAAGGAGGACGGCAACATCCTCAATTGGACGATAGTCTTCGACGTCTATCAGGGCGACAAACTGGTTGGCCAGGTGGCGCCGTCTTTTGAGGGCGACCCCCAAAAACAGGCCATGCTCACGGCGCTGGGTCAGGATTCCAGTCCCAAGTACATGACCAGCGTCCTCAGCCTGCCCACCGAGGATATCTTCGTGATGGCCGATGTACCTACTGCCACCGGTGAAAATGGCGAGTACACCACTTATCTCAGCGTCAAGGTCTTCCCGCTGGTCAACCTGGTCTGGTTCGGCTTTGCCCTGCTGATGCTGGGTACCGCCCTGGCCGCCCTGATGCCCCGCCAAAACAAACCCAGGAAACCGACCGGGACCGAGAACCAATAGTGCTGCAGCTGCAAACACTTATCAAGATGTCGTCCCCTGCACAGTGGGCCTGCCGGGAGATGTCTGAACAGTGACGGAAGTTGTCGAGAAGACGTCCGCACCGGTTGCCGCTGCCGCTGCCGCTGACTCTGCCCTCGAGGTCCGCGCCTTGAGCAAGGCCTTCGGCACCCGCAAGGCGTTGGACTCCCTCAGCTTCGAGCTGCCCACCGGCGCCTTTTTGGCCATCTGCGGCGCCAACGGTGCCGGCAAGACCACCCTGTTGCGCATCCTGGCCACCCTGGCCCGCCCCTCCAGCGGCAGCGTCAGTGTGTTGGGCTGCGACATCAAGGAGCAGCCGGATGAGGTGCGTGCCCGCATCGGCTTCATCTCCCATCGCTCGATGCTCTACCCCGACCTCACCGCCGAGGAGAACCTGCTGCTGGCTGCCCGCCTCTACGGTGTCGTCGAGCCGCAAACCCGGGTCAGCGAGCTGCTGGCTGCCGTGGAGTTGACCGCCCGCCGCTACGACCTGGCACGCAGCTTCTCCCGCGGTATGACCCAGCGCCTGGCCATCGCCCGCGCCCTGATCCACGACCCGCAGCTGGTGCTGCTGGACGAGCCGTACACCGGCCTCGATCCCCATGCCAGCGAGATATTCGATGCCTTGCTGGCTACTCAGCGCGCCAGCCGCAGCTTCGTGCTGGTCAGCCACGACTTGCGCAAAGGCTTCGAGCTGGCCAGCCACCTGCTGCTGCTCAACCGCGGCAAGCTGGAGCTGTTCGCGCCCAGCGCAGAGCTGGACTTCGCGTCATTCTCCCAGCTCTATTACCAGACGGTGGGAGGTTGATACGCTGATGACAGCCACCGAGCCAACTCCACGAGCCACACCGTCGGTGCCCACCGCGACCGCCACATCCGCCGCCGCCGCCACGCTCACACCCACAGCCACCAGGCGCCCCTCCACCTTCAGGCAGTACCGCATCCTGCTGGGCAAGGATCTGCGCCGCGAGTTCCGTACCCGCGAGATGCTGACCTCCATGGGCATCTACGCCGTGCTGGTCCTGATCGTCTTCGGCACCGCCCTGATGCAGGCCTCAGCCGGCTTCGATGTGCTGCCGGTAGCCGGCGGCCTGATCTGGGCGTTGATCGTCTTCACCTCCCTGCTCGGATTGAACCGTTCCTTCTCCCATGAGAAAGAGGAAGCAGCCTTGGAGGGCATCATGCTGGTGCCGCTGGACCGCTCGGTGATTTTCCTGGCCAAAGCCAGCGCCAACGTCCTGTTCCTGCTGGTGGTGGAGATAATCACCCTGCCGCTGTTCTATTTCCTGTTCCTCTCCGGTTCGGCCCTGGCTGCAACCTTCGGCCTGGCCATCGTACCGTTGCTCGTGGGTACCATCGGTATCGCCGGCGTGGGCACGCTGCTGGCCACCATCACGGTCAACACCCGCGGACAGGATGTGCTGCTGGCTGTGCTGTTTGTGCCGCTGGTCTTCCCGCTGCTCTACGCCTGTGTCGCGGCCACCTCGGTGGCACTGCTCGGCGGCGAGGACATGATGGCCACCTTCGGACCGGCTGTCGCCTTAGCCGCTGCCTATGATGTGATAATGATCCTGGTCTCCTGGTTGCTGTATGATTTCATCATCAGCGCCTGAGGCACAGCGAGGGGAGTAAAAATTGCTAAACAAAAGGACAATATTATGACCGAGAAACCCAACATCTTCGACCGCCTGGCACCCGCCCTGCTGGTGCTGGGCGCCCTGCTGACCACAGCTGCCTTCATCCTCAACTTCACCAGCGCACCTCTGGTGCAAGGCGCCCTGTTGCCGGATAACGGCCTGGCCGTCATCGGTGGCCAGGTGGTGACCAACAAGCTGCTGCTCTCCCAGAAGATCTTCTACTTCCATATGCCGGTGGCGGTGACCAGCTTTGTAGCGCTGTTGTTCACGGCAGTCTTCGGTGTACTGTTCCTCGTCAAGCGCAACTCGCACTACGATTTGATGGCCAAAGTGGCTACTGAAGTCGCGCTGGTCTTCATCCTGATGACGATGGTCTCCGGCGAGATGTGGGAGCGCTTCGAATGGGGGGTCTGGTGGACCTGGGAACCCCGCCTGACCACCTACTTCATCCTGATGCTGCTGGTCATCGGCTACTTCATCCTGCGCAACGCCATCGATGATGCCGAGCGCCGGGCCACGTATGCTGCCGCCTTCGGCATCATCGCCTTCATCGATGCGCCGATCTCGCTGATGATCACCCGCCTGGTGCCCTCCGGCGCCCATCCGGTGATCTTCCGCACCGACTCCGGCCTTTCCACGCCGATGCTCATACCCCTGCTGCTGGCGATGTTCGGCTTCTTCTGCCTGGCCTTCGCCTTATACCGCTTCCGTCTGCGCCAACAAACCCTGAAAGCCCGTCTGGACGCCCTGAAGACAAACTTGGAGGACTGAGAAATGGACCCAATCCTGGCCGAGATCTATTCCACCATCCTGCCCGCCGCCCCCTACGTCATCGCCGCCTACGCCCTGATGTGGCTGGTGCTGCTGGCCTACGTGCTGGTCATCGTGACCGGCCAAAAACGCACCGAAAAGCAGCTCGCCGCCCTGGAAGAAGCCCTGAACGCCAAACACAAGCAGTGAAGTCCAATAATCGTATGACTGCTCTGTGCTTGCTTAAGGAGGCCTACGATGGAGCAATCCAAGGTGTTTGCGATGAAGCTGGCCAAGGTCTATCCGGCCTGGGTGGCCAAGGCCGAGCGCAAGGGGCGCACGCAGGCTGAGGTGGACGAGGTGATTTGTTGGTTGACCGGCTACAGTCCAGAGGACCTGGCCGGGCTGGTGCAAAGCGAGGCCAGCCTGCAGGACTTCTTCAACGGCGCTGTGGCCATGAACCCCAACCGCAAGTTGATCAAAGGCAGCGTCTGCGGCATCCGCGTCGAGGACATGCAACCCGGCCTGATGCAGGAGATCCGCTACCTGGACAAACTGGTCGACGAGCTGGCCAAAGGCAAAGCGCTGGAGAAGATTCTGCGCCAGCCGTGAGCCAAGCGTTTGCTTAGAGCTTCCCTAATCAAATTTTGATTAGTCTGTCTTCGATTGCTCCAGCAAGGCAGAGCCACTGAAAATCACAAGCAAATGGCTACACACCTCCCTGAAAAATCCATGACAATTCCATGACAGGGAATTGATGGTGGACTGTTGAGGAAGGCATGCCTGTGGGAGAGATTCCAAAGCCTCAGCCAGAGGGCTCAAACATTCAGAATGTCGAACAAATCCAGGAGGCCGAACTGCAAGCCGAGTTGGAGTACAGCCAGAAGGTCGAGCGGTCCTGCGCGCTGTTGCTGCAAAACCCCAGCGTCCGCCCCATTCTGTATCGCATACTCAAACTCTGCTCCTCCCAGCGCGTCTTCCTGCATGATCTGGAAGAGCAGATTCAGCAGCAGCCAGAATATGCTGGTGTTGTGCATCCGCCCTACACCCTCATCCAGTGGCTGGTGGACGTTGAGGCCCTGGACTGCTTTGAGCTGGATGAGCAGGGCGCCGACATCAGTCCCGGGCAGCTGGCCGGCCTCACTGCCGATGAAGCCGACGATCTGGTGGCCGACTGGGCCTACCTGATTACGTCAATCGGCCAGGACACCCTTGAAGCGTTCGACCCCTCCAGCCGCCTGACTCAGACCATGAACAGCGTGCCGGAGCGCTACGACACCTATCTGGAGGTGCTGGAGTTCCTCACCGAAAAGCGCAGCCTACGAGAGATCGACGGGCTGTTACGCGGCCGAGAGGTGTTGATGACCGGGCGCGGTGCAGATGATACTCCGATCAAACCCAGCTTCT
>JAISUQ010000087.1 GCA_031272005.1 Coriobacteriales bacterium | reverse complement strand
CCGAGTCGCCTGCCGGCGCCAACTACGGCCTCGGGCTGTCCATCGTCCAAGCCGCCGTCCAGCGTCTGGGCGGAACCATCGAGGCCACCAGCACCCCCGGCGAAAAAACCACCTTCACGGTGACAATCTGAACGAAAATAGCAGCAAAATTGTACAAAACTAAACAACACATTCAATAATATAGCACAAAACGTTTAATATGGTACAATAATACGCATAATATGCTCTGCATTAACTCCAAAGGCCGCCGAGGGCGTCATGCTCCGAATGGGGAATCTACCGGGGATGTATGTATTGTGGCGGTGGCAGGGGTGTCAGTCTACTGTGCCGTAGACCAGGCCCCAGCCATGGGCGGCCAGGGCGGAGTTCAGCTGGTCGCAGAGCTTCTGGCGGGAGTAGCTGCCGGGCGGCAGCAGCTCGACTATCTCCAGCAAATCCCCGCTGATGTCAAACATCTCGGCGGCCAACAGAACATCCAGGCGCGCCACGCTCCGTCGCTGTTTGTACAGGTAATCAACCAGGCGTTGCAGGGTGCCAAATTCGTCAGACTGCTGCATCAGGGCACCTCTGCCAAACATGGGGTGCGCGGCGGCTTCTGGCTGGCAGCATATTCCTCAGACCGCTGCATCAGCGCACCCCACGCGCCCAGGCCAGCAGGCGGCGGCGGAAGATGAGGATCAGCGCCGCCACTGCCAGCGCCACCAGGGCGTAGGCCAGATAGAAGCCAGCCGGAGCTGAGGCATCGAAGCGCTGCACGGCGATGGCATTGACAGCCTGGCCCATGGCGGTGGCAATGAACCACAACCCCATCATCTTGGAGAGATGCACGCGCGGCGCCAGCTGGGTGGTGGCCGCCAGGCCGGTGGGGGAGAGCAGCAGCTCTCCCAGGGTGATGAAGACGTAAGCCGCCAGCAGCAGCAGCGGGCTGATGTCGGGATTGGGCCCGGCAGCGAAGAAGCCCAGGGCCAGAATCACGAAGCCACCGCTGGCGATGGCCAGCCCGACGGCCACCTTGACCATCAGCGAGGGCTGGCGGTTGCCCAAGCGCGTCCAGAGCGCGGCAAAGATCGGGCTGACGAAGATAATCACCAGCGGGTTGATGGAGGCATACCAGGCTGCCGGTATCTCAAAGCCCCCGAGGTTCTTGTCCACGAACTTATCCGCCACCATGGCCAGAGTCGAGCTCTGTTGTTCGCTCATGGCAAAGAAGCAGGTGGCGGCCAGAAACAGCGGGATATAGGCCAGCATCCGCGAGCGTTCGTCTGAGGTGAGTTGGCGGTCGCGGAAAATCACGATGAACAGCACCACGGCGATGCCGCCGCAGAGCACCGGGATGGCATCCCCCAGCCGCTGGACGGATAACACCCCCAGCAACTGCGCCCCGCCCAGAACAGCGGCCAGCAGCACCACGCCGGCTACCGTAATCCACGCCCAGCGCTGCTTCTCCGCCATGCTCAGCGGTTCGATGACCTCGCGGCCGATGCCGGCCAGGGTCCGTTTGGACAAGGCGATGTAGACGAACAGCCCCAGGGCCATGAAAACTGCCGGAATCAGGAAGGCGACGTGATAGCCGGATGCCCGCGACACCCCGCCGACTATCAAAGGCGAGATGAAGCCACCGATGTTGATGGACATATACAGCAGTGAGAAGCCGGCTGCCCGGCGCGGATCGTCGCGGGCGTACAGCTCGCCGACCATCACCGAGACATTGGGCTTGAGCAGGCCGGTACCCAGCACAATCAGCCCCAAAGCGACCACTGTGCCGCCCATGCCCAGCGGCAGTCCCAGCACCATATGGCCAGCGGCGATGGTTGCGCCACCGTAGAGGATGGAGCGATACGGCCCGAGCAGGCGGTCGGCCAGCCAGCCGCCGATGATCGAGGTCAGGTAGACCAGCGAGCCAAACAGGCTCATGATGATCATGGCGTCGGTCTCGGCCAGCCCCAGGCCGCCGTTGGCGGTGGCGTCGTAGAGATAATAGACCAGGATGGCACGCATCCCGTAGTAGCTGAAGCGCTCGCAGAATTCGGTGGAGAACAGATTCAGCAGTCCCAGCGGATGCCCGAAGAATCCGCGGGTGGTTTTGTCAGCCCCTTTGCTCATGGATAACACTTTACCGCAACTGACGCTGTTTGGGGGCGACGTCTTGGTACGGGCTGAGAGACGCCCATAAGCGGAGCCGCGAACGCTTGGCACGTTCGCGGCTCCCAGGCTGAAGGAAGAATGCGGGGTTGCGTCAGTCCTGCTTCAACTGCTGGTGGATCTTGCCCTTCAGGCCCAGTTCCGGCACGAAGGCGAAGACCACGGCGGAGAGGATGACGAACACGCCGCAGAGCACGAAGAACATCTCGGTAACGGTGGAGCCGTCGGCGCCCACCGACAGCGGCGTGAACAGATAGGAGGGAATCAGATAGGCGCCGAGGTTCTGGAAGAAGGTCTGGATACCACCGGCGGTGCCCAGATACTGCTTGGGCAGGGTGGGGATAAGGCCCACAGAGCCCTTGACCAGACCGATGTTACCCCAGGAGATGAAGGCGCCAACCATGAGGATCGGCAGCGTGTATGCACCCAGCGGCAGCACCCAGCCAACGATGACGATGGCCGAGCCAACCACAGCCATGAAGATGAAGACCGGCTTGATGCGCTGGAGCTTGTCGGCAATCGGGCCGGCCAGCCAGTTGGAGGGCATGCCGACGATGTTCAGGATCGAGGCCCAGACGGCAGCGTCGGCCGGGTCTACGCCCTTGCCGATGAAGACCACCGGCACATTGCCGGCATAGGAGGCCGAGGAGGCCATGGTCAGCACCATGGCGATGCTCACCAGAATCAGGATCTTGTTGGTGCAGACGGTCTTGACGGCGGCCAGGGAGTAGTCGTCCTTGATGGCCACGTAGTCCTTGGGCATCCGGGCAAAGGCGAACCAGACAACGCAGGCCACGGCGAAGATCGCAGCAGCCACGATGTACATCATCACCTGATCAGTGGGAAAGAAGGTGCCAGCCACAAACATCAGCCCGACAACGCCGATGCCGGCGCCGCTGACATACAGCGTCATGCCGGTGGACATGGTGTGCTTGAACCAGGGCTGCAGGAACTTCACGCTGTTGGCGTTCATGCCGGCCAGGCCGGTGCCAATCAGGAAGCTGAACACGAACACCAGCGGAAAGCTCGCCGCCTGGGTGGCGAAGATGCGGCAGACGCTGGATAAAAAGGCGATGACCATGCCGATGCCCAGCACCTTGGTGACGCCGAACTTATCGGCCAGGATACCGCCGGGGATGGACATGATGGCGCCCGCCAGAAAGCTGCACATCGTCAGCTGGACGAAGGAAGTCGGTGCGACCCCCCACTCGCCGATGATGATTCCGGAATATGCTCCGGGCAATACCGCCGAACCCATGCAGATGGCGTGCATCAGACCCATGCAGAGCACGGCAATCCAACGTTTGGGGCTGAGCTTGTCCAATCCGTTCTTTGTTGCTGCTTCAGTCATTTTGCTTTCCTCTCCTCGTTGATGGTTAATTACGGCAGGTAAACCAATACCTTCTTGCCGATGGCCTCGGCGCGCTTGGCCAGTTCCTCTATCGGGCCGTACTCCATGACCCGGGCCTGGCAGGTCTCC
>JAISUQ010000018.1 GCA_031272005.1 Coriobacteriales bacterium | reverse complement strand
CGCAGCGCCTTTCTGGATACTGTGGGGAAGCTGCGCAGCCGCTTGGCAAAGAGCAGTGCGCCCATGTTTGTGATGGAGTACCTGCCGTCGTCCTGGGCGGCCACCAGGCCCTCCTCGGCCAGGCAGCGGATTATCTCGCCTTGTGAGCTTGGCGTGGGCGTGCCCGTGCGCTCGAAGTAGGTTGCCCAGCTGAGCAGGTCGAGGACTTTGGGGGCATCCAGGTTGTCCATCGCAACCTGGCTTTCGAAGTCTGCCTTGCGCAGCCTGTCCCAGAGTCGTGCCTTGAGGTCTGGGTAGTCGTTTATCTTCTTGGTGATGCCGCCGACCCTGATGTAGTCGGACTTCTCGAACATCACGGTGTTGCCAGCAGCGGCGGCAATCCTCAGCACCAGTACGGGCTTGCCGTCTGCCTCGCCTGGCTGGAACAGGAAATCAGCATTGTCGGAGAGCTGGTGGCGCAGCCAGTTCAACAGCTCCTCGTTGCCGCGCCTGGCCTTGCGGTAGTCGAAGCTGGTGCCTTCAACCTCGTGGGTCGTGTCATCCAGCCCCCAGACGATGTAGGCGCAGGGCTTGCCCATCAGCGCCGCCCCGTTGGCCAGTGCGCTGATGTTCTGCCCGATCGTGCGGGAGTCGTCGTTGTCGTGCTTGAACTCCACCCACTCGGTTTCGTTGGGCAGCTTGGCAAGCTCAAGTGCCAGTTTTCCTGCGTCGTCCAATTCTTCTCCTTGATGTTTTTATGCTCCTCCATATTGTAACTGTATGAGGTGCTCGATGGCGCTGGCTCTTGATATATGATTTGCTGCGGCTTGCCGCGGGCGGCAGTCGACTCATTGCCCTTACTGTAGCCGTCCTCTTACAGCAAGAATGGCATTTTCGTGATGTGTTGGAAAGGCCCCTGCAGAAGCTTGCTCAGCAGGGGCCTTGTCCCAGGGTTTCCTACACTCTTACTCTCGCTGCGATGCCTTTGCCTTGGCTTTGGCCTCTCGGATTATCCTGGTGGCATCAAGCTGCTCCGGCTCGTACATCTCAGCCACTAGTGCAATCAGCACTTCCTCAAAGTCCTTGCGGAATCGGTCGAGCTTTTCGGCATCGATGTTGCCGGTGATGTGGGCGATGTGCGCGATCTGGTTGAGGCTGTTGCCGATGGCGCAGAGCTCGCGGTGGAACTTGAACCAGTCCGGCGGGCGGTTCTGTTTTGGACGGCAGGCCTTCATCATGAAGCGCATATAGGTGGAGAGCGGCAGCCCGGCCCGCTTTGCGTCGGAGCGGAGTTGGTCTCTTTTTCTGTTGTTGCAATGCCTTGCCTCACAAATCCTCGCTCTCAACCCAGAATGGTTTTAACTCTCTACCTGGTTCCAAATAACCAAGGCGCTTCGGGTACCCCGTTCTACAGAATCGTCGGTAGGCGGTTACGTTGAGTTGCGCGACAGGGTTCCCCACTTGTTTCCCCATTGGGAGAGCGAAAACGAGGCCGCTATCTGAGCGGGTGGCTCCTATTTGGTTGTGAGCGGATTATGCGGTGCCCGCCAACACACGCTGACACAGCTTTAAGTGGCTGATACAAGGAGTTTTGAAGTGACACATGAGTTGACTTTATCGGCTGCTTTTGCTAGTTTATACAAACAGACCTCGCGTAGTTTTCAGACTACCACTTGCGAGGTCTCTACTTTTTCCGCATTGGGAATACAGACATGAGATACTTGTTTCCGGTCTTGATGTCATGTTTGACTTGAACGAAAAAGGCATCACCTTCTGACGTCGCGCCTTTGAATCGATGTAGCCACTCGTTGCTGCCATTTGGGTTCTTGATGGTTTCGGGGTTAAGGGTTGATTTGCGGAGCAACTCTATTGCCGCATTGTAGTACCGCAGCCTACGCTTGCGTTCGGATTATGCCCCAAAAGTTGGTGTAACGACCGACCGCTGACTTCTGCCGCTGGCCAGCAGCATGGTTTACTTTCTCCATCAGGTATCGATTCTCCATGCCAGCCAGGGAGATTGAACAAATGGCGCTGCCGCAGATGGTTGAGCATTATACATTTGATGATTATGAGCTGGACCGACAATGCCCGCTGCGAGCTGATTGATGGGCTGGTCTACATGATAAACGCGCGCCGCCTTATTAAAGCCTGATACAGCGCGGCTACGACCACTTTTCCAGCTGCAGCCCTTTTATGACCGCAAAATCGTCTTTGCGCGAGGTCACCAACACGCCGCCCTGGGCTAACACGATGGCGGCAGTGAGCAGGTCGCTATCGCCAAGACTGTGCTCCTTCTTGCTCAGTTTGGCATACATATCGGCATAGACCTGGGTACAGCTGCGATCAAAGGGGACGGTCTGAAAGTGCGAAATCAGCTTCTGGGCCTGCTCCTGGTTCTTAGCCCGTCGGGAGCTCAGCCAGGCAGCAGTGAGCAGCTCGGCAGCCACAATGTCAGTAATGACGATGTCGGTCGGAGCCGTGTTCTCCACAGCCTGGCGCAGGTCGTCGCTTTGACCTTTAAGGAAGTCCACGCAGGTGTCGGTATGTAAAAAGTACTTCATCAGCGCACCTCCGTGGTGGCAGCAGATTTGACGGGAGGGGTGCCGGCCGGCACAGAGGGCGCCACAAAGCTGTCATCGTCAATGGACCCATACAGATCCCAGAAGCCGCTTGGCCAGTGCTGGGCGTTGCGGTCCTTAATCAGCGACGCCACATACTTGGACAGCGAGCTTTGCTCCAGCTTGGCGTTCTTCTCCACCAGTTTCATGGTCTGGGCATCAAGGTACAGGGACAATTGTGGCATGCTGGCTCCTTATCTCCAGTTGGCTATGGTATATAGTATACCGCATCAGCCGGCAGTCTTCTCCAGCGTAAAGAACAGCGACTTTCCACTGTTGTCGGCAGCCATGTCCATGATGGCCAGTAGTTGATTGGCGTCGATGCGCCGAAAATGGTCGATAATCGGTAGCTTGTCGTAGACCATGGCCACGCCTGGCTGCCCGTGATACTCCGCCATCGCCAGGTGTGCACTGCTCTTCTCACTATGAACATAAGGGTAGGCAACGCGGAAAATCAGGCGTATCAGCCACTCGGGCCTGCGGCTTAACCAAGGGCTCATCGGCATCCGCGCCGGGTTGGTGGAGAAAGTCGAGCCATCTGCACGCGCAAATATCTGCGGATAAACATGCTCCGCATCGACAAAGCGCTTGCCCCACCACCTGCAGGCGCTCAGCAGCCCCTCCAGCGGATGCCCGCAGAACAGCTCATGGCCGCGCCAGTCTCCAAGCATCTCTGTCGGGTCGACAACCGCCGGCAGGCTGTCAAACAGCGCCAGGGCGTCCGCCTGGCTCAGCTGAGTTGGAATCACCAGGGGCCTCCTTGGGTGCGACGCAACGCCGATAAAGCAACGGCATGTCATCTTCGTCGTCGAGCTCGTCGGCAAAATCAGCGTCGAAGCCGATGACTTCGTCGTAGTAGTAATCGGGAAGGTAGATACCCTCCTGCCAGTCATCGTCCTGGTAGGCCAGGTTACTGGAGCTGAGGCCCGGTTCGTTGTAGGAGAATCCGGCCTTGGCGGCCTTGGCGGCCTTGGCGGCCGCTGTGGCCGCTGTGGCCGGCCCGTCTGGCTGGGGCGGTTGCTTGCCGGATGTGCCAGACTTGGATTGTTGCATGTCCATCGCGCTCTCACTTTGCTGACTGTCTGACTGCATGTTTGATGCCAGCATAGCAGAGCGCGATGGAGAAAAACAGGGGTGGCGCCAGCTGTTCATGCCCACTTGCTGCTGACTCGACGCCTCACGTTCTCGACTGGCGCCACAACCCGATTCTTACTGCTACTGACCGCGATTGCCCTGGTTGATATAGTACTCAGCCAACACGTTCAGTTCATCAGCGCTGGCAGCGGTGCTGAGCGAAACGCTGCCGGATGTGCCCACTGTGGGATTGAACCAGGTAGCATAACCGGCTTTGCCCTCGGTGAAGTGCAACGTTGGGGTTATCTCGCCTACGGTTTTACCTGGTTCAACGACCTGATGCTGATTGAAGTCGCCGCTGATGTCTTCCTCGGCGCTGGTTTTCTGGACCCTGACGATGACCTCAACCGTCTGACCGCCAACCTCGTCCTGATAGATGACCTGAGCCGTCTGGTTGGAGATGATGGAGTAGACCGGGCTGCTGCCCAGATCGTCGGCAGCCAGGTACAGCCCCAGCTGGTTCTGGAAGTCATCCGGGCCACTGACGTCCACCACCGGGTTGGCCAGCTCGCTGGACTCATCGCCACCAGTTGCGGTATCAGTGCTGGAGCTGGCGCCGGCGTCGGCCTTGTTGGAGTCATCAGCCGCCGGGGTTGGACTGCTGCAGCCCACCAGCAATGACAGCCCAAGCGTCAGTAGAACTAACAGTGCCTTACTCATGTTACGCCCCTTTCCACTTGCTTTATACAGACATACAAGCGGAAGTCTACCAAAGCCCAGTGGCGCACAATACACCCAAATGGGTGTTAATCGGGATAAATATGCGGAAAATCGGAGCTTGCAGGTTGTGGCTGAGCTTGGTTGAAGTGCACCTTGATGGAGAATATCGTGCTTTCTGCCAGGCACAGGACTGCTGAATAGCTGGTGGCATACGCCAGGCGCCGATGGTTAAAGTGCTGCCTTGA
>JAISUQ010000036.1 GCA_031272005.1 Coriobacteriales bacterium | reverse complement strand
CCAAGGCGCCCGCCAGCACCCGCCCGTCCCAGTACTCAGTGCCTGGGCGGGGCCATGCGGCTCAAACTGCACGGCAACTTTTTTGCCCGCGCAAGCGTGTGCCCGGCCACACAGTGCACGCCAGGCGCGGGCGCCCGCCACTTGCCACAAAGCGCCCGCCAGCCATAGACCCATCCCTTTTTCAAGGCAGCCCTTAAACCCACATGCGCCCGGCCATAAGCCAACGAACCCACCGCCAATAAAAGCGCCCGGCAACAGGCCCGCGATTCTCTCTCCAAGGCAGCACTTTACCAATCCACCACAGGTCAGGGCTCGCCGCCGCAGCGGTTGCAAGCTCGTGCGGGTTGGCGCGGCGCCACGGCGCCGCATTAGAGTGTCCCGTATCCGACTACAATATTTACCCAGGGCGCTGAGATTGGCAGTGAATAATGGGCAAGTCGGGCTGCGGATTTTGTTATAGTGGTATAAGCCAAGTTTCCCAACAGGAGTGAGTCATTCAATGTCCCAACGTAATCCTTTGAATCAACGCTATCAGGGTGAGGGCCCGGGTGGTAAGACTCGTCGCAGTGCGTCCTCGGCCAAGCCGCGGACGGAGGCGGCGTCGTCTGTCTATATCCGCACCAAACCTACCACCGCTTCGGAGAAACGCGCCGCTGCCAAAGCCCGCGAGAAGGAAGCCGCCCGCAAGGCCGAGGAGCGGGCCAAACGTGCCGCCGCCCGCGAGGCTGCCAAGGCTGAGGCAGAGAAGTCCCCGGATGCGCCCAGCGAAGCAGAAGCCAAGCAGGACAGCCAGACCAGCAAACCTGGGCGGATCATCCGCAGGCGCTCGGTCAAGGCTGCGAATGCCGTCAGTACCGCCAGCGCTGCCAATGCCGCAGGTGATGCCAACGATGACAAGGCGGATTTGGATACAAGCCTGAGCGCCACGGCCGGCGCCGCCTCCGCTGCCGCCTCCGCTGCCGCCGCCAAGCACAGCAAAGGCGCCGCCACCGAGCCCGCCAAGAAGAAGGGTTTTCTGGCCACGCTGATTGAGCCGGCGCCAGGCATGCCCTCCTCCGCCGAATACAAGAAGTGGCGGCGCATCTACTGGATTTTGATGGCTATTGGCATCGTCACCGTAGTCATCACCTTTGCCACCAACTATGTGCTCAAGCAGGCTGGTTCGCTGTGGGTCATCGGTATTGCCTATGCCGCCATCATCGGTGCCTTCTTTGTGGAGTTCAGGAAGGTCCGGCCGATAATCAAGGAGTATCAGGCCAAGAATTCCCGGGGAGCCAAATCGCCCAAGCAGCTCAAGCACGAGAAGGAAGCCGCCGAACAGGCCGCTGCCATCGAGGCCGCCCGCAAGGCCGAGAAGGAGGCCAAACGTCGCAGCCGTCGTAAATCCAGCAGTAACGAGACAGCAGGGGAGGAACAGGAGTCATGAGCAAGCGCTATGAGATTTTCGTCACCGGCAAGAAGGGCATCTTCGACCCCGCCGGCAAGACCGCCCAGAACGCTCTGGACAACCTGGGCTACGCTGGCATCGAGAGTCTGAAGATTGGCAAGTACATCCAGCTGGAGGGGGCCGACAGCCTGAGCCTGGCCCAGGTCACCGAGATGTGCGAGAAGCTGCTGGCCAATCCAATCATTGAGGATTTCCGCATCGAAGAAGTCGGGGAGTGAGCCGCCATGCGTTTCGGGGTGGTGGTCTTTCCGGGTTCGAACTGCGAGCAGGACGTGCTGCATGCCCTGCACTACCTCGGCTTTGAAGCCGATTACATCTGGCATCAGGACACCGAGCTGTCCGGCTTCGACGCCGTGATTCTGCCTGGTGGCTTTTCGTATGGCGATTACCTGCGCTGCGGTGCCGTGGCCCGCTTCTCGCCGGTGATGAATGCCGTCATACGCTATGCCGAAGCTGGCCGGCCGGTGTTGGGTATCTGCAACGGCTTTCAGATCCTGGCCGAGGCCCACCTGCTGCCTGGCGCTCTGCTGCGTAACCGGGGCCTGAAATTCATCTGCCAGAACGTGCCGCTCAGGGTGGAGAAAAGCGTCTGCCAGTGGCTGGAGCTGGCTCCTGGCACGGTGGTGCATATGCCCATCAACCACAACGAAGGCAACTTCACCTGCGACAAGGAGACGCTCAAACAGCTGGAGGATAACGGTCAGATCGTCCTGCGCTACTGTGAGCCGGATGGCACGCGCCAACCCACGGGATCGGCCGCCAACGGCGCCTTGGACGACATCGCCGGCATCTGCAATCAACGGGGCAACGTCTTCGGGCTGATGCCGCATCCCGAGCGGGCCACCGACGGCATATCCGGCGAGAGGGATGGCGCAGCCTTCTTTACAGCCATCTCGCAAACTTTATTAGCTGTATAGCATGATAGCAAGTTTCGTGGATTGAGCAGGGCCGGAGCAGTCACGTGGTTTTCTCCTCACTGACATTTCTCTGCGTGTTCTTTCCGCTGGTTTTTCTACTCTACCTGCTGATTCCCCAGAAGGGCGCCAAGAACGCGCTGTTGATTCTGGCCAGTTTGCTGTTCTATGCCTACGGCGAGCCGGTTTATGTGCTGTTGATGCTGGCCAGCTCGCTGCTCAACTGGCTGATTGGCCTCAAAGCCCAGGGCCGCCGCGGGTTGCTGGCTTTGGCTGTGCTGGTCAACCTGGGGTTCTTGGCCGTCTTCAAGTATGCCGGGCTGGTAGCCAGTTCGCTGGGTGCGCTGATTGGCGCCGAGTTGCCCTTTGCCGAGATTGCCCTGCCCATCGGCATCTCCTTTTACACCTTCCAAGCCCTGAGCTACGTCATCGACGTCTATCGCGGCGACACCCCGGCGCAGCAGAGCTACCCTCGGGTACTGCTGTTCATCTCATTTTTCCCGCAGCTGATTGCCGGGCCGATAATCAAGTACCACGACGTTGAAGCCCAGCTGGCCGAGCGCACCGTCAGCGTGGAAGGCGTGGCCACAGGCCTGCGCCGCTTTGCTGTTGGCCTGGCCAAGAAGGTGCTGATTGCCAATACCTTAGGCGCCACCGCCGATGCGGTCTTCGGCCTGGCCATGCCCTCCGAGCAAGTCAACATCGCCGTAGCCTGGATTGGCGCCCTGGCCTATCTCGGGCAGATCTACTTCGACTTCTCCGGCTATTCCGACATGGCCATCGGCATGGCCCGGATGTTCGGATTCCATTACCGGGAGAATTTCGAATATCCCTACATCTCCCGCAACATCCAGGAGTTCTGGCGGCGCTGGCACATCTCGCTTTCCACCTGGTTCAAGGAGTATCTCTACATACCCCTGGGCGGCAACCGCAAGGGCCGGGGGCGCACGGTGCTGAACAAACTGATAGTCTTCGGGCTCTGTGGTCTGTGGCACGGTGCAGCCTGGACCTTCGTGGTCTGGGGCCTGTTCCACGGCCTGTTTTTGCTATTGGAGGAGTACCTGCCGATTCGCAAGCTGCCCCGGGCTGTGGGCTGGCTCTACGCCCTGTTGGTGGTCTGCGTGGGCTTCGTGCTCTTCAGGGCCGAGAGCTTCGGTCAGGCGCTGTATCTGGTGGGGCAGATGTTTACCGGCTTTGAATTCGGACACGCCGCCGTAGCCCAGACCCTGATACTGCTGGACCCGCTGAGTGTGAGCACCTTTATCATTGCCGTTGTGGCCGCCACGCCGCTGGGCTTGCTCGTAGCCAACAAACTGCGGGCCAGACACGCCGATAAACCCGGTGCCCTGACAGGCGCCGCCCACGTCGGCAGCTACGTCGGCGCCTTTGCCCTGATAGCCTTGAGTCTGCTGGCCTTATCCGGCGGCGGCTACAACCCCTTCATTTACTTCAGGTTCTGAGTGCGTAAGGAGTATTGGCAGTATCAATGAAACGCTTCCAGCAGATATTCATCGCCCTGGTGCTGGCAGTGCTGCTGTTGCCGCTGGTCGGCATGGCCTGGGCCCGCACCGATTCTACGACGGAGAACCGCGAGCTGGCCGCCTTTCCGACGCTGCGCACAGCCGAGGGTGGCTTCAATCTGGAGTTGCTGCCCCAGCTGGGCACTTGGTTTGAGGACCACTTTGCCTATCGCAACCAGCTGGTAGCCGCCAACGCCGGGCTGCGCGAGCAGCTGTTGGCGGTCTCCGGATCCGACCAGGTGATTGTGGGCCGCGAAGGCTGGCTGTTCTATGCCGGTACCCTGCCCGACTACCAGGGTGCCGATTATGCCTCCACCACGGCAGACTTCGCCGGCACGGCCACCTTGAGCGAACGCGAGTTGCATAATGCCGCCCACAACCTCTCGTTGTTTGAGGCCTACGTGCAGGCCCAGGGCGCCGACTTCGCCTTTGCCGTGGCTCCCAACAAAAACACCCTCTACGGCCAATATATGCCCGGCCGCTATCTGGCCGGTACCGAGCCGACCAACCTGGAGCGGCTGATACCATGGCTCGAATACTATGATGTTAGCTATATCGACTTATATACGCCGCTCAGCGAGGCCAGCGAGCGCGTCTATCTCAAACGTGACACCCACTGGAATAACAAGGGTGCTTACATTGCCAGCAACCTGATACTCGAGCGCTTCGGCCACAGCCCGCTGGCCCAACCCACCTGGAGCAGCCGGGCCGAGCACATCGGCGATCTGGAAGCGATGCTCTATCCCGCCAATCCCACGCCCGAGCAGCAGTTCTTCGCCGCCGGGGTGGTGGACAAGTCCGACTTCTCCGGCTCCAGCTGGCGCTATACCAACGAGGCGACCTCCGTGGAGGACGATTTCATCACCACCGCCGGTGCCGGCGACGGTAATATCCTGGTCTACCGCGACAGCTTCGGCAATGCCCTGCTGCCCTGGCTGGCCGCCAACAGCTCCCAGGCCACCTTCAGCAAGTTGGTGCCCTACGACGCCTCGCAGGTCACGGAACAACAGGCCGATCACGTGTTGATAATCCGCGCCGAGCGGCATATCTCCTATCTGGCCGAGACGGCGCCCATCTCCCTTCCGCCACAGCTTGATGTGGACACCAGCCAGGCTGATGAGGACCGCACAGCTCTGGCCCATCCCAGCGTGGAGGTGGCCACCGACGGCCCGTATACCGTCTTCAGCGGTTGCGTGGATGCCGAGGCGCTGCAGACCGACACCCTGGTCTATCTCTCGCTCAAGGTCGGCGACAGCCCGGAGCAGGTCTTTCAGGCCTTCCTGACCAGCCCGGATGCGACCAACCGCGGCAACGGCTATTGCATCTATCTGCCCAGCGAACTGATAAAGTCTGGAGATACTGTGCTCAGAGTCTATCTGGCTGGTGACGATTCCTTGCTTTTGGTACAATTCATAGAACTCTGATTCGACGGTAAGGGGAACTTCATGAAGCGCTATTTCAGCGCCGCGACAGCGGCTCTTGTCCTCTCCATCAGCCTGTTGATGGCCGCTGCGGCATTGACTGGCTGTACGCCCACAGGCGTCTATGGTCCAACCAAACTGCCTGCTCCGGAGCCCACAGAATCCACCGCCCTGACCCTGGGCACGGCGGGTGGGGACACGCATCCGGTGCTGCTGACCAACCGCAGCGGCAAGCAGGTCAGCGAAGTGGCCTTCTCCTATGCCGGCGCGGAGGACTTCGCCGCGCTGCCGGCAGAGGCTGGCTTTGACTGGGCCGACGGCAGCCAGCTGACCATCTACTTCAAAAGCGACAGCGACATCACCGCCCTCTATGACGTGCGCTTCAGCTTCACCGACGGCAGCAGCACCGTGCTGCACGACATCGAGCTGATGAGCATCGTCGACGGCAATCTGCGCGCCGACGCCAGCGGTGCGGCCTATCTGGATTACTACGACGTTTTGGGATACAAGCACTCCACCATAGACAGCGAGGCCGCCTGGCAGGCCGAGCAGGAGGCCGCCGCCCGGGCTGCTGCCGAGGCTGAGGCTGAGGCTCAGCGTCAGGCCGAAGAGGCTGCTGCTGCCGAAGCCGCCGCTGCGGCCGCTGCCCAGTCCTCCTCCGGCTATAATTACGCTCCGAGCGGCGGGGGAGGCAGCGTCGGGCAGTCCGGCGACAGTTGCCTGGCCGACCTGTTTTAGGGTAAGCCGCAATGCAAAGCAAGGGGGAAAAAAATAAACGCTGCGGCACCTGGCTGGTAAGGGTGTTCAGCTGGGCGTTGACGGCGCTGTTGGTTGTCTCCACAACGCCAGCCGCCTGGGCTGATGAGTCAGCGGGGGAGAGTGGCGCAGCCGCAGGCACGGCTGCTGGAACCGGCGAGTCGGCGAGCGAGGCAGCGGGCGCGACGGGAACAGGGGCTGCGGCTGGCACGACTGATGGGATTGGCGGCCCTGCTGCAGGCGATGACTCCGAGGATAATTCGGGCATTGCATCTGCTCCGGGAACTGAATCCGACGCCGACACCGACACCATCGACGACCCCGAAGCCGCCGACACCGGCGACTTCTCCACCTTAGACGCCGCCAGCGCCCTGGCCCCCTATCCCGCTCCTGCTTCTTACTGGCAAAACGACTTCATTTATGTTGCCGCCAGCTACAACCTGGTGCTCGACATTCACGGCGCCTCCACCACTGCCGGTGCCAACGTGATCAGCTGGCCGGTGTCCTACTCCAGCAACCAGCGCTTCAACATCCAGCCGGGCGGCACCGACGCCGTCACCAGTGAGACCCTCTTCACCATCCAGGCTGCCCATTCCGGCAAGGTGCTGGACATCTACGGCGGCGCTCTGACGCCGGGCACCCGCATCATCCAGTGGACGGTCAAGGCGGCTGGCAGCAACCTCAACCAGCTCTGGAAGCTGCGACGAAGCGCCGATGGCAAAAGCGTGATCTTCGTCTCCGCCGCCGATGGCAACCTGGTGCTGGATGTTGGCTCCGTCTACGGTTCGCAGAACCTCACCGTGCAGACCTATGACCCCGGCGCCGACGGGCAACGTTTCTGGATCGTCGATTCCGACTCGTCTTCGCTCCAGCCCTTCAGCCTCCCGCAGATGAGCCTGTCGACCAGCGAGCCATACTCCCTGATTGCCACCGTCGATGCCCCTGAATACCGCCGGCTGGACATCCCCGGCGCCGCTTCGACCCAGGGTCTGCAACCAACGCTCTGGACGATGAACAACAACCTCAACCAGGATTTCCTGTTCACCCCCGACCCAGCCGGCAGTGGCTTCTATCGCATCCAGCCACTGAACTCCGGGCTCTACCTGGACGTCTATGCCAATCAGCGCCTGCCGGGTGCTGCCATCATCCAATGGAGCGCGACCGGCGGCGACAATCAATTGTTCGCCGTGCTCAGCGTCGGCCCCTGTGCCCAGATCATCTCGGTCAGCAGCGGCATGGCTCTGGCGGTCAACAGCGCCGGTCAGCTGGTGCTGGCCAAGCCCAACTCTGCCGACCCCTACCAGCTCTTCAACCTGGAAGCCCACGGCTCCACCGTCAACACCCTGGTTGACGACCTTATCGGCACTGACCTCATATACTGGTACCCGGTCAGCGACTCCGCCAAACGCATCGACATCAACGGCGCCGGCAGCGCCGGCAGCACCGCACTGCTTTGGGAGAGCAACGGCAATCTCAACCAGAAGTTCCAGTTCCAACCCATCGGTTCCAACACCAATACCTATGCGCTCTTAAGCGCCCACGCCGGCACCTGGCTGGCTGCCAGCGGTGGCGGCGCCGGCAGTTCGCTGACCACGCTCAATGCCGTCAGCGGCGTCTCCAGCGCTCCGGCCACCGCCCGCTGGACGCCATTGCGCGCCATCGGCGGCTACAAGCTAAAAAACGGCGCCGGCGGCTATCTGGCGCTGTCCGGCAGCAACCTGACGATCGTCGCCAACCTCAACGACGCCACGCTGTTCAGATATGCCGCCACCACCTTCTTCGACAACAACGCCTACTACCAGCTGCGCAACGGCAGCCAGTACCTGGACATCACCGGCGCCTCGCGCGCCAACAACGCCGCCCTCACACTCTGGCCTCTGACCGGCGGCGCCAACCAGAAGTTCCGCATCGTCTATCGCAGCGGCGAGTACTTCTCCATCCAGGGCGCCGCCAGCACCCGGGCGCTGGACATCACCGGCAACAATACCACGCCTGGCACCGCCATCATCCAGTGGGATTACAATGGCAACGCCAACCAGCTCTGGCGCGGCGTGATTGTCCCCGGGCAGGGTACGGTGTTGCAATCCAAACTCAGTCCCAACCTTTACCTCGGCAACATTGGCGCCGCCAACGGCCAGGCGCTGACCACCACCAATCTGGCCGGAGCCCTGCCGCTGGTCTCCATCCGCACCACCTACTCCGCCACCGGCAACGCCGAGCTGGATGCCAAAGTGGCCAATATCCTCAACTTCATCGGCACCGGTGGTGACGTGCTCTACAAGTGTTTCAACTACGTGGTCTACAACTACTCCTACCGCAGCGGCAGCCTCTGGCCCTCGGGCAACTGGGTGCCAGGCTATGCGCTGGAGATGATCGACTATGGCTCTGGTAACTGCTACCGCTATGCCGCCCTGTTCTGTGTCCTGGCCCAGCAGAGCGGCTACGACGCCCGTGCAGTAATCGGCTACGGGGTGTATAATGGCAACTCCATGCCTCACGGCTGGGTGGAGGTGACAATTAATGGGAGCGTCTACGTCTGCGACCCGGAAGGCGCGGATGAGCTGGGCTGGTATGGCAACTGGTACATGAATACCTACAGCAACGCCCCGATAACTTACAGAAAGTGAGCCAATCATGAGCGGGAGAAGGAATGTCCTGGCGGCCTTGGTCGCCTTGCTGCTGGTTCTGACTTTAACACCGCTGCCGGCGGCGCTGGCCGATGAGGCTGCGGGCACCGAGGGAATTGGGGCAGACGGCACTGCTACGGCAGATGCCGCGGTAAGCAGTGATGATGTCGATGATGTAACAGGCGTCGAGGCTACGACAAGCCCAGCCGACGCTGCGGCAATTGAAGCGGCGGAGAATAACGGGCCGACTCCCGAGGCCGAAGGCTCCGGGTTGCAGGCCCTGTCCCTGACCGGCTCCCTGACCGATTGCTTCGCTTCCTCAGATGTGGATCCAGCAGATGCCTACATGCTGCGCCTGTCCTCCACCGACAACATGGTGGCCGACATCTTCGGCGCCTCCACGGTTGCTGGCGCTGATGCCATCATCTGGCACTCCACGCTGAGCACCAACCAGGCTTTCAACCTGGTTGAAGAGGATACCGGCGCCGGTGGCGAGACGCTGTACGCCATCAAAAGCGTCAAGTCCGGCAAGGTGCTGGACATCTACGGCGGCAACGTCAGCCAGGGTGCCAATGTCATCCAATGGTCCATCAAGGCTGAGAACAACCTCAACCAGCTCTGGCGTATCGTTGCCGACCCTGCCCATTCAGGCTCGGTGCTGGTCATCTCGGCGGCCAATCCCGACTACGTGCTGGACGCCACAGCTCAGGCCGAAGGCTCCTCCATCAAGGTCCGCAAATACGACTCCTGGACAGCTACCCAGTCTTTTACCCTGGTCAACCTGTCCACCGATGGCCGCCCGGTGGCTACCGGTACTGCCGCTTTGGATGGCGGCGTCTATACCTTGGCGCCCACCGATGAGCCCGGCCTGCGCCTGGATGTCCCCGGCGGCACGACCGTCAAGGGTACCCAGCTTTTGGGTTGGACCAGCAATGCCCAGCTCAACCAGCACTTCAAGCTGACCCTGGATCGGAGCAGCGGCTTCTATCTCATTCAGCCGCTGGTCTCCGAAGAGCTTTATCTGGACGTCTTTGCCAAGGGCCGGGTGCCGGGCACGGCTGTCATCCAATGGTCCCGCACCGGCACCAACCAGCTCTGGGACATCGTTGCCGATGGCAACGACTACATCATCTACTCCTGCTCCTCCGGCCTGGCCCTGAGCATCAACGATGACGGCCAGGCCGTACTGGCCGACCCGGCCGCCGCCGATCGCTTCACCCTCACCGAGCACACCAACCGCGACGCCCTGGCGACCTACGCCGACGGCACAGCCTTCATCAAACCGGCTGGCTCCAGCAAGCAGGTCGACATCACCGGCGCCGCCGGTGCCGGCGCCGAGGCCATCCTCTGGACGGCTAACAATCAGCTGAACCAGAAGTTCTACGTGGTGGCAGTAGACGCCGACGAGGGCATCTACACCCTGATGGAGGAGAACAAGGGCAACTACCTGGCCGACGACGGCCCTGGCGACGTGCCGGTGACCTCCACATCAGCTGCCGACGCCAAATGGCAGGTGACCCGGTCCTTCGGCGGTTACCTGTTGCAGAACCAGGGCTCTGGCCGCTGGCTGGCAGTGCTCAACAACGTGCTGAGCCTGACCGACGATGAGGATGAGGCCACGCCTTTTACCTTTGCGGTTACCTACCCGATTGACCGCCTGGGCTACTACAGCTTCAACGAGCTGAGCAGTGCCGACCCACTGCTGCGCCTGGACCTGCCGGGTTCCAGTACCGCCACCGGCGTGCAGCTGGAGCTCTGGGAGAAGAACACCTCCGCTGCCCAGAAGTTCCTGGTCACGCCGGTTGATGGCCAGTATTTCACACTGCAGAATGCCAAGTCGCGCCTGGCGGTAGACATCTTTGGCGGCTCCACCAGCGCTGGCGCCAAGATCATCCAGTGGACGCTGAAGACCAGCGACAATAAGAATCAACTCTGGCGCCTGGTACCGCAACTGGGCGGCGGTTTCAAACTGGAGTCCAAGGCTTCAGCCTCCCTCTACATCGGCAGCAGCAGCGTAGCCAGCGCCTCGATGCTGACTACCACCACCGACGCCGACGCCCTGACCTTCTCATTGGAGAAGACCACCTACCTGCCCAATCTCTACATCGTCCGGGACATCCGCTCGGTCTTCGACCATGGCCCCAAGCCAGCCGAGCAGCAGAAGTACATCGTGCTGCACGACACCGAGGGTATCTCCAATCCCGCCAACATCATCAGCGGCTGGGCCAGTAACGGCAACCGGGTGGCGGCGCACTTCATCGTGGACCGCGACGGTACCATCTATCAGTGTGTGGAGATGGACCGCATCGCCCACCACGCCGGCTATGGTGATACCGGGCACAATGACTACTATGGCGTGTACGTGAAAAACGACGACATGCTCGGCACCCAGTGGGTGGGTTCCTGGGCCTCGGATTACGGCATGAACTCCTGGTCCATCGGCATTGAGATGGTGCACGTCAGTGGCAACTATTCCTATCCGTACACCGATGCACAGCTCAAGGCGGTTGACGACCTGATCTTCTACATCGACTGCTACTACGGTTTCGAGAGCCAGATCATCGACCACAAAGCCTGGCGCAGCGGCAACTCCGACACCTCCGCCGAATTCGCCGGCTACCTGCGCAACTACCAACTCTACCGCCACCACTGAGCAAGAAAAGCACTGATTAAGTCCCGGCAATGGTGACTTACATGGGGATTCGCAGTCCAGTGGACTGTGAATCCCTGCGACCAACGATGGCTTGGGACTCACCGTGCCGTATGTGGTATGGTGCTATGAAAGCGGCAACAGGGGAGTTGCAGACTAACAATCGAAGACAGGAGATAGTATGTGCAAACGTATTAGTTCAGTTCTGGTATTGTCGCTGTTAGCGGCGAGTCTGGTGTTTCCTGGAACAGCTGCCCGGGCCAGCGATGACCTGTCTGTGGTTACTTCAACAGAGTATGCTGCGCCACCAGAAGCAATTATTGGTGAGCCTCCGCTGGCCGATGATTCTGCTGGCAGTGATGAGGCAGCAATACCGCAAGAAAACGGCGAACAAAACGAGGCGGGCGAAGACGGCTTCAGCGCTTTGGCTGACACTGACCACTCCATAGTCAATGTCCTGGCTGATAATGGTGGCGATTATGCTACCCGCAGGGATGCAGTCATCGCAAAATACGCTTATCTTCTCAATAACCGCTGGACAGGGAGTCATTTTACCGCTGTTCCATCTACGGTAGCGCCATATTCAGCTGGGTCTCTGGCATCTGGCTATCAGCAAGATGCGCTGCGCACCTTGAACTACGCGCGCTTTTTGGCAGGTCTGCCCGATGACGTGACGCTGGATGCCACTTACACAAACTATGAGCAGCATGGGACAGTGGTTATGGCTGCCAATAATTATCTCACGCACTCGCCAGTCAAACCTGCTGGCATGGATCAGGACTTCTACGAGACCGGCTATTATGGTACCTCCCGTGGCAATATTGCCATGGGATACGGTAACTTGCCTAACGCGGTTATCACAGGCTGGATGGAAGATGCCGACAATGGCAACATCACTATGGTAGGCCATCGACGTTGGATTCTCAATCCCAACATGGCAAAGACAGGGTTTGGTGAGGCAGGTAGATACTTTGCCATGTATGCTTTTGATAACACCCGTTCAACAGCTGTGGATTACGAAGCCATTGCCTATCCGTCAGGGGCAGCATTTCCGAGTAATGTTTTTGGCAGCTATTATCCCTGGTCGATAACCCTTAACCTTGCTTACTACAATGCACCTGTAGCTTCTCAAATCACTGTCACAATTAAACACGGTGCCACGACTTGGACACTTAATTCCAATGATTCAAGCTCGCTGAACAGCAGCGTTGCGTTTACTGACAGCGAGTACTTCAATGTTAACAACCAAGGCTATGGGGTGGCAAATTGCATCATTTTTCGCCCCAAACCCAGCGCCGTAGGTACATATTCCGGCGAATACACCGTCACGGTCACCGGTATCAAACAGAAAAACGGCGCAGCAGCGAGCATGACCTATACCGTCAACTTCTTCAGCATGGCTCCATCCATAACCAGTGCCAGTCTGAGTGACGCCAGGGTTAATCAGTCTTATTCGCAGCAACTCAACGCTTCCGGACTGACACCAATAACTTGGAGTCTGGTAAGTGGCGCTTTACCTGCTGGATTGAATCTGAATTCGGCTGGCCAGATTTCTGGCACACCGACTGCTGCCGGCAGTTTCACCTTTACCGTCAAGGCTACCAATTCTGTGGGAGATGCCACAAAGGCATTCACAATATCGGTGCTGGACAAGCCAACAATCACAACGACCAGTATCGCTTCGTCTACCGTCGGAGTGCCTTTCAGCCGAACACTGACGGCCACCGGTACATCTCCGATAACGTGGAGTCTGTACAGCGGGGCGATTCCTCCTGAGTTGTCGTTGAGCGACAGTGGCACCCTTTCTGGTACGCCAACGTCAACCGGCAGCTATACAATGACTGTCAAGGCTGCAAACTCTGTCGGCAGCACCACCGCAACATTCACTGTTGTGGTCGTTGCACCTGTGAGTTTGGATGGCAAGGTCTTCACCCTCTCCACCGCCCTTAATCCCGCCCGCAAGGTCGACATCACCGGCAAGTCGGTTGCCAACGGGGCCCAGGCCATCATCTGGGATACGACCATCGGGGCCAACCAGCGCTTTAAGATGGAGGAGGCCAGCGACTATCCGGGCTTCTACTTCATCAAGAGTGTCAACTCCGGCAAGGTGTTGGACATCTATGGCGGCAAGATCGCTGATGGCAGCAACATCATCCAGTGGGAGCAGAAGGCTGCAGGCTACGAGAACCAGCTGTGGGCCATGGAGCCCCTGCCGGATGGCAACTACCGC
>JAISUQ010000031.1 GCA_031272005.1 Coriobacteriales bacterium | reverse complement strand
GATCATCGTTCCCACCGACGAAAGCAGCCTCAACCAGCAGACCGAGAACGGCGAGATCGACGTCAACTACTTCCAGCACCAGCCCTACCTGGACTCCGTTACCGCTGAGAAAGGTTACGACCTGGTCAACGTCGGTGGCATCCACATCGAGCCGATCGGCGCCTATTCCGACACCATCACCAGCAAGGCCGACATCCCCGATGGTGCCCTGGTGGCCATCCCCAACGACGGCACCAATGAGTACCGGGCGCTGAAGATCCTGGAGGAGGCCGGCTTCATCACCCTCAAGGCCGACATCGACCCGGTGACCACCACCATCGACGACATCGCCACCAACACCAAGAACCTGCAAATCGTGGAGCTGGAGGCTGGGCTTATCGTCCGCACCCATGATGAGTATGACGTCTACATCTCCAACACCAACCGCATCATCGAAGGCGGTCTGGACCCCAACAAGAACCTGTTCCGCGAGGGCGCCGACAGCCCCTATGCCAACATCGTAGTGGTGAAAAGCGCCAACGCCAAGTCCCCGGCGGTAAAGATCCTGGTCGACACCCTGAAGACCGATGAAGTCAAAGAATTCATCGAGGAGCAGTACAAAGGCGCCGTAGTCCCGGCGTTCTAGTCAATAGCAGAGGCGGTGCCAGTATCTGCTGCCCGTAGGGGCGTTGCGTGCAACGCCCGTTAGCAAGGGAGTTTTGCCGTGCTTTACAACAGTATCCTGGAGTTGATTGGCAACACGCCGTTGCTGCGTCTGAACAACCTGGGCCTGCCGCCCCAGGTGGCGCTGTATGCCAAGCTGGAGTTCTACAACCCCGGCGGCAGCGTCAAGGATCGCTCGGCGGTGACGATGATTGAGGCCGCCGAACGCCTGGGCAAGCTCCAGCCCGGCGGCACCATCATCGAGGGCACCGCCGGCAACATGGGCCTGGGCATCGCCACGGCGGCCCTGGGGCGCGGCTACCGGGTGATATTCGTGGTGCCCACCAAGTTTTCGGTGGAGAAGCAGGCGCTGATGCGCGCCCTGGGTGCCGAGGTCATTAACACCCCGCGCGCCGATGGCATGCTCGGCGCCTGCCGCAAGGCCGAGGAACTGCTGGCGGAGATACCCGGCGCCGTCTCCCTCAAGCAGTTCGAGAACCCCCAGAACCCCGAGGCCCACTACCTGGGCACCGGCCCGGAGATTTACGCCGCCCTCAACGGCCAGGTGGACTACTTCGTGGCCGGCGCCGGTTCCGGCGGCACCTTCTCCGGCATTGCCCGCTATCTCAAGGAGCACGACCTCTCCATCCGCTGCGTGCTGGCCGACCCTTTGGGTTCGACCATCGGCGGCGGCGAGCACGGCGACTACGACATCGAGGGCATCGGCAACGACTTCATCCCGGCCACCATGGATATGTCGCTGGTGGATAAGGTGATCAAGGTGACGGATAAGGACGCCTTAGACACCCTGCGTCTGCTGGCCCGTGAGGAAGGGCTGATTGTTGGCACCTCTTCCGGCGCTGCCGCCTGGGCGGCCATCGAGCTGGCCAGAGACGTCAGCCAGGAGGCCTTCGGGTTTGGTACAACCGGCCAGACTATCAACATCGTCACCGTCCTGCCCGACCGCGGCGACCGCTACTTCTCCAAAGGTGTCTACGACCTGCAGGGCGGCGCCGGTATCTGAGCAGATGTCTGTACGGCAGACTCAACTCAAATCAATGCTCAGGCCAGGCAGAGGTCACTTTTTAGTACTGCTAGAAACCAGATAACCGTCTGCGGGATAGGGCATATCATTACCGATAGCTCGGGTCGTGTAGATGGTCTTGGCGGCGACAGCTACGAGGCATCAGGCGAACTCGACTTCACCGGCGGTCAGCTGTTCATCAAAGGCTCCAAGACAGGTGCACTCATCGGTGGCGACGCCGGAGCCGACGGGCGCGGCGTTGGTAGTGTCAACGGCGATATCACCATCTCCGCCGGTGAGGTGGTGTTAGTGCCCAAGGCCGGTGGCTCGGCCATAGGCTCCAGCCGCATCGGCACCTGCGCCGGGGATGTCTACATCACCGGCGGCAGCCTGACCGTGATAAGCGACTGGTTGGCTGGCGTGGGTTTGGGAGCCGTACCGCCCGAAGGTGCCTCGGCAGGTCGCGTTATCGTCACTGGCGGCAGCTTCAAGGCCGCTCGCACCCCCAACTCCTACTACGGGGCGGGTGATAATCCCGACTTGGCTTCCAACGGCGTCAGCTGGCCTACCTATCCGGACGACTCCCTGGTCACATCCGAGATAGTGACCGCAGATGGCTCTCCGGCGGCGCTACTGACTCTGGACACCGGCCTGGTCAGCAGTGGCAATGCCTTTGAGGTCTCCGTGGACGGCGAGCCGTTCTACGAGGGCGGTCTGCACCGCTACGTCTATACCGATGCCAGTGAGACGATAGCCAACTTCGGACAGGACAATGATGACACCTGTCTGTACCTCTACCTGCCTAAAACTGACCACTACCTTACCGTCAACGGGCGCGAGTTGGAGGCCGTCTGGGATGTCGAAGCCGATGCGTTCACCGTGCTGCTGATTGGCGATCCGGGCTCGGGGGATGTGGATGGCGACGGCACTGTGACTGTATCCGACGCCTTAGTGGTGGCTCGTGCCACCGTTGGTGTCACCAGCCTCACAGCTGCCCAACTGGCTGCTTGCGACATGGACGGCGACGGCACCTTGTCCATGGCCGATGCCATTGCCATAGTCCGGAGAGCTGTGGGTCTGTAGCACCCCGCTCGCATCCCAAAGCCAAACCAGCTGGGGCAGGCCAACACCTGCCCCAGCTGTTGGTGTAACTGCCGCCAATTCTCCGCACATCGACCGCCCCATTTGTTTGAAGTAGATTACGTGTTAGCACGCCCAATGCGATTGCCTGTCAGCTGGTCTGCGGCATGGTATACTGGCTGCGTTGGATTATGGCTGCCCAACGACCTGAGGAGGCTGATTTGCATGGCTTTGCCGCAGATGGTTGAACATTATACCTATGATGACTATATGAGCTGGACTGATAACGCACGTTGCGAGCTGATTGATGGGTTTGTCTACATGATGAGCCCTGCACCAGGAAGATTGCATCAAAAGGCTTCTGGCGGGCTATATCGCCAGCTGGCAAACTTCCTGGAAGGCAAATCCTGCGAAGTCTATGCCGCACCTTTCGATGTTCGCATCGACCCAGAAGGTGCAGATGATACCGTGGTGCAGCCAGACATCACGGTCATCTGTGACGAAAGCATCCTTACAGACCATGGCGCATCCGGGACGCCGACAGTGGTGATGGAGATTATCTCACCTTCCAGTGCCCGTATCGACCGCATTGCCAAGCTTGAAGTCTACCGCCGTACCGGTGTGCCGGAATACTGGATTGTTGACCCCGATCGTCAAACAGTTGAAGTACATCTGCTCAAAGACGGAGAGTACATCACACGCAGCTATGTCAAGAACGAGCCGGTTCCAGTGACACATTTGCCTGGCCTGAGCATCGATTTGAACAAAGTCTTCGCCCCGCTCAAAGCCCTGAGCACCAGCTGACACCTGCGCAAGGCAACCCTCTGTTTGAGGAAGTTGGGAAACTTTTCACTAATATATTAGCGAAAATTGGACAAAATACCCAAGAATCGCTAAAATATGAGCTATGAATTACGATTTCACAGAGCAGCGTTTTCCGCCGGAGATAGCCAGTGGAGTTGCCGGGCGGATGCGGGAAAGACGGCGGGAGCATCGTTTGACCCAGGCTGAGTTGGCGCAGAAATCCGGCGTCAGTCTGGCGTCTCTGCGCCGCTTCGAGAAGACGGGTGAGATCTCCCTGCGCTCCCTGCTGAAGCTGGCCATCGCCATGAAGTGCGAGGCAGACTTCGATACCCTGTTTGCCCGCAAACATTACCGTTCCATCCAGGAGGTCATCGATGAGCGCCGCTGAGCCTGCTATTGAACAAACCGCCAGCATCGACTCGCAGCAACTCATCAGCCTCACCAGCCTGCAGGTGTTCATCGGTGAGCGCCTGGTCGGCACCCTGGCTTTGACCCAAGACGGTCTGTTGGCATGGCAATACGCCACCAGTTGGCTGGCCGAGGGTTTCTCCATCAGTCCGCGCAGCCTGCCGCTTGCTGATGAGGTATATGTTCCCAAGTGGCAGCCCTTTGAGGGTATTTGGGGAGTCTTCAACGACAGTTTGCCCGATGGCTGGGGGCGCCTGCTGGTAGACAGGATGCTTCGGCGTCATGGACTGGCACCCGAGCAGGTGGGATTGCTGCCCCGTCTGGCCATCGTTGGTAACAACGGGATGGGAGCCCTGACTTATCGTCCCAGTTTGGACTGGGGCAAAGCGCATCAGAGTACGGCCAGCGACCTGGACTATCTGGCCAGCCAGTGTGCCGCGCTGCTGGCCCCGGAGCGCTCGGAGCAATTGGACGCCCTCGGCCTGGACAAGCTGTTCAAGGCTGGCGGCTCCTCCGGCGGCGCTCGCCCCAAGGCCTTCGTCCGCATCGACGGAGAAGACTGGATTGTCAAGTTCCCGGCATCGATGGATGCTCCCGATGTTGGCCAGATGGAGTTCGACTACCATCAGGCAGCCCAGGCCTGCGGTATCGACGTCCCCAGGGCTTGCCTGTTTCCCTCGGCCAGCAACCAAGGCTACTACGGCTGCCAGCGCTTCGACAGGGGCAATGGCGGGCGCAGCACAACTTACCGCCGTCACGTCGCCACGGCCAGCGGCCTGTTGGAGGCTTCGCACCGCTATCCCAGTCTTGATTATCAAACGCTGTTACGATTTACCCTCAACCTCACTGGCAGCTATTCTGAGGTGGAGAAACTCTATCGCCTGGCTTGTTTCAACGTCCTCGCCCGCAACCATGACGACCACGCCAAGAACTTCTCATTCATCTATGATGAGGCCAGCGATAAGTGGGCTTTGGCGCCAGCCTACGATTTGACTCTCAGCACTGGCCTGGCTGGTGAGCATGCGATGATGGTCAATGGCAAAGGCCGTGACATCACTGTAGATGATTTGGTGGCCATGGGCAGCGAAGCTGGGTTGGGTCAGGCCAAGGCCAGGCAGATAGTCGCCTATACGGCTCAGGTAACAGGTGATATGCTATCAAGCTATTTACTGTAAGACATGAAGGATAGCCAGGAGGGTGCCATGGATAAGGGATATGCAGTCGTGCTGACCACGGTGGACTCAGCGGCGGCGGCAGAGCGGTTGACGGCGGCTTTGCTGGATGCCCGCCTGGCAGCCTGCATTCAACAGTTGGCTGTCAGCAGTACATACGTCTGGCAGAATGAGCGTTGCCAGGGCGAAGAGCTACTGTTGCTGATCAAGAGCAGGCGCGACCTCTACCCGCAGATAGAAGCCCTGCTGCGTACCCAGCACCCCTACGAGCTGCCCGAGATCATCATGCTCCCCATCACCGCCGCCTTGCCTGCCTATCTCAACTGGATAGACGAAACCACCGCCAGCGGCACTCAAGAACCCTGAGCCGCGTCAGCCGCATTACCCAAGCACAGCACAGCGGCCCATCGGTTACAATGCTCAAGTCACGATAATCGGCCAATGATGAGGTAACGAAGATGCAGGAAGTATCCACAATAACAGTCGCAGAGCTGGCGGAGAAGGTCCATGGCTGAGTATCGTTTCGACCGGCAGCGGTGGGCGCAGCTGACGTTTTATGAGCAGATGGGCAACATCGCCTCGGAGGTGGGGCGGGCCATCATCGCCCATCGTGAAGGCAAGCCCGAGCGTGAGGCTCGCGCCATAGACCGCGCCATTGATTTGTTCTCGGCCACTGCCGAGGTGCTGGTGGGCACGCAATACTCCTACCGTCTGCGCGAGGTGCTGCGCGCCCGCGATGAGTTTCTCCGGCTGTTCTTCGATGGCACCTTCGAGGAGGATGCCGAGAAGATTGAACGCTACTTCAACGACTTCGCCTTCCTGGCCCGCGCCGGACGCTAAACAAGGGGCTGCCTTTGCGCGGACGTCAGCCGGTGCTCAGGCCAGGCAAACGTGCATTGTCCTCTTGCATTGCCTGATATGCTTGATATAATGAGCAATATAGGTATATTTGTTCAATAGATTGAGCAGTCATGGAAGAAGCATACTTACTGGAATTTGGCCGTAACGTCCAGCTCTGGCGCAGGCTGCAGGGCATCAGTGCCAGCAGTCTGGCCTCGCGGGCGGGCATCAGCCGCAATACTCTGGCCAGCATTGAGAAAGGCACCGGCGCCAGCAGCCTGGCCAATGTCTTTGCCGTGCTGAATGCGTTGGGCATCTGTTCTCAGATAGTTCAGGCGGCACAGCCTGGCAACACCGAGTTGGGACGCGAGCTGATTTACCGGATGACCCGTAATGGCTGAGGTCTACGAAATCTATGTCGACTCCCCGCAGTTGGTCATGAAGGCCGGCGAACTGCTGGTCAACCGGGGGCAGTCACCAATGGCTTTGCCCTGGTTTCAGTTCACCTACGACCAGGACTACCTGGCAGATGCCAGAGCCTTTGCCTTGTCGCCTGATTTACCGCTGCTGCGGGATGTCTTTCGCGACCGCGCCCATGACCGCGAGATGCTGGGCGCGTTTGCCGATGCCATGCCGGACAAATGGGGCAGACGGCTGATTGAGCGGCGCTATGCTCAAACTCAGCTGCATGATGTGGATTACCTGCTCAATGTGCCAGACTTCACCCGCCAGGGTGCCATCAGAATTCGCCAGGCAACAAGCCAGGAGTTTCTGGGTGCCAACTTCATCTATGGCGGAACGGATGGGCTGACAGCAATCCACCAAAGCATTCAACGCTTTGAGTCAGGCACCTGCTCGGAAGCCGATTTGGAACAGCTATTGTTGACCGGCAGTCAATCCAATGGTGGACAGTTCCCCAAGACCGCCCTGCTCGACCAGGATGGCGATCTCTGTATCGCCAAATTCCCCGGCAACAGTGAACTGGCCTCTCCCCACTGGGAGGCAGTTTGCCTGGACATGGCGCGTGCTGCTGGCATTGAGGTGCCCCAATTTGAGCACCACTGGCTGGGCGATTTGTCGGTGCTCATCGAAAAGCGCTTTGACCGCATCAGGTCTGGCACCGCCGCAGAAAAGGCAGCTACTGCGGCAGCTGGCACAAACCAGACAGGCCATGACTTGTCGGGCAACCGCCTGCCCTATATCAGCGCAGAGAGCTTCATGCAGTTGCCCAGCAATCCCACATTCATCACACCCTATGCAATCTTTGCCAGGCAACTGCAACGTCAATTGGGCAGCCGGCAAGCACAGCTGCTGTTTGCCAGGGTGGCCTTTCTGCTGATGGTCAACAACACAGACGACCACTGGAAGAACCACGGACTGCTGTTTGAGGACGGGCAGTGGCATCTGGCACCGCTGTTCGACATCAACCCCACCACACGACCTGATCCTTATGATTTACCGCAGTTGACGAATCATATCGAGAATAAACGCTCACTGGCCACCCTGTTGGACGATTCAGCCAGCTACGCGCTCAGCCGCAAGGCTGCTCAGCAGATACTTGAGGATACAGCTGAAGTGGTGCGCAACTGGCGCAATTTTGCTCAGAAATACCTGCGCACTGAAGCCGAGATCGAACAGCAGGCAGCCAGCTTCCAAGCCGCCTGCAAGCTGACTTTCTGACGCGAGTAGCTGGGGCTTAATCGGCACTTCCCTGAATATATTGTTGCCAGTCAACCTGGTTTCGGTGCGTACCTGCACTTGTATTTCTGCAAAGAATGGCTTTATAATGTTTCCAATGAGAGAAAACTTATAAGAATACTCATAATTGGTAGGCAGTTACGGCAAGTTTCATCAAGCGTCTTAATAGTCAGTTTTAATAGCAATATTAGTGGAGGCAGCGATGGGTGAGAGCAACAAGGTGCTCAATGCGGTGGAGAGGTTGCAGGGATTGCCGGTGACCAGCGAGGCGGAGTTGCTGGAGCGCATCGAGGCGATGCCGTTTGGAGAGCAGGGGAGGAGCTGGGCGGCGCGGGCGGCGCGGGTGGAGTCCACCGGCAATGTGGGCTGGGGGCTGTTCCCGGCCACGCCGATCATCGAGCGGGGCGAGGGATCGCTGCTCTATGACGTGGACGGCAAGGAGTACATCGACCTGCTCAGCGGCTTTTCGGTCAGCGGTTTGGGCAATAACTTCCCGCCGGTGGTCGAGGCCATCCGGGCCCAGGCCGGCAAACTCACCCACTTCTTCGACTTTCCCACCCCCGAGCGCATCCGCCTGGCCGAGCGTCTCGGCGAGCTTTCGGGTATTGCCGGACCCACCCGGGTGTTGTTTGGCACCACCGGCTCGGATGCGGTGGAGAGTGCGGTCAAGGCCGCCCGCCACTACACCGGCAAACCCTATGTGCTGGTGGCCAAAGGCGACTACCACGGCGCTACCCACGGCACCATCGAGCTGACCAGCCGCAAGGGCATGAACGCCGCTTTCTACCCGGGCGGCACCGGTGGCAACGTGGGCTTCTTCGGCTTCCCGCACACTTATCGCGCCAATCTGGCGGAGAGTTGCAGCTTCGGTATGGAAGCCCTGGACGACCTGGACCGCAGTCTGCGTGGCACCTTCTCGCCCTGGGCCGATGGCTCTGGCAACCTGGTGGCGGCCATCCTGGCCGAGCCGTTCCAGAGCTCCTCGGGCTACTACGTGCCGCCCCGCGAGTACCTGGCCGAACTGCGCCGCATCTGCGACGAACACGGCATCCTGTTGATCATCGACGAGGTGCAGACCGGCCTGGGGCGCAGCGGCAGGCTCTGGGGCTACGAGCACTCCGGCATCCGCCCCGACATCATCGCCGTCTCCAAGACCCTCGGCGGCGGCCTGCCCCTCTCGGCCGTGGTGGCACCGGCGGAGATCCTCTCCAGCTGGCAGGCCACCGCGCACATCAACACCCAGGCTGGCAACGCTGTGGCCTGCGCCGCCGCCCATGTGGTGCTGGACACCATCACCGCACCGGGCTTCTTGGACGGCGTCAACCAGCGCGGCGAGCGCTTCAAGGCCGGGTTGGACGCCATTGCCGCCAAGCATCCCAGCCTGGGCTACATCGACCATGCCGGCATCTACCTGGGCCTGGAATTCGTCCTCGACCCGGTGCGCAAGACCCCCGCTCCCAACCTGGTCTACGACATCCGCCTGGCCGGCCTGGCCGAAGGGCTGCTGCTGGACCACGGTGGCTACTACGGCAACCGCATCCCTCTTATCCCGGCGTTGAACATCCCCTTCGAGCTGATTGACGTGGTGTTGGAGAAGCTGGAGCGTCTGATCGGCGAGGCAGAGCGCAAGCATCTGGGGGCGTGAGGCCACAATGGAAAAACCCATCACGAGGAGGACAGGGAAATGACACAGGAGAATTGGGATTTCGCCACCCGGCAGGTGCGGGCCGGCTATAATCCCACCGAGCACAACCATGCGGTCAGCGTGCCGATCTACCAGACCACGGCCTACACCCTGGAGACGGCCCAGCGCGCCGATGCGATGTTCGCCTTCGAGGACGACGACCCGCTGTACACCCGGCTGTCCAACCCCACGGTGGATGTGCTGGAGCGGCGGGTCACCGCCCTGCACGAGGGCGCGGCAGCCGCCATCGCCCTGGCTTCCGGCATGGCGGCGGTCAGCTATGCCCTGCTCAACGTGGCCGGGCCGGGCGGGCACGTGCTGACCAACTACCGCCTCTACGGTGGCACGGTGGACGGCTTCTCCAACATCTACCCGGAGCTGGGCATCCATATCGATGTGGTACTGGATGCCGATGACATCGATGCCTACGAGCAAGCTATCACTGAGGACACCAAAGCCATCTATGTGGAGAGCATCACCAACCCGCTGGCCACCGTCACCGACCTGGCCGCCCTGGCCGATGTCGCCCATCGCCATGGCATCCCGTTGATAGTCGACAACACCCTGGCCACGCCGTATCTGCTCAACCCCTTCGCCCATGGTGCTGATGTAGTGGTCTACTCGGCCACCAAGGCTTTGAGCGGGCACGGCAACGTCATCGCCGGCTTGGTGGTCGAGAGCGGCGACTTCGACTACGGCAGCGGCAAGTTTCCGCAGTTCACCGCCCCGCATTGGTTTTTACGCGACGCCGATGATGTGCCGCAGAGCTGCCTGGCGGTATTCCCAGACATCCCCTTCACCGGCCGTCTGCGGGCGTTGCACCTCAACTACCTGGGGGCCGCCCTGAGCCCCTTTGACGCCTACCTGATTTTGCTGGGCATCGAAACGCTGAGCGAGCGAGTGGCCAGGCAGGTGGCCAATGCCGAAGCCATTGTGCCCTGGCTGCAAGCCCATCCTGCCGTGTCCTGGGTGGCGCATCCCACGGCGGCTGGCAACCCTTATCGCCAACTGGCCGAGAAGTACCTGCCACGCGGAGCCGGCAGCATCGTCAGCTTCGGATTTGCGGGCACCGAAGAGCAGAAGCGCCGCTTCCTGGATAACGTCAAGCTGTTCAGCTATCAAGCTAATATCGGAGACGCCCGCTCGTTGATCATCAATCCCGCCCAGACCACCCACATTGAGCTGTCCAATGAGGCCCGTGCCAACACCGGCCTGGTGCCGGAGACCATCCGGCTCTCCCTGGGCCTGGAAAGCATCCAAGACCTGCAGGCCGATTTGGCTCAGGCCTTCGAGATAGCGTTATCCTGATAACCGCGCCCCGTGCGCAGCCAGCCGCCACCCGGGCGCAGACTCCCTGCGCTTCAGGTGCCCGGCAACCGAGAAGAAAGGAAACCGTCATGACCCGCGTACCGCTAGTAACTTACGAGGAGGCCACCGGCAAGGTCAAGGAGGCCTTCGACTACCAGATCGGCAAGTCCGGCTCCATCTCCAACATGAAGCGTGCCCTGCTCAACGACTTCGACACCTATGACGTCTTCATGGGCTGGTACGTACTCTGGGCCGATCTGCTGGAGATCCTCTCCAAGCGCGAGGCCATCATCTTCGCCCATGCCATCTCCACCACCAACGGCTGCATCCTCTGCTCGCTGTTCTTCATCAGCGACCTCAAGGACTTGGGAGAGGATCCGCATGACTTCTCCACCAGCGAGCGCGAGGCCCTGCTGCAGGAGCTGGGCAGCACCATCGTCAAGGACCTCAACGGCGTCACCGATGATTTGATTGCCCGCCTCAAGCAACATTGGAACGACCGCGAGCTGACCCTGCTGGTGGGCTTCGCCGCCCAGATGATTGCCACCAACATCTTCAACTCCGTGCTCGACGTCGACGTCGACGAGCGCCTGACCAGCCTGATCCCCGATTTCGAACCGGTCACCTGGCGCAAGAACAACGGCTGAAGCGAAGCGTTGGAGAAGGCAGATCTGCTACTGCCCAGACAAACTCGGTATTCTCAGAGAAGCCCTGATTCATCCCGACTATGGCAATCCCCGTAGGGGCGCAATTCATTGCGCCCTTTCGAGCCCTGCGCCTCTCTAGGCTGTCTCGGTCTTGCCTTTGTTGGCTGAGCTGCCCGAGCCGCTGCCGCTGCCACTGCCCGAGCCGCTGCTGCTGCCCGACCCGCTGGCGCTGCCCGAGTCTACCTTTACCGTGGCGAGCATATCGAACATCGCCTCAAAGTCCTCATCATGCATATCGGCGTAGCTTTCCATGTAGATGAAAAACAGGACGTTGCCCCGACCGTCGTCGGTGAAGTAGATGTCGGTGTAGTAGGTGTCCCAATCGCTGTCGCCCACCAGGTCCAGGGAGAATTCGTGCCAGGTCAGGCCGTTGAACTTCCAGTCGTCCTCATAGGCCAGCTGGTAGTACTGCGAGCCAAAGGTGTCGGCCATGGCTTCGAGAAAATCGTCGCGCTGCTCCTTGACCTCGCCGGCAGTGACGGTATTATCCATGGAGAGCATCACCATGGCGTCGTTGGGGCTGTAGGCATAGACGACGTCACCGTCCTCCTCGATACTCCAATCCTCCGGAAGCTCCAGAGACAGTCCCAGAACTGAGTTGTGATACTTGCCATCGACACTGCTGGTATCGCCGCTGTTGGTATC
>JAISUQ010000150.1 GCA_031272005.1 Coriobacteriales bacterium | reverse complement strand
ATGCCCAGGGGCACATCCGACGCCTGCGCTACCGTCAGGTACGCTTTGGACAATTGCTGCTGGTGCAGATGCTGCTGGGGGCTTTGCTGTCGGCTTTGTTAGGCCTGATGGTGGCCTGTGCCCTGCGCTTTCTGGCGCCCGGGCTGAACATCGGGGCGGCGCTGTTGTCTTCTGCACTGCTGGGACTGGTGCTGACCCCGATCTTTCTCGTCTTCAGCGGCCTGCCTGGCCCGCCGGCCGGCGCAGCGACCAGAGCGATGCTCGGCTGCCTGGCGCTGTGCTTTCTGATGCTGTTTGTGGGCGGCGGGTTTTATCCATCCTTTTTAATGGAATCATCGCTGCGTCTGGGTAATCCGGCCTGGCTGGCCAACCTCCTGGCCATCTGGTCGCTGGGCGGCAACCTGGAGCCGATGCAGTTGTTGGGATTCGTGGTGCCGGTAGCGTTGGCCGCCGGAATTTGCTATTTTGAATGGCGAAAAGTCAGCTGATGGCCATGGGAACCCTGCTGCTGCTGCAACTCAAGGCCCAGCGCCAGTTATTGCCGCTGCTGGCGCTGGTAGTGGCCCTGATGCTGCTGATGGGTGTCACCGGCGCTCAGGCCCTGGGCGGGCGGGCACCAGCCATGAGCCTGGCGGTGCAGGAGCAGGCCGCCGACGACAACTCGGCGGCGTTCATCGAGCGGCTTCAGGCAACGCCCAATCTGGAGGTGCTGGTGGTGGAGCCGGCGTTGAGCGCCAATGCCGTCTTCGAGCGCTATCAGGTCCAGGCGCTGGTGGTGATCCCAACCGACTTCTCCGAGCGCATCGCTGCCGGTGGCCGCTTGAACCTGGAGTTTTATCCAGCCCCCGGCATCACCGACAGCAGCTTCGCCCAGGAGCAGGTGGCCGATGCGGCCATGCGCCTGCGGGCTTACCGCGAGTTGGAGCTGGCGTTGGCGGAGTATGGCGAGCAGGCGCCGCCGTTGGCCGAGGCCCAGCCGCTGGATCTGCTGGATGTGGTGTACGAGGGGCCGGGCTGGCAGGCTGGGGCGCAAACCGATGTGGAGACGGGTGCGGAGACGGGTGCGACGGCTGGCACGCAGGACGGTGCACAGGCTGGCGCGCAAACCGCAGAGCCGGTGTTCAGCGTGGCGGCGTTGCTGTTGCTGCTGGCCTGGCTGCACAGCGCGTTGACGGTGCCCACCGCCCAATCGCGGCGGTTGCGGGTTCATGGCCGCTGGGCCTATATCCGCCAACTGCTGGCCTCGCTGGCTGCCGTGCTGCTGGCTTGGCTGTTGATATTAGCATGCTATCTACTAGTGATGACGCTGGCCCTGCAGGCCACCATTACCTGGACAATCATACTGGGGCTGATGGCCATCATCGCCTATTCAGCCTTGCTGGCCGCCCTGCTGGCACAACTTTTGGGCCGTACTGTGACCACCTGGCTGTTCTTGCCGTTCTTTGTGCTGAACATGACCTTGGGTGGGGGCCTGTACAACGATGCCGTACTGACGCCGGCCGTCTCGCCATTGGTGCCGGTTGTGGTGGCTGCATCGGGGGGACTGTCTCAGGTTGGTACAATAATGCTCATCGTGGGGGCAGTATCTGCTATCATAATCTCCATAATGTATTCATACTTTCGGATGGGGAGAGAAAATGTCTGAAGTAAGCGTGCCTGCGGGTTGGTATCCCGACCCACTGGGCGACACCAGCAAAGAACGCTATTGGGACGGCACCAGCTGGTCCGAGCAATACCGGGCCTCGACTGTGCCGGCGACGCCGGTTGATGCACCTGCGACTGCGGTTGACGGCGCGGGGGCGGCGGCCGGCGAGGCAGCGGTTGATGTGGCTGCGGCCAGCGACGCAGCGGCCAGCGAGGCGCTGGCTGGCGATGCAGCGGCCAGCCAGGTTGCGGCTGATGTGGCTGCGGCCAATGATGCGGCTGAGCAACCGGTGGAAGTCACTTACGAGGTGCCGGAGGATGCTGTTGATGCAGCTGCCGAAGTTGTGGTGCCGGATGTCGCAAATGCTGCTGCGACGGTGGTAACGGAGGCCACTGAGGCAACGGATGCCGCAGAGGCCGCAGTGACGACGGCAACTGAGGCCGCTGAGGCAGCTGAGGCAACGGCTGCAGCGGCAATCGATGCCACAACGGCACCGGCCGCCGAGGCAGCGGGCGTTGCGGCTGAGTTGTCCGAGACAACTGCGACTGAGCTGAATGCTGCAGCCACAGAAGTTGCAACAGCGCCCGATATGGCTACAGCGCCTGCGCCAGAAGCAGCGCCCGGGTCGGTGATAGAGGCGGCAGCCGAAGCAGCTGTAGCCCAGGCGGGAGTTTCAACGGCCGCAGTGCTCTCTGAAGCAGCTGTGGCGCCCACGTTTGGCACCTCCGTTACACCAGCAACGGCAGCAACAGCAGCGGCCACAGCGGCCACAGCGGCCGCCGCCACGACTGTCACTCAAACCAACCCGCAATCGGCGACCGGCGCGGCTGTGGTACTCAACGTCGGCAGCACGCCTGACGGGCAGGCGCCGGGAGCAGTACCAGGCAGCCAGCCGACGGGTTATCAATCGTCCGCCAACGGTTCACAATCCACCAGCGGCTATCAACCAGCGCCAGGCAGTTATCAGCCCGCAACGCCGCCTGTCCAACAGGGTGCCGCTGGCAAGGACCCTGGGTTTCCGATACTGGTGCTGGGCATCATCTCCTGCGCCGCAGTGTTGGTTGGTTTTCTGGGCCTGGGTGTAGGGCCGGTCCTGTCGGGTATCCTCGATCTCGGTGGCCTGGTCTGCGGAATCATCGGCATTGTGATGGGTATCAACCAGAACAAGAAGCAGAAGACGCCTAACTCCAATCTGGGATTCATCCTGTCGGTGATTGGCGTGGCCGTCAGTGTTGTGCTGACGATTGCCTGCATCTCCTGTGTGGCCTGCATCGGCTGCGCTGCCCTCAGCGACATCGTCAACTCCTGAGGCTGCACCGGCACCAACAGGCAACTCATCTGATGCTGTTCTCAATAGACATCGGGCCTGTGACAGTGCCGGTCTACTCGCTGCTGGCGCTGGTGGGAGCGGCAGCCATGGTGCTGGTGGTGCTGCGTTGGCCCTATGTCAAAGCCGCGCCGCGTCAGGATGTTGGCTACTCGCTGTGCTACGCCTTCATCGGGGCGCTGGTGGGCGCCAAGCTGCTCTACATCATCTCGGCGTTTCCCGAGTTCGTGGCCTACCTGCGCACAGAAGGCCTGACCCTGGAGTTCTTCAGCCTGCTCTTCGGCGGTGGCATCGTCTTCTACGGCGGGCTGCTGGGTGGTTTGCTCGGCGTCTACATCTACGCCCGCCGCTATCAGGTGCCACTCTACAGCCTGCTCGACGCCATCGCCCCTGGCGTGCCGCTGTTCCACTGCTTCGGCCGCCTGGGCTGCTTTGCCGCCGGCTGCTGCTGGGGAGAGGAGACCGACCTGCCCATCGGCGTGGTGCTGGCCTCCTCGCCGTTTGCCCCGCATGTGCCCCTGTTGCCGGTGCAACTGTTCGAAGCCGGCGGCAACCTGCTGCTGTTCATTGGCCTGTTGCTCTACACCCGCCGCCCCCGCCCCGATGGCCTGCCCACCTTCCTCTACCTGAGTCTCTACGCCATGCTCCGCTTCATCCTGGAGTTCTTCCGCGGCGACGAACTACGCGGCATCTTCGGCCCCTTCTCCACCTCCCAATGGATCAGCCTGGCCCTGCTCGCCGTCAGCCTCACCTGGTTTATCCGCCACCGACTAGAAATCAAGAAAGCAAGAGAAAACCCCGGCACCTGTAGCTAATTTCTGGAGATTCTTAAACGCATACGGTAGCAGAGCCAATCCAGAGCTTTGCACATAATCGCATGTGAATAGTGATTTCGCTTGTAGCCTCTCTGGCAGTACATTCCTATGCTCTTGAAAAGACGCCTTATGAGCTCCGTGCAAAAAGGCGGATAGATTGTTGTTTTCCACTCCGCTGAATTGCCAACTTTCAACGCATCCACTTCCCCAATTAGGTTTTCAGCATGGACGCATTCAAAAGTACCTGTCTGGTCACCTTTCAATATGGCTTTGGCAGAGTCAGTCTCAATTAGTCTATGTATAACAAGCTTATTGTTTAATGGTGAATAAGATTGAAACAGATAAAGATGGATTATGCCCCAAAAGTTGGTGTAACGACCGACCGCTGAAAGCTGCCTGAGGCAGTAGAAGCGGCCATCGCCTAAAATGTCGGTTGATAGAATTATCGACAGAAAGGAAGACGATGACC
>JAISUQ010000176.1 GCA_031272005.1 Coriobacteriales bacterium | reverse complement strand
CCGCCGGCAACACGGTTGGCCAACGCTATGGCATGGGTTACTCCACGCCCAGCGCCGGCAACTCCATGGGTATGGCCATGACCCACGGACGCATGGCCGGCAAGATCATGGCTGCGCTGTAAGTCAGTACCACCAGTAACAGCACTGCCAAAGGCGCGGGCCCACCAGCCCGCGCCTTTTTTGTACCGCGAGTCCACCTCTGGCTCACCGCTGCAAGCCCGGTAATGACATCAACTATCAAAATAGGGATTTTCCCCTGCATCAGGGGAGTTGCCCTGATTGGCCACAGACTGCCAGCCATCTAACATTGAGGGTACTCAAGGGATGGAAGGTATGGATGGCTGAGAAGGAAGGCTTCAGGGCGGCGGCTTTTGCGGCTGCCGGCATCATCGGGCTGCAGTCGGTGTATAACCTCATCGCCGACAACGGTTTCTTGCTCCGCCCACCCGGTATCCAAAGTGAAGAGGATTTCCTGTCCCGTTGCACCAGCTGCGGCAAGTGCATCGAGGCCTGTCCCTATGTCGCCATCCAGGCTGCGACCTGGCAGGCTGGTATAGCCGCCGGAACGCCGGTCATCGACGCCGCCTCCCAGGCCTGCCAGCTCTGCCACGACTTCCCCTGTGTAGCGGCCTGCCCCACCGGCGCCCTGCGCGACGTCAGCAAGCGCGAGGATGTGCGGATGGGCACGGCGGTCATCGACGAGGAACTGTGTATCGCCATCTCCAAATCCATCCGCTGCGAGGTCTGCTACCGCTCCTGTCCGCTGATAGGCGAGGCCATCACCTGCGAATACCGGGTGCCGGAGGCTGGCAACCGGGGATTTGCCATCTTCGCGCCGGTGGTCGATGCCGAAAAATGCACCGGTTGCGGGATCTGTGTCCAACGCTGTTATGTGCGTCAGCCCACAACGGCGATCAGGATAGAAGAAGCTCAGAGAAATCAGTAGGAGAAGAAAGGGAGAAAGAACATGGAACTGACCAGAAGGAATTTCGTAAAATCCACTGCGGTGGCCATGGCTACGGCTGCTGCCGCCGGGACGGCTGTGTCGTTTGCCGGTTGCAGCCCCAGCAGCGGTGGTACGAACACCGGCGGTGGTGGTGGCGACAGCTCGATGGTGGCGGATCAGACCTATACCGCCGTCTGCCGCTATTGCGGCGTGGGCTGTGGCGTGCTGGTGGGCGTCAAGGACGGTGTGATTATCTCCGTCGAAGGCGACCCGGAAAACCAGTCCAACCTCGGTGCCCTGTGCATCAAAGGCCAGAGCCTGGCCCAGCTGCTCTACGCCGACGACCGCCTCACCGTGCCGCTGATCCGCGACGACAAGTCGACCAAGGGCACCGATGGCGGTCTGCGCGAGGCGACCTGGGAAGAGGCGTTGGATCTGGTGGCCGAGAAGCTCAAGGCCACCTGGCAGACCGACAAGACCCGGATGGCCTTCTGGGCCTCCGGCCAGCTGCCGATTACCGATGGCTACGTGCTGGCCAAGTTTTGGAAGGCCGGTCTGTTGTCCAACAACATCGACCCCAACGCCCGCCTGTGCATGGCCAGCGCCGTGGTGGCCTTCATGAACGTCTTCTCCACCGATGAGCCGGCCAATTGCTACGCCGACATCGACGAGGCCGATGTCTTCATCACCTGGGGTGCCAATATGTACGAGGCGCACCCCGTCCTCTACCAGCGCCTGGTGGGCCGCAAGAACACCGATACCAATGTCAAGCACTACGATTTGGGCACCATCAAGACCCGCACTTCCGAGGGTGCCAAGACGCTGATCTTCAACCCCGGCACCGACATCGCCATCGCCAACTGCATCTGCAACTACCTGGTGGCCAACCAGCTCTACGACGAGGCCTTCGTCAGCGACCATCTGAAGTTCCAGACCGGCATGACCGATCTGGGCAACGCCTTTGAGGATGGCTACGACGGCACCGATGTGATCAAGAACTCCGGCACCACTGCCGAGAGCAGCCTGGAGGAGTTCGCCAGCCTGGTCGCTCCCTATACCTTCGAGTACACCGCCGAGCTCTCCGGCGTGGCCGCCGCCGATCTGGAGGAGCTGGCCAAGCTGTTTGCGGATAAGAGCCTGAAGATCATGAGCTTCTGGACGATGGGCGTCAACCAGCACAACCGCGGTACCTGGATGAACCACTGCATCTACAACGCCCACCTGCTGGCCGGCAAATATGCCCAGCCGGGCTGCGGCGCCTTCTCGCTGACCGGCCAGCCCACCGCCTGCGGTACCGCCCGCGAGGTGGGCACCTTCTCGCACCGCTTGCCGGCCGACCTGGTGGTGGCCAACGAGGCACATCGCCGCTACACCGAGGCGGTCTGGGATCTGCCTGAGGGTTATCTGGACGAGATCCAGGCCAACGGCCCGCATACTGTGAAGATCTTCCGCGATATGAGCTCGGGCAAGTATGATTTCTTCTGGTCGACCTGCAACAACTGGGCGGTCTCGATGCCCAATTTGACCCGTTTCTTGGGCAAGGGCGACAAAAAGGGCATCATCGACACCTTCGTGGTGGTCAACGAGGTCTATCCCACACTCAGCTGCCAGTATGCCGATGTGGTGCTGCCGGCGGCGATGTGGGTGGAGCGCGAGGGGCAGTTTGGCAACGCCGAGCGGCGTACCTCTGTCTTCGAGAAGGCCGTCGACCCGCCGGGTGAGGCCAAATGGGATATGTGGATTATCCTGCAGGTGGCCAGGCGGGTGCTGGACGGGGCCAAGATCGGCGAGGAGGATGCCTTCAGCAAGCTGTTCGGCTTCATCTGGGAGGGCGACGACTTCAAGGCCGATGCCCGCGAGACCTGCAAGGCGGTGTGGGAGGAGTACCGCATCTTCTCCAACCCGTCGATGAAGGCCAGCGTGGAAGCGCTGAATACCGAGAGCAAGTTGAAGATGGAGGCCAAGCAGCTGGCTCCCTATGATGAGTATCTCACCAACCACGGCCTGCTCTGGCCGGTGCGCGAGGTCGATGGCAAATGGCTGGGCACCAGCTGGCGCTTCAATGCCGGCGGTCCACAGGAAGCCGGCTACGACGCCGTGGGTGTGGAGACCTACGGCGAGGCTGGCAAGGCTGGCGACCTGAGCTTCTACAAGACCGCGGGCATGAAGCCGGCCGTCTGCTTCCGGCCCTACGAGCCGCCGGCGCTCTCCCCGGACGACGAGTACCCGTTCTGGTTCGTCACCGGGCGTCTGCTGGAGCAGTGGCATACCGGCTCCAACACCACCCGCATCCCGGATCTGAACAACACCCTGCCCGAGGCGCTGCTGTACATCAATGACGCCGACGCCAGCGCGCTGGGCATCGCCAGCGGCGACAACGTCCGTGTGACCTCGCAATACGGCACGTTCGAGATCAAGGCCACGACGGATAAGCGCGTCGAGCCGCCAGCCGGGCGGGTGTTCGCACCGTTCTTCTCCACCGATAACCTGATCAATTTGGCGGTGGAGGACATCTATTGCCCGCTGTCCAAGGAGCCGGACTACAAGAAGACGCCGGTCAAGATCGAGAAGGCCTAGCAGAGCAGAGGATAGAGCAGTGGTTATTTCCAGTTTGATAGTAGAGAGCCATGCCGGGCGCACCGCAGAGGTGCGCTCGGCCCTGGCCGGCATCGGCGGGGTGGAGGTGCACAGCGTGCATGGCAACAGCATCGTGGTCTCGATAGAGGCTGCCAGCCTGTCCATCTCGCAGTCCATCTCTGCCGCCCTGGTGCAGATTCCCGGCGTGGCGGCGGTGCAGCTGGTCTACGCCAACTTCGAGGACGACCCGCAGATCCAGGCCAAGCTGAAGGGTGCGGCGTCCTGAAAGCCAGGGTGCGGTTGCAGGGTGATGCCAACGTCACCAGGCAGGCGGAGTCCTCTTGGTGTTTCCTTAAAGGCAGCCATGAGAACTGAAGTTGAAGTAGTCGATAAGCCAACGAGCGATAAGCCATCCGGTCGTCGGAGTGGCTGGCTTGTCGCCCGCCGTTGTCTGCAGATAGCGGTGTTGCTGCTGCTGGCGGCACCGCTGCTGCTGGCCGGCTGGTCGCTGTTGGGCTTGACCGCACCGGTTGAGGATGTCATCGCCACTCCGGCTGACCTGGGCATCTATGGCTCCCTGTCGGCCAGCAGCATCCAGCTGCTGGAGCTGGCCGACCCCTATGCCACCCTGCAGGTCATCGCGGCCAGCAAGACGCTGGAGCCGGCTCGTCTGCTGCCGGCTGGGATCGTGCTTGTGGCCTACACGCTGATTGGCGCGCGGGCCTTCTGCGGCTGGGTCTGCCCGGTCAACCTGCTGCTGGAGTTGACGGACTGGCTGCGGCGGCGTTTGCATCTGCCGGCCGCTGGCACGGTGCTGCCTCGGCGTACCAAGATCTGGGTGGCGGCTGGCTTTTTGGTTGTCTCGCTGCTCAGCGGCAAGTTGCTGTTCGAGAGCATCTCGCCGATTGGTGCCGCCAACAAGCTGCTGTTGTTCGGCAGCCTGGCCGGGACAAGTACGCTGGTGGCCATCATCCTGGCGGAATTGCTCTGGTCGCCGCGCGTCTGGTGCCGGGCACTTTGTCCGGTGGGCGGCTTGTACCAGCTGCTGGGGCGCCTCGGGTTTCTCCGCATCCGCATCAATCATGACGCCTGCACCCGTTGTGGCAGTTGCCAACGGGCTTGCCTGGCCGACCCAGTAATCCTCACGCCCGCCATCACCGCACAGGCCAGCCGGGTCATCGCCGGCGACTGCCTGCGCTGCGGCCAGTGCATCGACGCCTGCCCCGAGCGCGCCCTGCGCTTCGGACTGCGCGGCCTGCGCTGACCGTAAACGCTGAGCACCGGGCAACCTCGCAACCCCAATCCCCCGGGCCCCCCCCCCCC
>JAISUQ010000028.1 GCA_031272005.1 Coriobacteriales bacterium | reverse complement strand
GCCCAGCTCTCCGGCGGCCAGCAGCAGCGCGTGGCCATCGCCCGGGCCCTGGCCATGGACCCGCACGTCATGCTGTTCGACGAAGCCACCTCCGCCCTCGACCCGGAGCTGGTCCGGGGTGTGCTCGACGTGATGCGCGAGCTGGCCGAAGGCGGCATGACCATGATGGTTGTCACCCACGAAATGGGTTTTGCCCGCGAGGCCGCTCATCGGGTGGTGTTCATGGATGAGGGCTACATCGTCGAAGAAGGCACGCCTGGCGAGGTCTTCGACCATCCCCAGCACGAGCGTACCAAGGACTTCCTCGGCCACATCGCCTGAGTCATCGCCTGAGACCGCGCCTGAAACCGCGCGTGAAATTCCGGTAACAATGCCACCCCCCGCCTGCCAGGTGCGGTAAACTCATTGCAGACATTCTCCGCAAAGTCCAGCCGACATGCCACAGTGCGCGCAGAATGCCCAGACAGCTGTCTCCCAACAGGAAGGACCACAACCCATGGACATCACGGTAACCGGTCGCAAAATGACCATCAGCGAACCTTTGCGGGATTACGTTGAGGAGAAGATCGGCAACTCCGTCAAGGTGTTCAACATCACACCGATGCGTGCCGAGGTGGTGCTGCGCAAGGAGCGCAATCCGGCCAACCCCCGCCCGGCTATCGCCGAGGTCACCTTGCACACCAAAGGCCATATCATCCGCACCGAAGAGCGCGAGGAGGATATGTACGCAGCCATCGATGTCGCCGCCGCCAAGGTTGAGCGCCAGCTGCGTAAATACAAGACCCGGGTGGTCGACCGCCGCCTGCATGGCAAGAAGCTGGCCGATATCCTCACGCCGCTGAGCGAGGACGAGACCCCGGCAGAGCATGTCGCCGCCGTGGAGGACGAGGACAAGGTCGTCCGCGTCAAAGAGGTCGACCTGGATGCTCTGACAGAGGAAGAAGCCCTGATCCGCATCGACTTGCTCGGACATGATTTCTACGTCTATACCGACAGCATAACCGGACTCATAAACGTACTGTATCGGAGGAAAGACGGCAGTTATGGCATCATCAAGCCGCGAATCGAAGGCATCGACGGCTGACAGGCCGGTCAAACGCAAAGCCTCTTCAAGCCCGGCCAAAGCCGCGTCGGCTGCCGGCCGGGAGCAGGGCAGCGCCAGAGTGCCTGCTGCCGCGAAGTCGCCGGGGAGCGGCAAGTCTGCGGGCGGCAAGGCTGCAGCCGGCAACCGCGCTGGCCGCATCTTCATGGCTGTGACGCTGAGCCTGCTTGGGTTGCTGGCCTGCCTGGCGCTGGCGGCCGCGATGTTATACCCGGTGGCCAGGGAATATTATCTGGCTCTGCGCGAAAACCAACGCCTGAACGCCGAATATCAGGCAGTCCTGGAGCGCAACGACAGAATCACCGAGGAAATCGCCGCCCTGGACACACCGCAAGGCATTGAGGACAGAGCCCGCGAGCAGTTTGGCTGGGTGCACAGCGGCGAGGAGGCGGTGAACATCACCGGACTGAGTACCAAAGAATCCACGACCGTCCTGCCCGAGGCCGTGCAACCCGGTTCGGTGGAATCCGAGGGCGACTGGTGGACCCAGACCCTCGATGAGTTCTTCGGCGTCGCGCCCGCCCAGGCGCCGGCGCTGGAGCACGATCCCATCCCGGGGCTGTAGATGCGCGTCGCAGCCATCGATCTGGGAACCGCCACCACCCGCCTGCTGATCGCCGACGTCTGTGCCGGCGTGGTCGAGGAGTTGGAGCGGGATTGCATCATCACCCATCTTGGCGAAGGGCTGGCAGCCACCGGTCTCATCCATCAGGAGGCGGTGGAGCGCGAGCTGGCCGTCTGCGCCGGTTATCTGGAGCGTATCGCCGCCTATGAATGCGCCGGCACTCAGCCTGTGGAGAGCATCTGGGCGGTGGCCACCTCGGCCATGCGTGATGCCGCCAATTCTCAAAGCGTACTGGCCGCCCTGCGCCAGATTGGCCTGGAGGTCGAGATCATCAGCGGCAAGCTGGAGGCCGAGCTTGGTTTCAGTGGCACGCTCAGCGGCTTTGCAGATACCCCGGAGATCGACAATCAGGCTGTGCTGGTCATCGATGTCGGTGGCGGCTCCACCGAGCTGGCTCTGGGGCTACATCACCACATCATGCTCAGCCGTTCCTTCGATGCCGGCTCCCGCCGCATCACCGACCGCTTCCTCAGCTCCGACCCACCCACCGCTGGCGAGCTTAAGACCGCCCGGGATTGGTTGATGACCCTGATGTGGGATTTCTTTGCCGAAATGCCCATCCAGCCCCAGCTGGCTATCGGTGTTGCCGGCGCGGCCACTTCGGCCATCGCGGTGCGGGAGAGCCTGGAGCCTTACGACCGCGAGCAGGTCCATCGGGCGCGCATCAGTGCTGGAGAGCTACGCAATGTGTTAAAGGATTTAGCAAATATGAATCTGGAGCAGCGCCGTCAGCGCGTCGGCCTGGATCCAGCCCGGGCGCCAATCATCGTCGGCGGCCTGATAGTGCTCGATGTCGTACTGGAATTGGCCGACCTGGACGAGCTGACCATCTCCGAGACCGATACCCTGCACGGTATGGCGCTGTACCTCAGTAAGCGCTGAAGCGGTCCTTGCCGGTCAGGCAGATCGGGCAGGTCTCAAAATCGTCGCCCTTGTGGATATAACCGCAGACCGGGCAGAGATAGTAATGCTCATCGTCGGGCGTATCAATGGTGTTGTAGGCATCCAGATACAGCTGAGCGTGGAAGGCCTCAGCCTGCTTGGCGCGGGTGAAGACCTGGGCGGCAGCGGTCTCCTTCTCCTTGATGGCCACCTCAATGAAGGCTGGATACATATCCGAGGTTTCGTAGATCTCGCCTTTGGCGCCGATAATCAGATTGATGTCGGTGCTATCAGGCTCAATCTCCGGGGCCTTGGGCTTGACGGTACCCTCGTCCATGCCGCTGGCCAGCCTGAATTCCAGCTCGATATGGATCTTCTCGGCGTCGGCAGTGCAGACGAACAGTCGGGAGATCTGGGAGAACCCGGCGGCCTCGGCAGCCACGGCAAAGGCCTCATACTTGGCGTTGGCCGCAGTTTCACCAGCCAGGGCCGTCATCAGGTTCTCATAGGTGTTGCCGACCTTGGTCTCGCTGTCCGGCATGACATTGAAGTTGCTGGCTTCCTCGCGGGCTGGCAGAGTTGCAGGTTGGCCAGGGGAGGAACGCTGCGCAGTTGTCGCGGTCGCCGCTTGTTCGGCGGCCCCGGTGTCGGTCTTATCGGTAGTTTGCGCCGCCGGTGCCTGACAGGCGGCCAGCAATCCGGCCCCCGCTGTCCCCACAGCCCCCAGGGCCATGCCTTGCAGCAATTCGCGCCGGCTTAAACCCTCAGTGTGTCCATCTCGCAACAATTCGGCCTCCAAAAATCGCAAAACCGCAGCTGAATCTGGTAGGGGCGGTGAGACTCGAACTCACAAGCCTTGCGGCGATGGATTTTAAGTCCACTGCGTATGCCAATTCCGCCACGCCCCCGATACCAGACTCCGTCAATCATAGCAGATTAACGGGTATACTGGCTGACATGACTTTGCTGCTCAAAACCGACCCCACCCATCCCGACCCTCTGATCATCGAGCAGGCGGCGGCGCTGCTGGCAGCCGGGGGTTTAGCGCTGTTTCCGACCGACACCGTCTACGGCCTGGGATTGGCGGCACTGCCTGGCGCCAGTCTGCAACCGCTCTATGACGCCAAGCAGCGTCCGGCGGAGAAGTCCATCCCACTGCTGATTGCCGAACCTGCTGAGCTTCAGCAGTGGGCGCAAAACCTGCCGGACTATGCCCTGCGGCTGGCCGAGCGCCACTGGCCCGGAGCGCTGACGCTGGTTGTCGAAGCGGCGCCAGGCGTCCCTGCCGATCTGCGGGCCGCAGATGGCAGTATCGCCATCCGTTGCTCCGCCAGCCCGTTGGTGCGGGCCCTGATCCGCAGCGTCGGAGTGCCGCTGGCCACCACCAGTGCCAACCTCTCCGGTCAGTCGGCCGCCACCAGCGCCCGCCAGATCGCCCCACGGCTCGCCGCTCACGCCGAAGTGCTTATCGATGGGGGAGTCGCAGCAGAGACTTCGCATTCAACAATAGTAAGCTGTATCCATGCACAACCAACTTTACTGCGCGAGGGAGCGATTGAATGGCAAGGGCTAGAGTGGCAATAGCCAGCGACCATGCTGGCTTTGCTCAGAAACAGCAGCTGGCAGCCTGGCTGGCCGAGAAGGGTTACCCGGTTACCGACTTCGGTGCCGAAGACGGCGCCACCAGCGTCGATTACCCGGATTACGCCCAACTGGTAGCTCGCGCCGTAGCCAAAGGCCAGGCCGAACTGGGCGTCCTGGTCTGTGGCACCGGCATCGGCATGGCCATCGCCGCCAACAAGCTCCCCGGCATCCGCGCCGCCAATATCACCGACCCGGCATTCGCCGTCCTGGCCCGCGAACACAACGATGCCAATGTTGTAACATTGTCCGGTCGCCTGGTTGATTTCGATACCAACAAGCGGATAATGGAGTCTTTCTTGAACACCGACTTCGCTGCTGGTCGTCACAGCGAGCGGTTGGCCAAGATTGCACAGCTGGAACAATAACAACGGGGGTAAGGAGAGGGATCCATGTACCAAACCAATCTCAGAGCGCAAGACCCGGCCGTCGCCGCCATCCTCACCGACGAGCTGCGCCGCCAACAGACCCAGATCGAGCTGATTGCCTCGGAGAACTTCACCTCCCTGGCCGTCATGGAGGCCGTGGGCAGCGTGCTGACCAACAAATATGCCGAGGGCTATCCGGGCAAGCGCTACTACGGCGGCTGCCATGTCGTCGATGAGGTGGAGAGTCTGGCCATCGAACGCGCCAAGCAGCTGTTCGGCGCGGCCTACGCCAACGTCCAGCCACACAGCGGTGTCAGCGCCAATCTGGCTGCCTATCTGGCGATGGTCCAGCCCGGCGACACGGTGCTGGGCATGAGCCTGGCCCACGGCGGGCACCTGACCCACGGCTCGCCGGTGAACTTCTCCGGTCTGATTTACAACATGCAGTCCTACGGTGTGGATCCCACTA
>JAISUQ010000101.1 GCA_031272005.1 Coriobacteriales bacterium | reverse complement strand
ACATGGACGAGGTGGAGAGAATCGCCCGGGCCACGCAGCCGAAGATGATCATCGCCGGGGCCAGCGCCTATCCGCGGGCGTTGGACTTTGCCCGCTTTGCCGAGATCGCCCACAGTGTCGGCGCTGCGTTGATGGTCGACATCGCCCATATCGCCGGCCTGGTGGCCGGCGGCGCACACCCCTCACCGGTACCCCATGCCGACATCGTCACCTCCACCACCCACAAGACCCTGCGCGGCCCGCGCGGTGGTTTCCTGCTCACCAACGATGCCGACGTCGCGGCCCGCATCAACAAGGCCATCTTCCCCGGTTCGCAGGGTGGGCCGCTGCAGCATGTCATCGCCGGCAAGGCGGTGGCCTTCGGCGAGGCACTGAGCCTGTCCTTTCAGGAGTACACTGCCCAGGTCGTGCTGAACATGAAAGCCATCGGCCATGGTATGGAGCAGGGCGGTCTGCGCCTGGTCTCCGGCGGCACCGACAACCACCTGGCTCTGGTCGACCTGACGGCTGCCGACGTCACCGGCGCCGAGGCCGAGACCATCCTGGACAAGGTCGGCATGACGGTGAACAAGAACGTCATCCCCAATGAGAAGCGGCCGCCGGCGGAGGCCAGCGGCATCCGTGTGGGTTCTGCCGCCATGACCACCCGCGGCTTCAATGAGTCCGAGGCCTTCGAGATCGGCCGGATGATCGCCGATGTCATCTTCGCTCACGACGATCCAGTGTTGCTGACCAAGGTCCGCAACAATGTCACCGATATGCTGGCCGCCCATCCACTCTATCCGGAGCTGCTCTGAGTGAGCTTCAGGCTCAATGATCGAGGAAGTGCTGATGTCCCTGAACAATATCGAAATACCCGGCTATTCCAAAAACGTCACCGTCATCGACCACCCGATGGTCCAACACAAGCTGACCATCCTGCGCGACCGTCAGACCGGCTCCAAGCAGTTCCGTGAGTTGATCAAGGAGTTGGCGATGTTTGAAGGCTACGAGGCCACCCGCCACTTCCAGCTGGAGCCGACTGTCGTCCAGACCCCGATCTGCGAAACCACCTCCTACGCCCTCAAGGGCCGGAAGGTGGCGGTGGTGCCGATTCTGCGGGCCGGCCTGTGCATGGTCGAGGGTATCCTGGAGCTGATTCCGGCTGCCCGGGTGGGGCATGTCGGGTTGTACCGCGACCCGCAGACCCAAAAACCGGTGGAGTATTACTGCAAGCTGCCCGAAGACATCGAGAGCCGCGAGGTGCTGATAGTCGATCCGATGCTGGCCACCGGAGGCTCTGCTGCCGCTGCCATCGAGTTGCTCAAGACCAAAGGCGTGCCGTCGCGCCAGATTCGGCTGTTGGTGATCATCGCTGCGCCGGAGGGTATCCAGGCCGTGCTGGACACCGACCCGGATGTTGTCATCTATACCTGCGCCATCGATGAGCGCCTGGACGAGCGGGCCTACATCGTGCCCGGCCTGGGCGACGCCGGCGACCGCATCTTCGGGACGCAGTAAAATGCCGGCCGATAACCGTCCCAACTGGGACCAATACTTCATGGAGATAGCCCATCTGGTGGCCCGGCGCACCACCTGCACCCGCCGCGCCGTCGGCGCCGTGCTGGTCAAGGACAAACGCATCCTGGCCACCGGCTACAACGGCGTGCCGGCCGGTATCGAGCACTGTCTGACCCGCGGTTGTCTGCGCGAGCAGCTGGGCATTCCCTCCGGCCAGCGCCACGAGATCTGCCGTGGGCTGCATGCTGAGCAGAACGCCATCATCCAGGCCGCCAAATACGGCATCAACATCGATGGCTCGATGGTCTACTGCACCACCCAACCCTGCATCCTCTGTGCCAAGATCCTGATCAACGCCGGCATCACCCAGATAGTCTACGCCGAGCCTTATCCCGACGAGATGACCATGGGCATGCTGGCTGAAGCCGGTGTCCTGGTCCGGGTCTATGAGGCCTGAGCCCTGGGTCCGCAGCACGTCTGAAGCCCGCCTGCAGCCCGCCTGCAGCCCGCCCGAAACCCGGCGCAGACCTGACTGACTGACACCATCACGGTTGGATGGATATCTGCCGCTCCGGGCCTGTTGGTGAGCGTTCACGGATTGGTGGCAATCTTTCGCCGGGCAGCGCCCGGGTTCTGTTATCATTTGTCCGTTTGGTGCTGGGACTGGGCATCCAGATACAGCTGGCCTGGCTTGGAGGAGCAATTGGCTTTATTGTTGGGAGCTGTCTTTGGGCTCATTGCCGGAGCAGTGGGTATCTCACCTCTGCTGTTGGCTCGTCACCTGGCCCGCAAAGGGCCGGCAGCACTGCGCGAGCAAGCCATAGCAGTCGGCTTGGGGTTGGTTCTTATCAGCCTGGTATTTCTGCTGGTGGTACTGGTAGTGGCCTCCAGGTTGCTGCCGGATGGCTTCATCGCCTTTGGAGGGGCCACAGTGCTGGCTTTTTTGGCTGGCAGCGGTTACATCGCCTATGGCGAGCTGAGCCGTAAGAGTTAGGCTCCGGAGGGCAGCAAGGCCTGAGCATGGAAGAGTACTGACAGGGAGTAGCATTGGGACCTTTGGATAAACTGGGTGAGGAGATCGATCACCTGCTCGCCGAGCTCGGCGGTATGGACATGTTCACCTTCAGCTGGGGCTCGATAACCACTTATTCGGTATGGATAATCATCGCGCTGCTGGTTGTTCTGGCAATATTCATGGCCACGCGCTCCAATCTGCGCCTGGTGCCCAAGAAAGGCCCGGTGGCCGCAGTGGAGGCGGCGGTAGACTACGTGCGCAAGGACATCGGCTATGGTGTGCTGGGCAACGAGGCTGCAGTCAACCAGCACATGCCCTTCATCCTCACGGTGTTCTTCTTCATCCTCGGCGCCAACCTGATCGGGTTGATTCCCGGCGCCAAGGCGGCTACCGGCACCTTCTCCGCCACTCTGACGCTGGCGGTGGTCAGCTTCGTCTACTTCAACTATTACGGCATCAAACACTCCGGGCTCTGGCATTACGTCAAGAGCATCGGCCCGGCCGGGCTGATGCCGGGGCTGAACGTCATGGTCTGGCTGATTGAGTTCATGTCGCTGGTGCTGCGCGTCGTCACGCTGTCGGTGCGACTGTTTGCCAACATGTACGCCGGGCACATCGTGCTGGGCGCCTTCTCCATCCTGACCACGCTGTTCGTGCTGCCGGTGATCAATGAGTTCACCCTGGCCAACCTGGGTACCGGCGCGGCATCGATTGCCTGGATGATCCTGTTGGTGGCGATGTATGCCATGGAGCTTCTGGTGGCTGTGTTGCAGGCCTATGTTTTCGCTTTGCTCTCGGCGGTCTATGTGATGCTGGCCACCAGCGAGCACTGAGTTGTCGGGTAGTCTGTAGTTAGTGCATTTCCGGGCCTGGCGCCCGGTGGCAGATAGCAAGTTTTAGGCAGTAAGGCCGCTCTGGCGCAGGTGCGCGAGGTCGGCAGGTAAGCAAGCGGAGGGTCCAACCCGGCCTCTCCAAAGAAGGAGGAATTGTGATGTCAGGCTCTTTGTCAATCATTGGTTACGGTCTGGCGGTCATCGGCGCCGGTATCGGCGTAGGTCTGTCCGCTCTTGGGGCCACTCAGGCTTCAGCCCGTCAACCCGAGATGCATTCCAAGATCTTCACGACGTTCATCATGGGCTGCGCCTTCTCCGAGGCACTGGCGCTGATTGGCTTCGTGCTGGCACTCATCAAGTAACAGCCTCACACCGCTTTTGCACATATCGCAATTTGGAGGTATTACGTGAAGCTGTCATATTCAGGCGCTAGTAAACTAGCAATCTTTGGCGCGGTTACCGTGGCAGGTCTGAGCCTGCCGCTTATGGCCTTTGCTGAGGAAGCCGCCAACGAGGAGAACCCGATGGCGCTGCTTCTGCCCAATCCGGGTGAATTCGTGCCGATGCTGATCGGTTTCATCCTGCTGTGGGTGATACTGGCCAAGTTCGGCTGGCCGGCAATCATCGGCATGCTCGACAAACGGGTCAACACCATCCGCGAGTCGCTGGAGCAGGCTGAGGAAACCCGGCTGGAAAGCGCCCGGCTGCTCGAGGAGCAACAGGCTCAGACCGAGGCTGCCAAGAAGCAGGCGGCCCAGATCATCGCCGATGCCAAGCAGGCCGCTGAGTCCGTACGGGCCGACATCACCGCCAAGGCTCAGGAAGAGGCCGCTGCCATGGTGGCCAAGGCCACGGCTGCGGTACAGGCTGAGAAGAAGGCGGCCATCGCTCAGCTGCAGGGCAGCGTTGCCGACCTCAGCGTAGCTGTCGCCGGCAGGCTGATCGGTGCCGATTTGAGCGACGCCGAGCATCGTAAGATCATCGAGCGCTACCTGACAGAGGCGGGCAGCTTCGATGCCAACTGACCGCAACTTCGCCCGCCAGGCCGCTCAGGTCTACGCCAAAGCCCTGTTGGATGCGGCCAGCAACGCCGACAGGGTCTTTGCTGTGAGCGGTGATCTGGCTCAGGCTCAAGACGCCGTGCGTTCCAGCATCGAGTTGCGCGAGACGCTCAAGGATCACACTTTGCCGCTGGAGGGGCGCCAGGCGATAGTCCGCGAGGTCTTCTCCGATCTGGCCAGCGAACTCGTCGAGGCTTTGTGCGTGATGGTCGAGCGCGACGAACTGACCTTGCTGGGCCGGGTGCGCGAGGACTACGACGAGCTGGCTGAAGCCGCCCTCGGCGCCGTGTTCATCGACGTCGTGACGGCTGTAGCCCTGGATGATGCCCTGCGGGCGGCCATCGTCGAGAAGTACTCCGGCCAGTTTGGCCGCGACGTGCTTTTGCGGGAGCACGTCGAGCCGTCGATCCTCGGCGGCATCATCTTGAGCGCGCATGGTCAACGCATTGACGCAAGCATCGCCTCGCAACTGGAGAATGCCCGCGCCACCCTGGCGCAGACGACTTAAGGATAGAAGGGAAAGCTGATATGGCGGAGATCACCGCTAGCTCGATTGATGAGGTGCTGCGCAGGCAGCTGGCTTCGTTGAAGACGAGCGTGGAGTCACGTGAGGTCGGAACAGTCATCCAGATTGGTGACGGTATCGCCCGCATCGACGGCCTGAAGGGCGCCATGGCCGGCGAGCTTCTGGAGTTCATCGGCGCCGACGGCAAGTCCGTCTTCGGCCTGGCCCAGAACCTCGAAGAGGATGAGGTCGGTGCCGTGCTTTTGGGCGACGTCACCTCCATCAAGGAAAACGACCAGGTCCGCACCACCGGCCGCATCGTCGAAGTGCCCTCCGGTCGCGAGATGCTCGGCCGCGTGGTCAACCCGCTGGGTGAGCCGATAGACGGCAAAGGCCCGATCAAGGCCGAGGGCAGCCGCCCGGTGGAGTTCCGCGCCCCCGGCGTCATCGAGCGCCAGGGCGTCAACGAGCCGGTGCAGACCGGTATCCTGGCCATCGACTCGATGATTCCCATCGGCCGCGGTCAGCGCGAGCTGATCATCGGCGACCGCCAGACCGGTAAAACTGCTATCGCGATTGACACAATTATCAACCAAAAGGGCAAGAACCTGATCTGCATCTACGTGGCCATCGGCCAGAAGGCCTCCACTGTGGCCACCGTGGTCGAGACCCTGGAGCGCAACGGCGCCATGGAGTACACCATCATCGTCTCGGCCACCGCCTCCGATTCTGCGCCTTTGCAATACATCGCCCCGATGGCCGGCGTGGCCATCGGCGAGTTCTTCATGTACAACGGCGAGGACGGCCAGCCGGCTTCGGCCGAAAACCCCGGCCGCCACGTGCTTTGCATCTACGACGACCTCTCCAAGCAGGCTGTGGCCTATCGCCAGATGTCACTGACCCTGCGCCGCCCGCCCGGACGCGAGGCCTACCCGGGCGATGTCTTCTACCTGCACTCCCGTCTGTTGGAGCGCGCTGTCAAGCTCTCCGAGAAGAACGGCTCCGGCTCGCTGACGGCTCTGCCGATCATCGAGACCCAGGCCGGTGACGTCTCGGCCTACATCCCCACCAACGTCATCTCCATCACCGATGGCCAGATATTCCTGCAGTCCGACCTGTTCTTCCAGGGTCAGCGCCCGGCTGTCAACGTCGGCATCTCGGTATCCCGCGTCGGCGGCGATGCCCAGATCAAGGCCATGAAGCAGGTCGCCGGCTCGCTGCGCCTCGACCTGGCCGCCTATCGCGAGCTGCAGGCCTTCGCCCAGTTTGGCAGCGATTTGGATAAGGCCACCCAGGATCAGCTGAATCGCGGTGCGAGGATGACCGAGCTGCTCAAGCAGGGCCGTTACGTGCCGATGCCGGTCGAGGAGCAGGTCATGGCGATCTTTGCCGGCAACCAGGGCTTTCTGGACGACCTGCCGGTCGGCGCCGTCCTGCGTTTCCGCGAGGAGTTGCTGCAGTTCCTGCGGGCCACCCGCCCGGAGATCGGTACGGCAATACTGGCCGAGCGCAAGCTCTCCGATGAGACCGCCGCAACGCTCAAGGAGGCCATCGAGGCCTTCAAACAGCAGTTCGCGGTCGAAGGGTAGGCCGCCCGATGCCCTCCCTGCGCGACATCCAGAAGCGGATAACTTCGGTCCAGAGCACCAAGCAGATCACCCGCACCATGGAGATGGTCGCCACGGCCAAGATTCGCCGGGCTACCGATCGGATTATCGCCGCCACGCCCTACGCCATGGCCATGGTCGAGGTGCTGCAGGCCTTAGCCAGGCGGACCAGCGGCTACGAGAACCCCCTGCTGGCCGAGCACGCCGAGGTCAAACGGGTGGCGGTGATTGTGGTGGTCTCCGACCGTGGGCTGGCCGGCGGCTTCAACTCCAATGTCCTGCGGGCGGCGGATCGCTTCATCGCCGGCTGCCAGGCCAATGGTGTGGCGTGTGACATCGTGGCCTGCGGCAAGAAGGCCATCGCCTATTTCAACTACCGTAAACTGCCGGTCGCCCTGTCCTTCAAAGACCTCAGTGCCGACCCGACTGTCGATGAGGCCCGCGAGATAGCCTCCTACGTCATTGATGGCTACAACAGCGGTAATCTCGACCAGGTGGTGCTGTTCTACAACCACGCCAAGAATGTGGCCGATCAGGTCCAGCGCACCGAGCAGGTGCTGCCGATCCTCAAGGTTGCCTATCATGAGGTCGGCGAGGGCGAGGGCGAGGCCACCTATCTCGACGAAAGCGCCAAAGCCGCTGCAGCCGGCGCTGCAGAGAAGATGGAGGCGGCCCGTAAGGCGGCCGAAGCCGTCTCTCAAGCCGACGAAGTCGGCGGCGATTTCGATTTTGAGCCGAGCACCGAAGCCGTGCTCAACGAGTTGTTGCCGGCCTATGTGCAGACCCGTATCTATCATGCATTGCTGGATTCGGCGGCTGGCGAGCAGGGCGCCCGACGCAAGGCCATGAAGTCGGCTACCGATAACGCCACCGAGATGGTCACCACCCTGACCCGTATCTTCAATCGTGCCCGCCAGGGCGCTATCACCACCGAGATCACCGAGATAGTCGGCGGCGCTGCCGCATTGGAGGAGTAATGGCTACCAAAGAGAAGGAAACAACCATGAACGTTGGACAGATTGTGCGTGTCGTCGGCGCTGTCGTCGATGTCGAGTTCCCGGCGGAGTCGATCCCGCCCATCTACAACGCCCTGACTGTAGATGCCGACACCCCCGCCGGCCACATCTCCGTAGTGCTGGAGGTGGAGATGCACCTGCCTGGCAATATCGTGCGTACCGTGGCCATGTCCTCCACCGACGGTCTGCAGCGGGGTATCGAGGCCATAGATACCGGCTCACCGATCAAAGTGCCGGTCGGTAACGAGACCCTGGGGCACATCTGGAACGTCACCGGCGAGCTGATCGACGGCACCGAGATGCCCGCCATCAAGGAGTATTACCCCATCCATCGCCCGGCTCCGGTGTTTGAGGAGCTCACCACCACCACCGAGATCTTCGAGACCGGCATCAAGGTCATCGATCTGCTGGAGCCCTACATCAAGGGCGGCAAGACCGGCCTGTTCGGTGGTGCCGGTGTGGGCAAGACCGTCATCATCCAGGAACTGATCAACAATCTGGCTCAGGAGCACGGCGGCACCTCGGTGTTCACCGGTGTCGGGGAGCGTACCCGCGAGGGCACCGACCTTTACCGTGAGATGAGTGAGTCCGGCGTCATCAACAAGACCTGCCTGGTCTACGGCCAGATGAACGAGCCGCCCGGCGCCCGCCTGCGCGTCGGCCTGGCTGGTCTGACTACCGCAGAGTACTTCCGGGACCAGGGCCAGGACGTGCTGTTGTTCATCGACAATATCTTCCGTTTCACCCAGGCCGGCTCTGAGGTATCGGCGCTGCTGGGCCGGATGCCGTCGGCTGTGGGCTACCAGCCCACACTGTCCACCGAGATGGGCGATCTGCAGGAGCGCATCACCTCCACCAAGACCGGCTCCATCACCTCGGTGCAGGCCATCTACGTCCCGGCCGACGACCTCACCGACCCGGCGCCGGCCACCGCCTTCATCCACCTCGACGCCACCACGGTACTCTCGCGCTCCATCGCCGAGCTGGGTATCTATCCGGCAGTCGACCCGCTGGCCTCCACCTCCCGCGCCCTGTCCGCCGAGATCCTCGGCGAGGAGCACTATCGCGTAGCGGTCACCGTTCAGGAGATCTTGCAGACCTACTCCGACTTGCAGGACATCATCGCCATCCTCGGCATGGACGAGCTTTCCGAAGAGCAGAAGCTGACCGTCAATCGGGCCCGCAAGATCCAGCTGTTCTTGGGCCAGCCTTTCCATGTAGCCGAGGTCTTTACCGGCATGGCTGGCAAGTACGTCAAGCTGGAGGATACGGTCCGCAGTTTCGCGGCCATCATCGACGGCCAGTGCGACGATATTCCCGAGCAGGCCTTCCGCTACAAGGGCGCCATCGAGGAAGTCTACGAGGCCGCTGAGAAGTTGAAGGGCTAGGCATGTCTACCGTACTTTGCGACATTGTCACCCCGGAAAGTCTGCTCTATTCCGAAGAGGTCGCTTTGGTGGCGGTCCCCGCTGCCGAGGGCGAGATCGGCCTGATGAACCAGACCGCACCGTTGATGAGCACGCTGCGCCGCGGTGAGATGCACGTCCAGCCCAGCGAGGGCGGCCAGCCGGTGCGCTTCGCTTTGGATGGCGGCTACGTTGAGGCCGACGGTCGGAAGGTCGTTATCCTGGCCACCCGGGCCGCCAATCTGGCCGAAGTCGATTTGGAGCAGACCCGCGCCAACAGAATCGAAGCCGAGAAGAAGCTGGGCGCTGTGGGCGCTGATGACCCGCACCGGGCCTTCCTGAACGAGGAGCTGGCCTGGTACAGCCTGCTGGAGACCCTGCTCAGCAAATAAGGTCTTCCCTGGCCACCAGCATCTCCGGGCGGTCGGGTGGCGGCAGTTCCACCGTGATGTTCTCGCCAACGTGCGGAAAGACCGAGCTGTAGGTCAAATCGCCGACGAAGCCCAGGGCCAGAAACATCCCCAGCCGCTGGCGCAACGCCAGCGGCAGCTGCTCCAGCAGCGCATCGACCACCGGGGCCACCAGATACAGCCCCATCATGCCCAACAGCGCGAAAGCAATCAGGCCCTCCAGACAGACCTTGCCCTGGATGTTCAAAAAGAAGCCGCTGTAATCCCAGTAGGCCGTGCCGCGCAGGACCTCCAGCAGCGTGGCCGCGGTATACTCGATAACGCCGCTTAAAGCCATGGAGGCAAAGAAGCAGACAATCGGCTTGTCGGCCACCCGGCAGAAGATGAAGACGATCAAAGCCCCGCCGCAGCCATAGATCGGAATCCAGGGCCCGTAGAGCGTGCCGCGATTCACCAACTCCCCGGTTTGCACCAGCGCAATGCCGCATTCCCAGAGCCAGCCGATAAAGGAGAACAGAAAGAACATCAGCATCAGGTTAATGATGCTGTAGCGCCGACAGGCGTTCTGGACGGGCAGATGCGGGCCGGATTCCGTAAGCCCGTTGGGCAGAGGCCCGGGATAGACGAGCGGGCCGGTGTTGCCCGCAGCAGCTGTCGGCGCGGCGATGCCTGCCGGCTGCTGTTGGCCTGAGGTGGCAACTGGCACTCCATCAGGCAGTGAAGAGGGCGTGGCAAACAGCAGATCGTCACACAGCCCCTCGGCAGCTTCCAGTCCACCGGACTTGGCCCAGGCCCGCAGCTGGGCATATAGCTCCGCCTGGCAGGCCAGCCGCCAGGGCTCCAACCAGAGGTAGCGCACCAGTCCGAAGGTCACGAAACCCAACAGCTGCCAGCCGATGAAACTCAGGTCAAACAGGAAGGTCCGCCAGCGGTGACCGCGCATCAGGGCTTTGGAGGTCTTCAATGCCGCCCGGATGCCGATGTCGGGGTTCTCCGCCCGCACGAAAGGCACCAGGTAGTAGTCGTAGTATTTGAGCGGGAGCCCAACGATGGTCAGTGTCCAGAGTGCCAGCAATAGCATCTGCAAGGCGAAGGTGCCCACGGATTTGCGCACTCTGCGCACCCGCAGCATGAACAGAGTCCGGCTGAGCGGGGTCCGGGGATAGAGCCGCGACTCCAGAAACAGGCGGCTGGTGCTGTAGGTCAGCAGCGCGCCGACACCCAGATAGAAGGCTATCTGCAGCACACCGCTGATGATGGACAGCACAATCTGGCTGACCTTGCCGCCGAGCAGGCTGCTGTTCAGGGTATTCAGGGCGGCGTCGAAAGGCCCGCTGGAGCTCAATGAGGCCAGGTAGGCCCCGGAGAGCACGCCGGCCGAGGAGCTGCTGCCCAGCGAAGTGTCCTGCTGGAAGCCGGAGTAGGCGCCCACAATCCCATCAGCAAACTCGGCCAGGGGCGTATCCGGCGCCGCTGCACTGATCATCTTCATGGTATCCACAGTCGAATGGACCTGCTCGGAGATGGAAACCGGTCCTTCCACGAAGACCACCAGCATCAGGCAGGCGATCAGGCAGGCCGCAAAATTGCGACGCAGCGCATGACGCCCCTCCCGCTTGATTTCCCGAATCCGGATGCGTTTATCCATGTTGCTATTCTAACTTACCCAGTCTCTCCCTATTGCAATCAACAGCGGCACTTCGCCGGTGTTCATCGTCTGTCTGGCGAATTGCCAATGCCAAGGCTATCATAAGGCCCCATAATTTGAGAATCAACTACAATGTCACAATCTCAGAAAGGCCGGAAAATGAGTTCATTCACCACCCGGATCATGTTGCGGGCTTCCGCCGATTTGCAGACCATCGTCTTGCCCGAAGGCGATGACCCCCGAACCATCGAAGCCGCCGTGCAGGCCCAGAAACTGGGTATCGCCCGGGTCATCCTGCTGGCTTCAGAGGCGACCATTCAGTCCTGCTCAGCCGACCTGGAAGGCATCACGGTCATCGACCCGGCCACCTGGCCCGAGCGTCAGCGCTATGCCGATGTGCTCTACGAATTGCGCCAGGCCAAGGGCATGACCACCGAGCAAGCCTGGCAGCTGGCTGCCAACGTGCTGTATTGTGGCGCGTTGATGGTCTATCTCGGGCAAGCCGATGGTATGGTGGCCGGCGCCGCCCATGCCACCAGCGATGTGCTGCGCCCCAGTCTGCAGATTCTCAAGACGGCGCCAGGCGCCAAGCTGGTCTCGGCATTCTTTGTGATCGTGGTCCCGGATTGCAGCTATGGTGAGAATGGCACCTTCGTCTTCGCCGACAGCGGCCTGGTCGAAAACCCCAGTGCCGAGGAGCTGGCCAATATCGCCATCAGCTCCGCCGCCTCCTTTGCGGCTCTGGTCGAGGCCGAGCCGGTGGTGGCGATGCTCTCCTATTCCACGCTGGGAAGCGCCTCCAGCCCACTGGTGGAAAAGGTCCAGCAGGCCACAGCCATCGCCCGCGATCTGGCCCCGGAGCTCAAGCTGGACGGGGAGTTTCAACTGGACGCGGCCATAGTACCGGCCATCGGCGCCTCCAAGGCCCCCGGACACGAGCTGGCCGGCCAGGCCAATGTGCTGATCTTCCCCGATCTGAACAGCGGTAACATCGCCTATAAGCTGGCTCAACGTCTGGCCAAGGCTGAAGCCTATGGACCGATTACCCAGGGCATGGCCAAGCCGGTCAATGATCTGTCCCGGGGAGCTTCGGCAGAAGACATCACCGGCGTCATCGCCATCACCGCCGTGCAGTCCCAGGCCAGAAAAGCTATCATGGAGTCCAACCGTTAGTCGCTAGTCGCGTATCATGTTGCCTCAGGCCCTGGTGCTTGCAGCCCAGGGCCTGGAGCCAGAGCAAGGCAGGCCATATTGTCGACGCCAACAATCCGAATCACCGGTGGATACCCTCTGACCGGCACCATCACCGCCAGCGGCGCCAAGAACTCGGTGCTCAAGCTGATGGCCGCGGCCATCCTCGCTCCCGGCAGCAGCCATATCAGCAATGTGCCGCTGATTTCCGATGTCACGCTGATGGCCGAGGTCCTGGAGTATCTCGGCGCCAGCGTCGTTTTCGGCGAGCACGAGGTCAGCATCGATACGTCCGGCGTCCAGCGTCATGACGCTCCCTACGAACTGGTCTCGCGGATGCGGGCCTCCACAGCCGTACTGGGCCCGCTGCTGGGGCGGTTTGGCCAGGCCCGGGTGGCGATGCCCGGCGGTTGCCAGATTGGCGCCCGCAAGATCGATCAGCACCTGCTCGGCCTGGAGGCCCTGGGCGTGGAGTTTGAGACCGAGCACGGCTACATCGAAGGCACGGCTGCCAAGGGCCTGCGCGGTGCCACTGTGGTCTTGGATATACCCAGCGTCGGTGCCACCGAGAATCTGATCATGGCCGCCGCCACCGCCCGGGGCACCACGCGTATCGAGAATGCCGCCCGTGAGCCGGAGATTGTCGATCTGGCCGGCTTTCTGACCACCATGGGCGCCCATATCGCTGGCGCCGGCAGCCCGATTGTCGAGATTGAAGGCACGGATCGGCTGTATCCGGTCGCCGGGCATCAAACCATCGGCGACCGCATCGAAGCCGGCACCTATCTGGCTGCCGGCGCCCTGCTGGCCGGTCCTTTGACTGTGCGCGGCGTTGACCCGGCTCACCTCGAAGCCGCTTTGCGCAAGCTGGAGGAAGCCGGCGTGGAGGTGTCAACCGGTCCCTGCGAAGTCACCGTCAGCCGCCAGCGACCGCTCAAACCCCTGACGCTGCAGACCCAGCCCCACCCGGGATTCCCGACCGACCTCCAGGCCCAGTTCATGGTCCTGGCTGCCCTCGGCGGGGGCAGCAGCCTGATTATCGAGAACCTCTTCGAGAACCGCTTCATGACGGCCTTTGAGTTGATGCGCATGGGCGCCGATATCCGCATCGAAGGCCATAACGCCTTTGTCACCGGTGTGCCCGCGCTGTCCGGCGCGCCAGTCCAGGCTCCGGATCTGCGCGGGGGAGCGGCCCTGGTCATCGCCGGGCTGGCAGCCGATGGCTACACCGAAGTCAGCGCCATCGAACATATCCAGAGGGGCTATGAAGGCCTGGTCGAAAAGCTGCAGGCCGTCGGCGCCCATATTGAGCAGGCCTGACAATTCTGAAATGATTCTGAAAACAATCTTACGAAACGAAAACCCGACTACAGCCGAGCCGAAAAATATGCCATAATATAGCTTTTGTAGGGCAGCAGGCCGGAGAGACAGCATATCCATTCCATCCGGCGGTGAGCGACTAATATTCTGACAGGAGTCAGTTACCAATGGCGTCAAGAGCGAAAAGCATCCGCACCAGCAAGTCCATTCAGAATAACGAGATCAACCTGGTCTCGGCGCGAGCTGAGGCCAATCGCGAATTACGCAAACTCTCCCGCAACCGGGCCTCCGATGCCTACGCCCAGATCCGCAAGAAGCGGGTCCGCAAGAAGCGGATCCTGACCATCAGCATCGTGGTCGTCGCCTCGCTGGTCATCGCCAGCCTGGTGGGCGTGGCCGCCTTTGCCCTGATTATCAACAGCAAGCTGGGAACCGACTTCCAGGGCAACAAGACCGACTTCAACAGCGGTGTCTATGAAGGCATCCTGGAGGAGCCGCCGATTCCCGAGGACCCCTTCTACATGCTGCTCCTGGGTACCGACGAGCGTCCGGAGGATGAAGGCTATGCTCGCGCTGATACCATTATCCTGGTGCGCGTCGACCCCAACAACAAGCAGGTGGCGATGATCTCCATCCCGCGCGACACCCTGGTGACCATCCCCGGAGTCGGGCAGGATAAGATCAACGCCGCCTACTTCTATGGCATGTTGGCCCACGATGACTATGTGGCCGGCTATGCGGATGAGGACAGCTCCGGCCCCGCATTGATGATCCGCACGGTCGAGAACTTCGCCGGCGTGGACATCTCCTATTTCGCCCAGGTCAACTTCGACCGTTTTGCCCAGCTGGTCGATGACGTCGGCGGGGTGGAGGTCGATGTGCCGGTAGACATCGTCGGTGACTACCACGTCGGCTACGTCGATGTCTACGCCGGCCAGCAAACCCTCGACGGCGAGCACGCCCTGGCCTTTGTCCGCTCCCGCAACTTCGCCAACGGCGACTACCAGCGCCAGGCCAACCAGCGCACCTTCCTCCAGGCCCTGGCCCAGAAGGTGCTCAACGCCGACATCGCCACCATCATCACCACCGTCAACAACATCGCCAACATGACCTACACCAATATGAGCGCGGATGAGATCGTCAACTACGCCAAACTGCTGCGCGGCATGAAGGCCAACGACATCCATACCTACACGGTGCCCTCCTACACCGAGACCCGCAATGAGATCTCCTATGTCATCGCCGACACCTATTCCTGGAACCAGCTGATTACCGCCGTCAAGGACGGCGAGTATCCCGAGTTGCAGGACTCCTCCCTGGCCGGTGTGATGCCCGACTCCTACGCACCGGGATATGCCAATACCACCGACGCTACCGGCGGCGCCGGCACCGGTATCGACACCAGCCAGTATCTGGTCGATGTACGCAACGGCTACGGCATCGCCGGCTCAGCCACCAGCGTCTCGGACATGCTGGCCCTGGCCGGCTACCAGCAGGGCGAGATCGGCAACACCAACTCCTTCGTCTACGAGGAGACGCTGATCATCTATCGCGATGAGGAGGACCTGGCTGCTGCCGAAGACATCAAGGCCCGCATCGGCTATGGACGGGTCATCCCTTCCGAGGGCTACTATGTCTTTGAGGGAGACGTGCTGGTTGTGGTCGGCGGCGACTTCAAAGGGTAGCGTTCATCGATCCGGTTCGGTAACCGGCCAGATCCAGAGCCACGAACTTGAAGCCATAACCCTGAAGCGCAGCATCAACCTGCGCCCTGAAGTCTGCGTCAAAGAAGCGTTGCAACTCAGCAGCGTCGACCTCGATGCGAGCCAGCTCCCCATGGCTGCGCACCCGCACCTGCCGCAGGCCGCTGTCCAGCAGGAACTGCTCCGCCAATTCCACGCGCTTCAGGCCAGCTTCGGTGATCCGCTCACCATAGGGGAAGCGCGACGCCAGGCAGGCAAAGCTGGGCTTGTCAGCCGTGGGCAGGCCGAAGTGTTGCGAAAGGCTGCGAACGCCGGCCTTATCCAGACCAACGGCCCGCAGTGGACTCAAGACGCCGCACTCGGCGACGGCCCGAAGGCCGGGACGGTAGTCACCTTCGTCATCGAGGTTGGAGCCTTCGGCAATGCTTAAGATTCCCCGGGCTGCGGCAACGTCAGCAATCCTGGCGAACAGTTCGCTCTTACAAAGATAGCAGCGCTCGGGTGGGTTATCGGCAAAGCCGGCAATATCCAGCTCTTCCGAATCCACAATCAGCTGTTCGATACCCCGGTCGCTGCAGAACTGCCGGGCGGCCGCCAGCTCGCGCTGAGGAAACGAGCAGGAGCGGGCGGTCACAGCCAGGCAGCGCTCACCCAGCGCCTGGTGGGCGAGATACAGCAGCAAGCTGGAATCCACGCCGCCGGAGAAGGCCACGGCCAGACTTTCGATACCCGCCAGGTTCGCCTGCAGGCGGGTCAGCTTCTGTTGCAGATCAGCGTCCACAGTCCCTCGTCTCCATTGAATCAGCATTAAAATTCGCCTTGTTTTGCCTTGCGTATTAGGGTATTATATATAGTCCGCGCTCGCAAAGAGCCGGTGGCAGAAAAAACTCGGAAAACTTCGACGATTCTTCTTGACAGCGCAGGCCAGCAACGATAGTATATCTCCTTGCGTCTTGCGCACCTTACGTGACAAAAGCGCAGGACATTCGGAGGAATCGGACGAGCGTGTGGTCCGACTTCTTTATGCCAGAGGTAGTAACAGCACCTTGAAAACTGGATACTGAGATGTTTTGTCAAGCAAGCAATTGCTTAAAAGCCAAGTGAGAACCCGTCATGGTGTACGGTCAATTAACAGACAACGGCACCAAGACAAAAAACCAGATTCAAACCAGTTTGATACAGCCGCAAGGCTGTTCTTAAACGGAGAGTTTGATCCTGGCTCAGGATGAACGCTGGCGGCGTGCTTAACACATGCAAGTCGAACGATTAAAGCCCCTTCGGGGGTGTATAAAGTGGCGAACGGGTGAGTAACACGTGAGCAACCTACCTTCTGTTCTGTGGATAACCCAGGGAAACTTGGGCTAATACCGGATACTCCGCAGCCCCCGCATGAGGGCTTCGGGAAAGCGCATACGACAGAAGATGGGCTCGCGGTCCATTAGTTTGTTGGTGGGGTAACGGCCTACCAAGACGATGATGGATAGCCGGGTTGAGAGACCGACCGGCCACATTGGGACTGAGACACGGCCCAGACTCCTACGGGAGGCAGCAGTGGGGAATTTTGCGCAATGGGCGAAAGCCTGACGCAGCAACGCCGCGTGCGGGATGACGGCCTTCGGGTTGTAAACCGCTTTCAGTAGGGAAGATAATGACGGTACCTACAGAAGAAGCACCGGCTAAATACGTGCCAGCAGCCGCGGTAATACGTATGGTGCAAGCGTTATCCGGATTCATTGGGCGTAAAGCGCGCGTAGGCGGCTTGTTAAGTCAGGTGTTAAATCTGAGGGCTCAACCCCCAGCCGCACCTGAAACTGGCAGGCTTGAGTTCGGTAGAGGAAAGTGGAATTCCCAGTGTAGCGGTGGAATGCGCAGATATTGGGAAGAACACCGGTGGCGAAGGCGGCTTTCTGGGCCGTAACTGACGCTGAGGCGCGAAAGCTAGGGGAGCGAACAGGATTAGATACCCTGGTAGTCCTAGCCGTAAACGATGGGCACTAGGTGTGGGGAGATCACTCTTTCCGTGCCGCAGCTAACGCATTAAGTGCCCCGCCTGGGGAGTACGGCCGCAAGGCTAAAACTCAAAGGAATTGACGGGGGCCCGCACAAGC
>JAISUQ010000040.1 GCA_031272005.1 Coriobacteriales bacterium | reverse complement strand
AAAGCCCTTGCTGTGGTCAAACCAGGAAAACAGCGCCCAGACGATAATCAGCAGGACATAGAAGTTGACCACACCCATGATGATGCGGCCCAGGGTGGTATTGCCCAGATTCAGGATGGCCAGCAGGCTGAACACGCCGGGCACGGCGACAGGAGCGCCGGCAGCGGCGCTGGCTGCGGTAGCGGCGGCGGCGGCAACGGCGGAGATCATGCCAGCTCCTCCGCCCGCCTGCAGGCAGCGGCCACCAGGTCGTCGACCAACTGGTTGAATCCGGAGGCGGCCATGGATTCCAGGGCGGCCTGGGTGGTGCCATTGGGGCTGGTCACGGCCTCGCGCAACTCTGTGGCGGTAAAGCTGGTGAGATCCAGATAGCGGGCGGTGCCGATCAGCGTCTGTTTGGCCAGCAGGGCAGCCGTCTCGGCGTCCAGGCCCTGGGCAACGCCAGCCGCCGCCAGGCGCTCCACAAGCAGGGCAAAATAAGCCGGTCCGGAACCGGACAGCGCCGTGGCCGCGTTGATTTGGGACTCCTCGATCAGCGTGGCCTCGCCCATCAGCGAGAAGAGGTCGACTACCAACTCGCCTTCGGAGCGGGCGGTATTCTCCGCCGTACAGACCACACACATCCCGGCGCTGACCATCAAAGCCACATTGGGCATCACCCGGATGACGTTCTTCTCCGGAAAGAACCCGCGGATGGTGGCGGTGGAGATGCCGGCAGCGATGGAGATGATGCGCACCGGGTCGAAATTCGGGGCGGCGGCCAGTGCGGCAGCGACGTCCCGAAACACCTGCGGCTTGACGGCCAGGATGGCGGTCAGGGGATGGTCGATCTCGGCACCGGCGGCCACGCAGCGGATGCCGTAGTTGTCACTGAGATACTGGCGGCGCTCCTCGCCCGGCTCGGCGACGACGACTGTGGCTGGGTCGAACAATGCGCCATTGACCAGGCCGGCGATGATTGCCTCCCCCATCTTGCCGCCGCCGATGATGGCGATGGTACCGAGCTTGCCCTGCAGGTCTTCCATGCTAACCCCCTTGGATATTGGAACGCTCAACTGTAGTCAACGGGCCACCTTTGGTGAACACGTAAATGCGATCGGCAAAGCGGTCGACCTGGCCCTCCAGGGCGCTGGCGACGCCAAAGGAGAAGTCCAGGATGCGTTTGGCCAGCTCCGGGCGGGTGGCCTGGAGGTCCAGCACGACGATGTAGTTGCCGCGCAGCAGTTTGGCCACCTGCTCGGCGTCGGCATAGGTGACCGGGCGCACATTCTCGATGCGGCGACCGCGACGCACCGAGATCCGGCCGGTATCCTCCAGGCGCAACCGCTCACTCTGCAGTTCGCTCAAGGAGTTGGTCTCGGAGCGGGCCAGGCCGTCCTTGAAGGCCAGGGCGTCCTCATCCAAACCATTGGGTGCGAAGCTGTTGGTGGCGCGACGGTAGGCCCGGGGCGTCGGAATCCGATCGGCGCGCGGCTGGGCGACGTCGAGGTTCAGCGGTGTGGAAGCCCGGACGTCGGAGATGGAGACCAGCGGGGCGTGTTCGTCGTTTTGATAGGTGGAGCGATCGACGCCAAAGCCCCGGCGCGACACCCGGCTGTCCAGGGATTGCTGGCGATACTGGGAGTCGAAGCCGCGGCGGTTGTAGTCGTCGTCATCGCCGGCGCCGGTGGTGTCGTAGCCATCATCGGCGTATTGGCCTGCGCCCGGTGCATAACCACCGTGCTGCCCGTATTCATCTCCGTCATAGTAGTCGCCCTGATCCGAGCCCAGGCCCAGGCGGCTTTTGACGTTATCGAAGATACCCATTACCGTCACTCCAAACGATTTCTCTACCGACGCCTTCTGAGATTATCGCTGCTGTTGCGTCGTGCGGCCAGCCATCCACAGAGTTGCTCATGTCCAGATGCTCCGACCGATACGCACTATTGTAGCACCTTCCTGCACAGCAATGGTGAAGTCGTCGGACATGCCCATCGATAACTCCTCCAGTTGCACATGGTCGCTGCCGGCAAAACGAGGCGCCCAGGCATCACGCAACTGCCGCAGGCCGGCAAAGGTGGTTCGGGCGGCATCCGGCGAGCCCAGCGGCGCCATGGTCATCAGGCCCCGGATCCGGACATTGGCCAAGCCGCCGGCCAACTCCAACAGCCCGGGCAGTGCGGCGGGCGCGAGGCCGTCCTTGCTGGCTTCTCCGGAGACATTGACTTCAACCAGGGCGTCCTGGACCAGCTCCCGCTCGGCAGCCCGCTTCTGGATGGCCAGCAGGGCCCGCTCGGAGGCCACCGAGTGAATCAGGGCGGCGCCGACGATGTCTCTGACCTTGTTGGTCTGGATGCTGCCGATGAAGTGCCAGTGCTGTTCGGGAAAGGCCGCCTGTTTTTCGTTGAGCAGTGCGCTGCGGTTCTCACCGAAGTCATGGATGCCGGCGGCGACGGCCTGGGCGACCTCTGGCAGGCCAACCGTCTTGCTCACGGCAACCAGGCGCACATCATTTGGCTGGCGCCCAACGCTGGCGCAGGCCTCGGCAATCTCAGAGAGGATGCGTTGATGGTTTTCGGTTATCGAAGCCATGGGGGCTTACCGCCCTAAAACCCCTTTTTCAGAAAATCCGGGATATAGTCGTCGTCCAACACATTCGGAGCGCCACCTGAGGAGGACGGCGCGAAGATCGGCGCCTCCACGAACTCCTCTTCAAAGCTGGCAGCAGCGTGGCTGGCTGCCGGCTGCATGGTGGCAAAGCCGAAGTCCAGCGAAGCCTGGGTGTTCTTGTCGGAGAAGCCGGTGGCGATGACGGTGACCCGGATCTGGTCGTCCATGGTGTCATCAACGGTGGTGCCGGCGATGAAGACATCCGGATCGCCGACGGCTTCGGTGATGGTCTCATTGGCCTCGGTGAACTCGTAGAGCGTGAGGTCGGAGGCGCCGGTGACCGAGACCAAGATCCGGCTGGCGCCGCTGATCGAGGCCTCCAGCAGCTTACTGGAGATGGCCGCGGTGGCGGCGTCGATGGCCCGGTTCTCGCCGGAGGCGATGCCGATGCCCATCATGGCCGTACCGGCGTCCTTCATCACCGTGCGGACGTCGGCGAAGTCCACGTTGATGTGGCCGGGGATGGTGATCAGGTCGGTGATGCCCTGAATGCCCTGGCGCAGGATGTCATCGGCGATGCGGAAGGCATCAAGCATCGAAGTCTTCTTCTCGACGATCTGCAACAATCTGTCATTTGGAATAACAATTAAGGTGTCCACCTTGCTGGAAAGCAGGGAGATGCCGTCGTCGGCCTGAGCCTTGCGCTTGCGGCCCTCAAAGCCGAAGGGTTTGGTGACCACGCCCACCGTCAGGGCGCCTATCTCCTCACGGGCGATCTCGGCGACTATCGGTGCGGCGCCGGTACCGGTGCCGCCGCCCTCGCCAGCCGTGACAAAGACCATGTCGGCCCCGGCCAGGGCGCTGCGGATCTCGTTGCGGCTTTCTTCTGCCGCCTGGGCGCCAATCTCCGGATTGCCACCGGCTCCCAGGCCGCGGGTCAAGTCCTCGCCGATATGCACGGTGACGTCGGCATCCGACATCAACAGTGCCTGGCGGTCGGTATTGATGGCGATGAACTCGACACCCTTGATGCCGGCTTCGACCATCCTGTTCACTGCGTTGGTACCGCCGCCACCAACGCCTACAACCTTGATAACCGCCAGGTGATCCCTGCCGCTGAGTTCAGGCATAGATTTCCTCCACTTGCGCTTCGTTTAAGCCATATCTGCAAAAAAAGAGTATTAAAACCCTGTTTACAAATAGTAGCAGACAAGCGGTTTTGGTCAATAGAGCAGCTCGGTTTTTGGCTGATAAATGCCGTACCCGAGCATTTTTGCAATGACGCCAACAGCCTGCGCTAAATGAGCGGCAATCACGCATTTTGGCTGCAAAATCCCGCATTATTGTACAAAAGTAAATGTTTGTGGCTTGCTTGCTGGCATATTTATTTAGTTTGGGCCAATAATGTTGCCGTTTTGCAGGATGGAGCGGACAATCTGCGCATTGCCGCTTGGCCACTGGGTTGGCAATGACGCTGGCAGAGGTGGTTGATTGATGCGCGCGGGCAGGTCAGCGGGTGACCAGGTAGATGGATTCGGGAGGGATGTGGATGCGAACGGTCTGACCGCGCTCGGGGAGTTGGTCTTTGGGGAATTGGAGCTTGTCGACCTTCCATTGAATCAGGGCAGAGGTGGAGGCAGCGAGAGCCTTGGTGGGTTCGGTGGGTTCGGTGGGTTCGGTGGGTTCGGCGGCATTGGTGGCCTCGGCGGGTTCGACGGGTACGGCGGGTACGGCGGGTTCGGCGGCATTGGTGGCCTCGGCGGGTACGGCGGCTTTGGTGGCCTCGGCGGTCTGGGGACTTTGGACCTGGAGCATGACTGTGCGCTCGAAGCGGGAGTCGGAGACGCGGTGGATCAGACAGTCGAAGACGTTTTGGGTCTCGTCGGTAGCGGCGCGGATGTAGAAGGCGCGGATGCCGCAGAAGGCGACGTCTTGGGGGACCTGTTCCGCAGTATCCAGGGCGATACCCCAGGCTGCGGCGGCGATTTGCTGGTCGTTCAGGCGATGTGCTGGGGAGATGTTCTTGACGCCGGAGACCTTGATGGTAGCCAGGGTGCCGGGGTGGGAGACGATCTGGGGCGTGGGCGCCAGCTCGGCGATGTGACCGGCGTCGATGACGGCGATGCGGTCGCAGAAGCGGAAGGCTTCGTCGATGTCGTGGGAGACGTAGAGGATGGTGCCGGCAAAGCTGTCGAACAGATCGAGGAGGTCCTGCTCCAGGGCCGACTTGAGGTGGGCATCGAGGGCCGAGAAGGGCTCGTCCAGCATCAGGATGGCTGGCCTGGCGGCCAGCATCCGGGCCAGGGCGACGCGCTGCTGCTGACCGCCGGAGAGGCTCATCGGGTAACGCTTGCCGAAGCCCTTGAGGTCAAAGCGGGTCAGCTGCTCGTCAATCAGGTCGTGCAGCTGCTGCTTGGTCAGGTTACGGGGCAGGCCGGCGGCGATGTTGTCGGCCACCGTGAGGTTGGGGAAGAGCATGTAGCTCTGGAACAGCAGGGCGGTCTTGCGCTGCTGGGGGGTAAGGTTGATGCGCTTCTCCGAGTCGAAGAAGGTGGTGCCGGCGACCACGATGCGGCCGGCATCGGGCTTCTCCAAACCGGCGATGCAGCGCATGGTCAGGCTCTTGCCGCAGCCGGATTCGCCGAGCAGGCCGAGGGTCTCGTCGCCGGCCTCAAAGGCCACATCGAGCTGGAAGTCGCCCAGGCGTTTGCGGATGTCTACGGACAGCGTCATCGGGGGTTATTCGCTGCCCTTCTTGCGGTAACGTTGGGTGCGGGAGGCGTACCAGTTGATGAACAGGATGACTATGAATGAAATCAGGATGACCACGAAGACCCAGAAGGTGGCGACGTCGGAGTGGCCGCCCATCCATTCGAAGTAAATGGCGATGGGCATGGTCTGGGTGACACCGGGATAGTTGCCGGCCACGAACATCGTGGCGCCGAACTCGCCTAAGGCACGGGCAAAGGCCAGCACGGTGCCGGCGGCAATCGAGGGCCAGGCCAGCGGCAGCATCAGACGGATGAAGATGCGCCCTTCGCCCCAACCCAGGGTGCGGGCAGCATCAGCCAGAGCCGGGTCGAGGGCTTCAAAGGCGCCGCGGGCAGTGCGATACATCAGCGGAAAGGAGACCACCGTAGCCGCAATCACGGCCATCGGCCAGGTGAAGACCAGCTCGATGCCGTGTTGGATAAGCCACTGCCCGATGCTGGTGGACTTGCCGAACAACACCAGCAGCAGAAAGCCGCAAACCGTTGGCGGCAGGACCATCGGGATGGTGAAGATGGAATCCAGTACATCCTTGAGGCGACTCTTGACGTTCATCAGCAGCCGGGCGGCAATCAGACCCAGGATGAAGACGATGACCAGAGCGACCAGCGAGGTCTTCATCGAGACCCAGAATGGCCGGTAGTCCATCGAAGTCAAAAAAGCGACGAAGGCTGCCCAGCCGGTAGGCGCGGTGGTGATGGTGGTTGCGTCGAATGGGGCGAAGCTGCCGGTCAGCACGAAGGCGGCCGCATGCGAAGCGTCGCCGTTGGGATTGGATGCTGCCGGCGCGACGGTCACGTAATAGTAGCCCGACTCCACCTCGACAGCAAAGCTGTAGATAAAGCCCTGGTATTCGGCCTGTTTCTGCTCGACCAACTGGTAGTTTTGGTACAACTGCGCCAGCTGCTGGCCGCCGCTGCTGTTAGCGCTGTCCAAACCCTGGAGCAGTTGCCAGAATGTCGCGTTGACGCCCTCTGGGAGATACTCCCCGCTGCCGCCCAGATAGACCAGGCAGTGGCCGTCGGGCACCACGACGATGGCAAAGGCATTCTCGGCAGCCATCGGGTAGCGATAACCGTAGTCTTTATCCTGGTATTGCTTGCTGGTGCCCTTGTTCTGGCGCTGGAAGTCGGTGACAGCCAAGTCGCAGGTACCGTCGTCGATGCTGGCGCTGCGGCCATCAGCGGAGATGATGGGCTCTGGCGGCGCATCATCTGCCCAGGCCGGCGTCGGCGCCAGCCAACCGGCGATCAGCGCCAGTACGGTCAGGCCAGCACAAAGCAGCACCGCGCCCATGACCAGCACAGGCGCGGTGCGACGGTTTTTTGCTGCGGGCATCATGCCCACAATTCTACCTTACTTGACCTTACTTGACCTCACAGCCGTACTTGGACCAGATGGCCTGGGCCTCCGGGTCGGTGGAGCAGAAGTCCAGGAAGGCCTGGGCGGCCTCGGCGTTGGCGCTGTCGGCGACTACGGCGCCGGGGTAGACGATGGCCTTGTGGGTGTCGGCCGGCACGGTGAAGATGATCTCAATGCCGGTGTAGCGATAGACGTCCGAGGAGTAGACGAAGCCGATCTGGCAGTCGCCGCTCTCCACGGTCTTGGCGACGTTGCCCACCGAGGATTGGAAGACCAGCTTGGACTCAAAGCCGGCGTCATAGGTGCCGTCCTTGCCGGTATCCGAACTGTACAGGCCGAGGGTATTCAGCGACTGATTGGCATAGGCGCCGGCCGGCACTGAGGCCGACTCGCCGATGGCGATCTTGGTGATGGCGTCGGTGTTGACGTCCTCCAGCGAGCTGATCTGGATGTCGCTGCCGGTAGCGGCGACGATTACCAGGTCGTTGCCGAACATATCCTTGCGGGTGGCCTCATCGATGTTGCCGTTGGCTACGGCATCATCCATGGTGGACTTGGAGGCGGAGATGAAGATGTCCGCCGGGGCGCCACCCTGAAGCTCAGTTACCAGGTCGCCGGAGCCCTTGAACTGGGTCTCAGCGAAGGTGACCTCCGGGTTGGCAGCGGTGTAGAGGGCCTGTACTTCGGGCAGAGCCTTCTCCAGCGAGTTAGCTGCGAAGATCTGCAACTCTACCGGCTCAGCCGTGACCTCAGTCTCCTCGGTGGCGGCGG
>JAISUQ010000032.1 GCA_031272005.1 Coriobacteriales bacterium | reverse complement strand
CGAGCTCTCCGCCCACGAAGGCGAGGAGTGGCTCTATGCCCTGGAGGGCCCGCTGGAGATTGAGTACGGCCAGGAGACCTACGTACTCCAACCTGGCGACAGCATCTACTACGATTCTGTGGTGCCGCATCAGGTGCGCTCGCACAACGGGCAGCCAGCCAAGTTCGTGGCCTGCGTCTATACGCCGGCCTGAGGGAGCAGCGATGACCAACGAGCCTAACGAGCCAAACGAGCCAAACGAGCCAAACGAGCCGCAGGTCGGCGAGAGCGCCGTCGCGCCCCTCTCCGCACACCGACCCCAGTCCCAGTCCCAGCTTCAGCTTCAGCCTCAGCCCCAGCCTGGCGACCCCGACTACCCGCTGCACTCCGAGCAGACCATCGGCGAGTACTTCCGCGCCCAGGTGGCCGTCGACCCCGACCACGAGTTCATCGTCTACCCGGACCGCGACCTGCGCTGGACCTGGGGGCAGTTCGACGCCCGCACCGACAAGCTGGCCAAGGGACTGCTGGCCATCGGCATGCAACCGGGCGACCACCTCGGCGTCTGGGCCCGCAACATCCCGGATTGGCTGACCTTCATGTTCGCCACCGCCAAGGTCGGCATCGTCATGGTCACCATGAACCCGGCCTATAAGAGCAACGAGCTAGACTACGTGCTCAAGCAAAGCGACATGACCACCCTTTGCATCATCGATGCCTGGCGCGATGTGGATTACGTCAAGATCATCCGCGAGCTGATTCCCGAGGCCAAAGTCTGCGAGCGCGGCAGCCTCAACGCACCGGATTACCCCTACCTCAAGAACCTGATCTTCATGGGTCCGGAGAAGCACCGCGGCTTCTACTCGGTGCCCGAGCTGATTCTGCTCGGCTCGCATATCCCGGATTCGGCACTGGTCGAGGCGGCGGCCAGCTTCGACAACAACAGCGTCGTCAACATGCAATACACCTCCGGCACCACCGGCTTTCCCAAAGGCGTGATGCTCACCCACCGCAATATCCTCAACAACGGTTTCTACATCGGTGAGAACGAGATGCTCACCCCCACAGACCGAGTCTGCCTGCCGGTGCCCTTCTTCCACTGCTTCGGCTGCGTGCTCGGTGTGATGGCGGTGCTCACGCATCGGGCCTGCATGGTGATAGTGGAGGAGTTCGATGCCCTGCGGGTGCTGCAGGCCATCCACAAGGAGCGGGCCACGGCGGTCTACGGCGTGCCGACCATGTACATCGCCGAGCTCAATCACCCGCAGTTCGCCGACTTCGACCTGACTTCGCTGCGCACCGGCATCATCGCCGGCGCCGCCGTGCCCCCGGCCACCACCCGCGAGGCCATGGAGCGCATGCACATGCACGGCATCACCAACTGCTACGGCCTGACGGAGACCTCGCCGGTGTTCATCCAGACCCACTGCCAGCGTGACAACGTGGAGCAGAAGTGCAACACCATCGGCATGCCGCACGCGCCGGTCAGCGTGCGCATCATCGACCCGGCTGACGGCCACATCTGCGGCCCGGGTGAGGTGGGGGAGATCTGCTGCAAGGGCTATAACGTCATGAAGGGCTACTACAAGATGCCCGAGGCTACCGCCCAGGCCATCGACTCAGACGGCTATCTGCACTCCGGCGACCTGGGCAGCTTTGACGCAGACGGCTACTATCAAGTCACCGGCCGCATCAAAGACATGATTATCCGTGGGGGAGAGAATATCTACCCGCTGGAGATTGAGAACTACCTTCTGAAGATGCCCGGCGTGCTGGACGCCCAGGTGGTGGGCGCGCCGGATGAGCGCCTGGGCGAGATCGTAGTGGCCTTCATCAAACAGCGCGAGGGCTTCACTTTGACGGAGGAGGGCGTGCGCTCGCATGCCGTCAAGGAGATTGCCCGCTTCAAGGTGCCCAAGTACGTCTTCTTCGTCGATGAGTATCCCGAGACCACCTCCAAGAAGGTCCAGAAGTTCAAGCTGCGCGAAATGGCCGCCGACCTGGTGGCCGCCCGGCAGAAGGAATCCTGATATTAGTAAACTTATAAGTATGATAAACTATATGCAGAGCGCCCGAACCCGATGAAAGGATCTGCAATGCCCGTAACCCAGCAACTGCAAAAGCGCGTGATAACCATCCAGGACATCTCCTGCGTGGGTAAATGCTCGCTGACTGTCGCCCTGCCCATCTTAAGCGCCGCCGGTATCGAGACCTCCATCCTGCCCACGGCCATCCTCTCCACCCATACCGGCGGCTTCACCGGCTACACCTTCCGCGATTTGACCGAGGATGTTGAGCCGATCTGCGCCCACTGGCGTACCTTGGACTTGCGCATCGACGCCATCTACACCGGTTACCTGGGCAGCCTGGAGCAGCAGCAGCTGATCACCCGGCTCTTCGAGCAGTTTCGCCAGCCTGAGACCATCGTCCTGGTCGACCCGGCGATGGCCGATGGCGGCCAGCTCTACCCGGCCTTCGATGAGCAGTTTGCTTTGGGGATGCGTGACCTCTGCGCCAAGGCCGACGTCATCGCTCCCAATATCACCGAGGCTGCCCTGATGCTGCAAAAACCCTATCCCGGAGAAGACTACGACCAGGACTGGGTGGAGAGCACTCTGCGTGAGCTGGCTGGCCTTGGCCCGGCCCAGGTAGTGCTGACCGGCGTCAGCTTCGCAGAAGGTAAGCTGGGTGCCGCCGCCTACGACAGCCGGCTGGACAGCTTCGACTACTACTTCACCGAGCGGGTGCCCGGCTACTACCACGGCACCGGCGACATCTACTCCTCGGCGCTGCTGGCCGGCCTGCTCAATGGCAAGCCGGTGGCCGAAGCCATCCGCATCGCCTGCGAGTTCACCGTCGCCGCCATCCGCCGCACCCACGCCGCCGCCACCGACCCCAAATTCGGCGTCGACTTCGAACACGAACTCGTCACCCTCATCAACCTGCTGGCCTGAGGGCAGCGATTCATCGCGCTCTCCAGGTCGCACCCGGCATGGACACAGCTAACCAACCCTTCCCCGATGCAGGCAACAATGTCCACAGCCAGCCACCTACCATAGCGGAACAGAACTCCTGCTGTGCTGTGGTAGCTCACTGTGCTCCAAAGATCTCCAGCTTGCCAATGAACCCACGTACAAGCCTATCAGCATATTGAAAACAATATAACAAATATAACTAGCAAATATAAACAACTTGCTAGTACGCCAACGGCATGTTACACTATGCCAGTATGGCAACGTACGCCGGGCGGGTACGCCAACCTACGTCTTCAAGCGAAGGGAGGTGAACAAGCCCATGGAGATACTCTTTGCAATTGCTGCAGTGGTGACCATCGTGTCGGCGCTGGTCAAGTTGGCAGAGTCGGTGTCTTCAGCCTGGCGGACGATGCGTCCAGCCAAATATCTCGGTAAACACTTCCGCGATAAAAGAAGACGGCCGCGCCAACGGCCGTCTCTCAAATAGCTGGCGTACCCGCCGCCCATTTAATCCATGGCGGGCGTTGCCATGCACTACTATAGCACCTTACTGCAGGGACTTCAATACAAACAATAGCAAGCTATCGCTAATTGGATATTGACAGAGGAGCGCATCCCCTTCCACGTTGTAGAAGCAATCCTGGCAACCTTGAAATTAGCGTGTTCATTATTATGTTATTTGCTAACCATAAAATTTCAGCTTGATTGAATTTTCAGCCATTCAACAGCCTTGAACAGTGAGTTCAACAACATTAAATTACGTCAATAGTACAAAATGTTGTTGTAATTGTTCAATTCTGCAAGTAGACTGATTGTTCAGTGGGATAGTGGGCTGGTGCGGCAAGGAGGATGCCATGACCGGGAAACAGGATGGCACAGGCAACTACGACTCTTATCAGCGAGCCGATGCGGTGAGCAAGACCCTGCGCAAGACCTTCTCCGCCAATCTGGAGAAGCTGTTGGCGGCCAAGAAGATCGGCCGGGCGGAATTCTGTCAGCGCATCGGCATCTCCAACGCCTCACTCAGCGGCTACAAGAACGGCACCGTGCTGCCGCCGACCGAGAAGCTGATACTGATTGCCGAGTTGTTCGGCGTGACCTTTGCCAACCTGGTGTTGATGCCCTTGGGCGAAGAGTCTCAGGATGGCCAGCCAGCCAAGAAGCAGCCTGCTCAGGATGATAAGCCAATCGACCCCTGCTATTGTGGCACTTTTATCCTTTACTACTTCGATGCCAGCCAACCGCAGGGCGATGACCGGCTGAACAACTCCCAAAGCATCCATTATGGCCTGGTCTCCATCAAGGAGATGGTCTCGGCGGTGGGGCAGCGCTACTATCCGGCGGTAGCTCTGTCCGGCATCGCCAGCCGCGACCTGCCCGAGATCAAAGCCGCCCTGGACGAGAACTCTGAGCTGGGAATACCGGAGATACTTGAGAATGTCTGCGCGCCTTACCAAGGTCGCTTCACGGATTTCTACACCGGTCATCTGCGCATCAACAAGCCGCATATCTGCATCCAGCTGAAGACCTCCCAGCGCGATCTGCTGATTTCGATGAAGAATGTCACCAGGGACGCCAATCGGGATGTGCTGCGCACCTGCATCGGCACCCTGAGTACCCTGACCAAAGACGAATCCTGTTCGCCGGTCAGTCAGAAGGTGCTGGTGTCCTCGATCTTTTTGGACCAGCCCCAGCCCGGCTGTGAGCTCGACGACCCGTCCCTGCTTTTCGATACCTCCAAACTCGCTGCCTATCTGGAAATCGGCCATGCGCAAGTCGACTTGAACCCTTTGAAGGACGATTTCACCCGCTTCATCAAACAGCTCTACACCACGCCAGCCGGCGATGTGCCCTACCTGGATGCCCTGCCAGAAAGCTATCGCGATAGTTTGATAATGCATTTTTTAGAGGATTCTTTCGCCCAGATCACCCGCAACAACACCTGCCGCTACATCCGCCTGGCTGATTCCCAGGCCAGCGAGTTCTACCAACAGGTGGCCAGGTTGGCCCACTCCCAGGGTCTGTGGCTGGCGGGAGGTGCCTGATGAGCGAGGCCAGCGACTGCTCGATGGCTACACTGAACGAGCGGGCGGAGAAACTCGCCCATCGCATCCATAACGGCAACTGTCTGGTCGACCCGGGTGACATCCTCAGAGCCTACCGGATGGCCGCCCGGCTCCACGAAGGCCAGACGCGAGCCAGCGGGGAGCCGTACATCTCCCATCCGCTGACAGTAGCCGAGATACTGAGTCAGTTCCTCTGGGATCGCGAGTTGGCCATGGCCGCCCTGCTGCACGATGTCGTGGAGGATACAGTCTACACCTTGGAGCGTCTGGAGTCCGATTTCGACCCCATCACCGCCCAGATCGTCGATGCCTTGACGGAAGTCAAGCGCCCGCTGCCTGAAGACCTCAATGATGAGCGCAAGCGGGAGATCAAGGACTACCTGGACGGCCTGACCAACGCCAAGACCCTCAACTCGCCAGCCGGCGTGCGCATCCGGGCCGTCCTGATCCGTCTGGCGGACCGCCTGCACAATATGCAGACCTTAGGCGCCATGGCCCGCAACAAGCAGGTCAAAAAGGCTCAGGATACCCAGCGCTTCCTGGTGCCGCTGGCCGCGCATATCGGCGCCCATTACTTCGAGGAGGAGCTCGCGGAACTGTGCTTTGCTGTCCTGGAGGCCGATCTCCATCTGGCTTTGCAGCAGCGTTACCAGCAGATTCGGGAGAGCAATGGCCGGGCTATCGCCGCCTTCATGCGCGAATTGCATGCTATAATGTGTCTAAGCTATCGAGAAATAGCGCCTCTGGATGCCCAACCGCCATTCCAGCACAAGCGCGATCAGCCGCTGAAGACCTATCAGCTCAAACAGCTGTTGGAGCGCAGCGGCCAGTCTTATGACCCGGCAGCATTCGCCAAGGAAGACATCTATCTCTACGCCATCAATCTGGCTTTGAACGACTACCGTGACGACCAGCCCTTGCAGCGCTTCCTCGAACTGTATTGGCAGCATCTGCGCCCGCAGCAGGTGGCCATGCAGTTGGAGCTGTCCGGCAGCGAGCCATATCCAACGGTGGTTCTGACTGATGCTCTCGACAACCGCTATCTGATACGGTTGCTGACTGCCGATCAGCAGGCAGCCTACGACATCGGTCTGGGCACAGCTGCCGAAGCCGACCTGTCGGTACCGCAGGATACGCCCAGCACATACTTTCCGATACGGAAGATCAACGTCTACACCAAAGACATGCAGCCAATCCGCCTTGACGATGGCGCCACAGTACTCGACCTGGCTTGCATTTTGCACCCTGACATCGGGATTTCGGCGCGCTATGGCCTGATTCGCCGCCATGACAACAACTTCATAGATATCACCGAAGCCCAGACCCGGGAAGAGCGGCTGGCTGCCGACACCCACCATAGCCTGGGCACCCGCTTGCGCGACGGCGACATCGTCAAGATCGTTTTCGCCTGCGACGCCGATGGCCGCCCGCTGTACCAGGCCAACCTGCACTGGTTCAAATACGTGACGATGGAATATTCACAGAACCTGCTGATTGAGTATTTTGAAAAGGCCGCTGCGGCTGGCCAATACGTCGCGCCTGCCAAGACGCTGATCGACTGGGAGCCCAGCAAATACGGTAAAGCCGCCCGCCCAGCGCGGTAACGATTTGGTTGCACCGCAGCAGCGGGCACTTCTCCGGCAATTTGTACTTTGCTACCATACATCGCGTTGTTTATTGCGACTTGATGACACCATCAGGGTGTCTGCGCGGCGAGAAGGAGGCCTAGCCATGAAGAAGTTCAAGACCGAGAGTCAGCGCCTGTTGGACCTGGTGATCAACTCCATCTACACCAATCGCGAGATCTTTTTGCGCGAATTGATTTCCAATGCCTCGGATGCCATCGACAAGCTCTGTTTTTTGAGCCTGACCAACACCGACCTGAAGGTCAAACGGGACAGCCTGGCCATCCGCCTCAGCGCAGATGAAAAGGCCCGCACGTTGACGGTCTCGGATAATGGTGTGGGTATGAGCGCTGAGGAGTTAGAGCTCAATTTGGGCACCATCGCCCATTCCGGCTCTTTGGAGTTCATGCGCAACGCCGTGGCGGGCAGCGAGGACGGTGCCGGCCAGGACGACGCAGGCCAGGCTGGCGCAGGCAAGACTGGCTCAGGCCAGGCCGACACAGGCAAGGCCGACATCGACATCATCGGCCAGTTCGGTGTGGGCTTCTATGCTGCCTTCATGGTGGCCAAGAAGGTGCGGGTCGTCTCCCGCGCCGCTGGCAGCAGCGAGGCCTTTGCCTGGGAAAGCGACGGCAAGAGCGGCTACACCATCAAAGCCGCCGAGCGCGAAAGTGCCGGCACCGATGTCATCCTCCACCTCAAGGACGACGCTGAAGACGAGGACTACTCCACCTATCTGCGCGAATACACGCTGCGTAACCTGGTCACGCGCTACAGCAACTATGTGCGATTCCCCATCCAGATGGAGGTCACCAAACATCGTCCGCTGCCCAAAGCCGAAGACGCCGCCGAGGACGCCCCGTTGGAATACGAGGACGTCTGTGAGCTGGAGACGCTGAACTCCATCACGCCGATTTGGAAGAAGGGCAAGTCTGAGGTCAGCGACGCCGATTACGACGAGTTCTACAAGTCGCAGTTCCACGACTTCGAGGCGCCGGTGCGTCGGCTGGCCATCCACGCCGAGGGTACCTTGTCCTACGACGCTCTGCTGTTCGTGCCGGGGCGGGCGCCCTATGATTTCTACAGCCGCGACTACAAGGGCGGCCTGGCGCTGTACACCTCCAACGTGCTGATTATGGAGAAGTGCGAGGAATTGATCCCGGATTGCTTCGCCTTTGTGCGCGGTGTGGTGGATTCTGCCGACCTG
>JAISUQ010000014.1 GCA_031272005.1 Coriobacteriales bacterium | reverse complement strand
GGAGAGCTCGTGTTCGCTGGCCTGGCTGGGCTCCAGGGTGATGAAGAACGGTTCCATGTGCCGCGAGGCCTTGCCCTCGGCCAGGGCGTTGAAGACAAGCCCGCCGGCGTCGGAGTGGGTCTCCAAAGCCTTCAGGCGGGTGGACTCCTTGTAGTCGGCGGCCCGTACCAGAGCCGGGCCGAGGTTCTCGTCGTCATCCATCAATGTGCCCAGGCGCACGCCCAAAGCCCGGGTGATCTTGATCAGCGGTGTGAGCGAGGGCACCAGCTCGCCGGCCTCAATACCCCGGATGACCTCCGCGCTGGCGCCGCTGCGCTCGGCCACCTGCTCCACACTGAGCTGCATGGCTTCGCGCAGCTCGGTAATCTTTTTTCCAACACTCGATTGGCTCATCGCCGTCGCCTCCTTTATCAGTTGCAAGAGGATATTCTACTATTCTTTGGAGATGCGATGGCACCCCGTTTCAGCGGCCCTGCTTCAGCGGCCCTGCTTCAGCGGCCTCGCGTCAGCGACCCTTGGCGGCTTTGGCGGCCAGCTCTTCTCCGGACAGCTGGGTTTCTTCGAACAGATTGTCACTGTCCAGGCCGAAAGCTGTGTGCAAGGCTGCAAGTGCGGTCTCGATCTGGGCGCCGTCGATGACCACGCTGATGCGGATGGCCGAGGTGGAGATCATGCCGATGTTCACGTTATTATCGGCCAGGGTCTTGAACATCCTGGCGGCAACCCCGGGATTGGAGCGCATACCGGCGCCGACCACCGAGATCTTGGCGATGGACTCATCCACCAGGTACTCGCGGATGCCCAGATTGGCGATGGCACTGTCCAGCACCGGGCGCAATCGGGCCAACTCACCGGCTGGCACGGTAAAGGAGATGTCGGTGCTGCCGCCTTCCGAGATGTTCTGGACGATCATGTCGATATTGATGTTGGCAGCGGCGATGGCCCCGAAGACCTCGGCGGCAATACCCACTCGGTCCGGGACGTCGCGGATGGTCACCTTGGATTCGGACTTGTCAAAAGCGATGCCGGATACGATTGCCTGCTCCATGGCAGAGGCCTCCTTTACCAGTGTGCCTGGATTATCGTTGAACGCTGAGCGGCAATGGATGACCACGCCGTAATTGCGGGCGAATTCCACCGAGCGCATCTGCAGGACGCCGGCGCCGGCCGCAGCCAGCTCCAGCATCTCCTCGTAGCTGATGGCATCCAGCTTGCGGGCGGCGGGCACCATGCGCGGGTCGCAGGTGTAGACGCCGTCGACGTCGGTGTAGATCTCGCAGACGTCGGCGCCAACGCCGGCCGCCAGGGCCACAGCCGTGGTATCCGAGCCACCGCGGCCCAAAGTGGTGATGTCGCCCGTGCGGGTGATACCCTGAAAACCGGCCACGATGACGATATGCCCGCTGGCCAGCTCGCTGAGGATGCGGTCGGCCTGGATCTCGGCGATCTTGGCCTTGTTGAAGACCTCGGTGGTGACGATACCAGCCTGACGTCCGGTCATGCTCACAGCCTGCACCCCCAGGGCCTCCACTGCCATCGCCACGATGGACATCGAGACCATCTCGCCGGTGGCCATCAGCTGGTCCAGCTCGCGGGCTGGGGGATTGGGATTGACGGAGTTGGCCAGGCGCAGCAGATCGTCGGTGGATTTGCCCATGGCCGAGACCACGGCCACCACCTGATGGCCCGCTTGATGGTAATCCACCAGCCGCTGAGCCACGCCGAGCACCCGCTCGGGAGTGGCCAGCGAGGTGCCGCCGAATTTGGTGACAATCAAAGACATGCTTGTCGGCAATTCTCTCTTCGGGCCTGCGCCGCAGCGCAGGTAGTTTTGCAAAGCCACAATGATACTATATTTTGCGGCCTTCGAAATTCAGGCCGCGAGTCAGCTGCTCGGTGGGCGCCAGGGCCTCGTGATCGTCAAGTATCGTAATTGCTCGATCGCGAGCTTTATAGTACAGCTCCAGGAAGCTGTCCATGCTGATTTCGCCGTTGAAGGGATTGACCCAGACATTGCCTTCGTGATTGTCGAAATCGCAGGTCTTCCCAACCTCATCATGCCTGGACATGGCCTGCACCAGACTGTGACGCCGAAACAGGCGTTCCAGCCCAACGATAACGCCGCGCCGGCGGCTGCCCCGGCCATAGAGCAGATTGAGCGTAGCACGCATATCCCTGACGCAGCGGCCGAAGGCCCCGACCGGTAACCGCAGGTCAAAGACCTCCGCCGCCACCTGGGCATACATCTGGTCAATCAGCGCCAGATCCGCCCTGCGGGCTGCCAGGCCAAAGGCCGGGGATGCCGAAGGGGCCTGCAGGCCAACGCTGGCCTGGTAGTTGACCATCATCGCATCCAGCTCGGCCTCGATTTGGCCATGGACCACGGAGCGGTCCTCGGGGCCCAGCCCGTCCACGCCGGCATTGCAGATGTCCAGCTCCTGGGCGATGACCAGGGGGTGAGCAATGCTGTCCAGGGCAAAATGGCAGAGAAAGCCGCGGATATAGGCGTCTGTTGGCAGACGTTGCTCATCCGGCAGGCTGGCCAGGTAGCGGCGCATACTGTCGATGGTGGCGGTGACCCGCTCCATGTGCATGTTATGGCCAAACTGCTTGAGCTTCACCAGGCTGGTGGTCCGCAGGGCATAGAAAAAGGGGTCGGGGCCCTGATTGCCGAGCAGGAACAGTTGCTGGCAGCTGCCTGGCGCCGGGCCCTCTCCGGGCACGCGCGCCTGGACATCATGGCCCAAAAAGAGGTGCGTGATGGCTGCCGGCATCTGGTTGACTCCCCTGTTGCAACGATTGCAACGCTGGACGG
>JAISUQ010000011.1 GCA_031272005.1 Coriobacteriales bacterium | reverse complement strand
TAGCTGACCTTGACGTGCGGGCGGGCGCCGCGCTCGGTCTGGTTGATCTTGCACCAGAACTGGCCGGTCAGCGGCTGGGGCAGGGCATAGGGGCTCCAGTCGTTGCCGCAGTGCTCGTCTTTGCAGCCTATCTGGCAACCGTGGCAGCCTACGCAGCCCTTCATGTCGATCAGGAATACCTTGGCCATCTCACTCACCACCTTCCACCCACGCCGTATAGCTGGCGCCGGTCGCGGGGTCGTAGTCACGGGCGAAGGCCTCGGGATACTTGGCCTTCCACTCATCATATTCAGCCTGCTCCAGCTTGGCGCAGTCGACCAGGTAACCGCTGACGGCAAAGCCCCAGCAATGCTTGGAGATCGGCCGCGGCGGGCTGATCAGGTTGGCGGCGCCACCACGGTCGATGCCCGGGGCGATGGGGTCGACACCCGAGCCCTTATGGATCATCAAGGCGCCGGGCACCACGCGCTCGGAGATCATTGCGCCGGTGAGCACGATGCCCTGGTCGTTGAAGACCTTGACGATGTCACCGTTCTTGATGCCCTTGGCGGCAGCATCAGCCGGAGAGATCCACAGCGGCTCATAGAGGTAGCCATCCCAGCCCTTGACCTTGGTGGTCTCGATCTCACGGAACCAGGGGATGTCGTCGCCCTGGACGTGCACGCGGAAGCGCGCCGGGTTGGCGACCAGCAGGAAGGGATAGGTTTTGGCCTTCTCGCCCAGCAGCGATTCATCGTGTGTCCAGCCCTCGGAGGCCGGGCCGCCGATGATCCACTTGGCCATCGGTGGGCGTTCCTTGTCATCCGGGAAGTTCTCGGCCAGAGCCTCGCTCCAGAACTCCAGCTTGCCGCTCGGCGTATCCAGCGGATGACCCTCGGGATCCTCATAGAAGCCACGCATGCCAGCGGGCAGATCCCTCCAGTTGGGATCAGCCTTGGGGATGTAGTACTGCCGGCTCTTGAAGGTCTCAAAATCAATCTCTTCCGGCAGCCGCGACTGCTCAAAGCCATACTGCAGCCACTCGGCATCGGACATGCCCAGGTTGATGTTCTCAGCCACGCCGAAGCGCTCCGCGACCTTGATGGCAATCTGATAGTCGGAGAAGGACTCGCCCACCTTATCGCAGGCGGGCACCTGATAGCCGGCCATCTTCAGCGGCACGATCTGCGAGGCGCCCACGGCGTCGTTCTCCTCCACACAGGTGGTCACCGGCAACACCAGATCGGCGAACAGGGAGTCGTTCTCCAGCCACTGGTGGTTGGTGATGAAGCACTCCACCTCATCGGTACGGATGGCCTCCTGGAAGTTGAAGCCGCCGTTCCAACAGTTCATGTTGCAGGGCTTCTCACTCCAGAGCAGGTGGCACTGGGCTCCGCCCTGATCGGCCGGCGCCGGATAGTTGAACTCCTTGAACTGCTCGTCGGTGGGTACGTAGACAATGCACGGGCTGCCCCACCACTTCATCTCACCGGTCTGCAGGCCATGGGCCACCGCGCTGCGCGGGATGGACTGGACGGTGGGATAGAACATCCGGCTCTTGGAAGTCATCATCATCGGCGCGGTGGTGGTCTTGGACAGCTCCTGCTTGATCATGTCTGAGGCGTTCATGAAGAACTGCTGCACGCCCGGCTTACCCAGGCCCTGCATGGCTATCTTGTAGGCATGGGTACGGCCCGGCTCATGGGAGTACGGGCCCTTGATGGAGCCGGAGGAGAAGTGCACCAGGGCGGTGGCATGCTTGGCCCACTTGCGGGCCAGGGCCTTGATGGTCCAGGCCGGCACGCCGCACAGCGGTGCGGCCCACTGCGGCGTCTTGGCGATGCCTTCCTCATCCTCACCGAGGATGTAGGCGGCCACCTTGTCGAAGTGGATGGAGTGGGTGTCGATGTATTCCTTGTCGTAGAGCCCTTCGGTAATCCAGACATACATGATGGCAAAATCCAGGGCAGCGTCGGTATTCGGCAGCACCGGAATCCACTTCATCGTCTCATGACAGACGGCGGTGTAGTTGCAGAAGGGGTCGATGATCACAAATTCCTTGCCCAACTCCTCCCAATACTTCAGCAGGCGGCTCCAGAACTGGCTGGCGTAGTTCTGTGTCAGCTCCAGGTCGCCGGCCTGGAAGGCGATGAAATCGGAGTAGAGCGTGATGTCATAGCAGACGTTCCAGGAGCAGTAGTTGGTCTCCGGCGGGGCGATCATGCCCAGGCCGCGGTTGGAGCCCGAACCCCAGAAGTGCTTGGCGCCCCAGTACCAGCCCTCCACGGAGTCTGGTGTGCGGGCCTCGCGGGTGTAGCCGCCCAGCTGGTTCATCAGCGTGGAGTGCATGCCGCCGCCAGCCTGGAGGTCCTTGGACTCGCGATGGCCATCCTCGCCGATGGTCAGCACGGAGAACGGCCCGTAGGTGTCGATGACCCGGCGCAGCTCGGCCTCGATGATGTCCAGGGCCTCATCCCAGGAGATGCGCACGAACTTGGAACGGCCGCGGTTGGCAGCATTGATCTTGGCCGGGTCGCCGCCCGGCTCCCAGTCCACGCGCTTCAAGGGGTACTTGACGCGGTTGGGCGAATAGACGCGGGTCTTGTAGGCCAAAGCGAAATAGCTCGGTGTGCCCTTGATGTCCGGCGAGAACTTCTTGCCGTCCACCTCGACCTCCCACCAACTGTCCTTGAGCTCTTCTGGGCTGTAGTTGGTGTCCCAGCGAGTCGGCCGGAAGCGAATCAGCTTGCCATCCTTGGAGTCGATGGCCACCGGGTCGCCGCCGGTGCCGCCACAGGCTATCGGCCGGTAGACGGTCTTGTCTGGCGTCAATTGGCTGGCATTGTCAGTCATGCTGTCCTCCTTCTTCCTTCTCTCGAATTGTCAGTGCTTATTCATGTCCATACCGACATTGGAAGCGTCTGGGAGGAGCCCCGGGTCAGGCTCCTCCGGGACTGATATTAGCTTGCTATCATTTATCGTCATCCTTCTTCAGCGGGCGCAGCAGCAGTCCGGTAATCAGCAGCACCACCGAGAGCACCGTGACGATGACCATGATCCAGGGCATGGCACTGGGTATAGCGGCGACCGTTGCCACGCTCTTGTCCATGCCACTGGCAATCAGCGGTGCGGCAAAGACCGCCTGCACCAGACCGAATATCGGCATCGCCAGGCCGCCGCCGAGGTTCTGCCCCACCTGGACGATGGAGTTGGCCTGGACGCGGATCTCCGGCCGGATCTGGATCTGCGGTGCTGCCGCTCCCAGCACCTGGTTGCGCGAGTTATAGAGGCCGGCGCAGAACATCAGCACCAGGATGGCGACATAGGGTACCTTGGCCACGCCGCTTTCGTCCTTGCCCAGGACGCCGAAGAACAGGGCGGTGAAGATGACGAAGATGACGATCTGGACGATGGTGGCCACCGTGGTCACGCCGCGGGCATTGCCGGCCTTGGCGATGCGCTTACCCAATACCGGGCCGAGGAACATACTGCTTAAGGCGCAGCAGGCGGTAGGCAGCAACATCGAGAGGCCCTTGGTCTCCGGGTCGATGGCCTGGATGATGGCGTCAGCCCGAAGCGAAGGCAGATACTGCGGCAGGAAGTAGCTCAGCGACATCGAGGTGATCATGCACAGGGCGATGGAGATGGCCAGCATGATGCAGTTCCAGTCCTTGAGGACTTTCTTGGGCACGATGGCCTTCTCATCCTTCTTGTTGATGTCGAATATCAGACCCACCAGGCCGATTAAGGCCAGTATGGCCAGGACATTACTGACCAATGACCCCAACGGGAAAACCGAGGTCATGGAGAGCATGATGATCAAAGCGCCGAGGAAGACCATCAAAGCGATGGTGCCGGTGACATCGAAGGTATGGCTGGGCGAGGCCATGTTGGCCACCTCAGCCTTCTTGACGCTGACGCCCAGAAAGACCATCACTAAAGCCACGGCCATCAAAATGGCCAGGATGAAGTTCAGGCCCCGCCAGCCGATGGGGCTTTGCATGATCATGCCGCCGGCAATCGGGCCGACCAGCATGCCGATGGAACTCATCGTGCCGACCAGGCCGAGGTACAGACCGACCTTGGACTGCTCGAACATATCCCGAATCATCGAGAAGCCCAATACATAGATGCCGGCGCTGACAAAACCCCAGAACGCGCTGACCATAGCGATGACAATCATCGACGGCGCCACCGCCCGTCCCAGCAGAACTATCAACCCCAGCAGCAGCGAGACGCAAATCAGCGGCTTTTTCAGGGCTGGGTCCTTGGCGCCGAAGTAGCCGAACAGCGGCATGGCAATCAGGCCAAGAATACCACCAACAGAAATGGCAAAGATGTACAGATAGCCGTCGGAGAACTCCGTCTGGGCGGTGCGCAGCCAGCTGGAGAAGGTCACAGAGGTGCAGAGTTGGGCAATCAGGCCCACGTACAGGCCAACTAAGGTGAGCATCTTCTTGGCTTGCGGTGCAGCCAGAAAGGCATTCTTGGTTTCAGCTTCGCTCATGGTTCCCTCCAAACTTGTTGTTATGGTTTTCTGGTTATCCCCTTAACGCTTGAACAACGTGTCGAAACGGCGCCAGACGTCAGTGCCGTCCCAATCCTTGGCGGCAGCGGCATACATATCCCAAACCTGCTTGATCGGGGCATGGATCTCCACATAGTGGCCGAGGTCCTTGGTGCAGTCGATATAGGCCACACGCATTCCACTGCCAGCGACCAGGGTGAACAGCGGCTCGTAGCCGGCATCGGCAAACAGCTTGAGTGCGGCATCGAAGTCATCCACCCAGTTGGAGAAGTGATGGAAACCGTAACGTCCCAGCTCCTCGTAGGGGTTGGGTTCACTGAGGACCTGGACCAGCTCGATCTGGATGTCGCCGAACTGGCCAAAGGCCGTGGCCATGGTCAGCTCAATCTCCTGGCCGCGATAGTTGGTGGTCTGAGTCATCGGGTCCATGTAGAAGAACGGGCCGGAGCCGAACAGCGCCGAATGGGCACGGGCGAACTTCTCCATATCTTCGACGTAGTAGGAAACCTGATTGATGGCGTACTTGTTGAGAATAGTCTCTGTCATAACGCACTCCCTTCTCTTCGGTTATGGAATACTACGCTGTGGTTATCTCAGACACTGGGAGCCGCAGGCGGCTTGGGGGCGCCAGGAGGCGCCGGCGGCTGGGGAGCGCCGGGGGCCGCTGGCGGCCTGGGGGCGCCAGGAGCCGGCGGTGCTGCTGGGGCGCCGGGTGCTGAAGGAGCGCCGCCCATCTTGGCCATGATTTCCTCGGCAGTGGCGCCGCATTGGGCGCAGGTAGTGGCTGTGGCCGGATTCTGCATGCCGCAGATGGGGCAGGTCACATTCTGCTGGACTCCCAACGCCGCACCGCAGGCCTCGCAGACCTTGGCGATGGGCTTGTTCTTCTTGCCGCACTCCGGGCAGGTGTTCATGGATAACTCAGCTGGTCTGAAGCACATTTGATAAACTCCCTTACTCTGTAGCGCATTACTTTTTCACTGGTTGCAGGGGCGGGCTGGTAGCCCCTTGCCCAGGGGCTCAAGCGCTGCATTCGCAGCTTCGCCCATTCGCAGTCCACTGGACTGCGAATCCCTGCGGGCGTTAGAGATGCAAGCCTGGACTCAGGCCAAGGCGATGTCGCCCAGGCCGATGTCCTTTTCCTTGGTGGAGACCTGCAGGGTCTTGGACTTTCCGGCGGCCTCGATGGTCAGCGTGAAGTCGCCATCCGGCAAATCGCGCAGCCAGAAGTCGCCCCAGTCGTCGGTCTGGGCACTGAAGGTGCCAGCGTCGCCGCTGAGCGTGGCGGTAGCGCCGATGTAGACCTCTTCGGCCTCAGGGTCATAGACCGTGCCGGCGACAAACTTTTTGGGCAGGCCCTTGTAGTAGACGCGCGGCTTGGTGCCGTACTCCGGGTGCAG
>JAISUQ010000137.1 GCA_031272005.1 Coriobacteriales bacterium | reverse complement strand
CGCCACGCAGATCATCGATTTCCGGCATCTCGCCGACACAGGGTGGGCACCAGGAAGCCCAGAGATTGATCAGCACCACCTGACCACGATAGTCGTACAAAGAACCAGAGCGCCCATCGATGTCCTTGAAGTCGAAATCCGGAGCCAGGTCGCCGGCCTGGACTTCGGCACCGGGCTCGGGCAACTGGGCTTCTCCGGCTGCGCTACCGCTGTCATTTGCGCTGCTGGAGCTGCTGCCAAGCCCCGAAGCCTGGCTCTGGTCCACATCGCTGTTGTTCGCTGTGGGAATCAAATTGCAGCCACCGAGTGCCAGCAACAGTGCCGCCGCCAGCAACGTCGCTGCTATTCTCCGCCCCAAGCTCTGATGTTTATTGCACATGCTCAAGAATCCTCCCTGGTTGCTGGCTGGCCTGTTTTGCCGGTCTGGCGCAAGCCCGCCAATGTATGGCCGATGGCACATTGTTGGCACTTGCCCACACAGCTGCCGCACTGGATGCATTCGGCGTCGCTGACCTGCTTTACGTCCATCTTACAGGTTTCGCTGCAGACTCCGCAATGGGTGCAGCGCGCTGGGTCCACCCGATAGCGCAGCAGGGCAAAGCGGTTGAAGAAGGAGTACAGCGCACCCAACGGACACAGGAAGCGGCAAAATGGCCGATAGATGACCGCCGAGGCCAGCACGAACAACGCCAGCAGGCTGGCCTTGAAGACAAACTGCCCGCCGAGGCTGGCGCGGATGGCCGGATTGGCGGCGATGATTGGCAGGCCGGCCTCCAGGGTACCGGCCGGGCAGAGCCAGGCACAGAAAGTTGGCGAAGCCAGGACTGTCGGCAGGATAATCACAGTCAGTGCCAGGATGAGGTACTTCAGACGGCTGAGCGTGCGACTCCAGGCGCCTTTGGCCAGCTTGGGCAGCGGAATCTTATCCAACAACTCCTGAATCAGGCCGAATGGGCAGAGCCAGCCGCAGATGGTGCGGCCAAACAGCGCACCGAAGGCCAGGACGGTGCCCACGATATACAACGGCAGCTTATGGTCTGCGGCCGCCAGTGAGCTCTGTAGTGCGCCGATGGGGCAGGCGGTTACAGCACCCGGGCAGGAGTAGCAGTTCAACCCGGGAGCGCAGATGGCCTTGGTCGCGCCCTTGTAGATGCTGCCGCTGGCAAATCCAGGCAGATTGAGATTGAAGAGCAACGCGGCCAGCAATTGGATAATCCGCCGCTTGAATCTTGCCAGGCCGCCAGCTGATAATTCGCAAGCGTCTGTCTCGGGTTGCGCGGGCGTCATCAGCCAATCCCGATGCATTCCAGGCAGACCCGCGTGGCCTTGCGCAGAGTATCCCCGGCATCCCCCTGCCAGACCCCAGCCACCACCAGTGCCACCCCCAGCACCAACAGCCCAATCGCCACCACTATGTTCCGCTTCAACAACATGCCACCATCTTACCCCATACTACCTGGCCCACAGTACTCAAGCCAGCTGGAAACCGCTCGAATTGGAGCACAGGCAAACAACACTGCCGCCGATAATAACGTCCCCGCGAACCCTTGATAAAAAACAACAGCCCCGCAAGAGGGCTGTTTTGTTGTTGGTCGCGGGGGACGGATTTGAACCGACGACCTCCGGGTTATGAGCCCGGCGAGCTACCAGACTGCTCCACCCCGCAAATTTGCGAACGCTTATATTACTACTCTCAGGGCTAAACCGCAACCGGGATTTTCGCACGGCGGCAGCGGCGGCAGCGGATTCGCCTGACCCGCGTCTCAGGTTGCCCTCGCATTACCTTTCGCGTCGCCCGTGTTGCAGCAGCGTCAGCCGTAGCAGCGATGTCAGTCCCGGCGGCGACGGTAAAGCGTTGAGAGGCTGACTCCGAGAATCCGAGCGGTTTCGGTCATGTCGCCATGGCAGGCTTCCAGCGTGCGCCTGATGGCCTCATCCTCAATCTCCTTCAGCGTCCTGTGCCTGCCGCCGACTTGCCCGGGCGAGCTGGTAAAAATGATGTGCTGCGGCTCAATGACCTGTCCTTCGCACTCAAAGATGGCCTGATTGATGACGTTGCGCAACTCACGCACATTTCCGGGCCAGGTATGGGTTTCGAGGATTTGCATGGCCTTATCGCTGAAAGCCAGCTCTCGCCCTGGCGCCAGGGCATTCAGGAAGTATTTGGCCAGGCACGGGATGTCCTCCGGACAATCGGCCAGAGCCGGCAGGCGTAAGGTCAGCCCGGCCAGGCGGTGGTAGAGATCGCTGCGAAATCGCTTCTGTTCAATCAAGGCTGGCAGGTCGTGCTGACTGGACGCGATGATGCGGATGTCCACAGCTATGCTGCGCCGGCCGCCCAGACGGGTAATGCGTCCCTCATCCATCACCCGCAGCAGCAATGCCTGCTGCTTCAGCGGCATCTCGCCAATCTCATCCAAAAACAGCGTGCCGCCATTGGCAATCTCGATGAATCCGTGTGCGCCAGTGGTACGGGCTCCGGTAAAAGCCCCGCCGGCATAGCCAAACAATTCGCTGGCAACCATCGAATCAGAGATGGTCGCGGCGCTTATCTCGCAGAAATTGCCACTGACCCGGGCGCTGGCGTTGTGGATGGCCTGGGCGAACAGCCCCTTGCCACTGCCACTGCCACCCAGGATGAGGATATTTCCGGAGAATCCCGCTGCTTTGCGCGCCCTGCTGACTGCACTTTGGATGACCGGGCCGTTGCCAACGATGTCGGCAAAGGAATGCCTGGCCATCAAGGCCGGCTTGGTCTTGGGCTTTACCTGACCGCTGCTCCGAGCCGCCAGGCGCAGCGCTTCGCCGTTGTCGCCGGCAGGCAGACTGCTCGCCGCCCGGTTGCCTGTATACGGCTTGCTCAGGACGTCAGCCATCCGACCTGAATGCTCGGAGAAGTCCGCGCCAGCCCAAAGGCTGGGAGCGCGCAGGCTTTCGCCTATCGCATCAGCAGCTGCGACCACCATGCCCAAGGCAAAGGGGTTGTAGTCCTGCCGGGTGGCGGTGATATTGACTGCTCCGGCCATGCGGCCATCCGGGCCGGTCACCGGGGCGGCTGCGCAGGCTAAATGTTCGCATGCTAGTAAGTAATGCTCACCACCCGCGACCTGGACTGGTTTGGCGGTTGCCAAACTGACGCCAATCCCGCTGCAGCCCATCACCGATTCCGCCCAATTGGCACCCGGCACCAGCAGCAACGGCTCGACGCGGCGGCGAATGGCGCTGTCGCCCACCAAGCTGAGCACCCAGCCTTCCGGATCGGTGAGACAAATCAGAAAACTCTCACCTGACACCGAGTTGTAGAGGTCGCGTAGATGGCCGCCGGCGTTCTTCTGCAGCCAGCGATTATCATCATAAAGAGGTAGTCCGTCCAGGCTTCCGACAATTGCCCGCTGGCGCTCCCGCGAGACTCCAAAATCCTGCGAGCGCTGCCAGGAGGCGGTAATCTCCGACTTCATGGCACCATCCCAACTATTCGAACAATTTCGGTAGTTACATGGCCCAGTGCAGATAGTAGTTTTATGATAGAGCCCCCCGCCTGGCAGTCATGATACACGCTTGCCAACGATTGCGCCAGACGTCAACCCGCATATTCTCAAAATGACAATGCCGATTGTCAAAGTGGCAAACGCCAGCGGCTGATTGCCATCCTGACAAGGCCGAATATCAATCTGCATGTATATCAAGACCAATTTGCCGCGCTGATTACAGATTGGCGAGCATCATTCCAAACAGCCCATACTGCGCAACACCAGGCGGCTTGAACTGGCAGGTTTTACGGTGGTTCCTCCGGCAAATCAAGTCGCCATACCGTCAAATGCTGGCGCCAGGCCAGCAGGCTGAGAGAGAAGGGAGTACGGCCATGCAACAAAAGGACATATTCGGTTTGCACCACATCGGCATCTACGTGACGGACAGGGATGAGTCGGTCAAATTCTACGAGGAAGCCCTGGGCTTTCACAACGACTTCTCCTTTGAAGTAGAGGCCAACAATGGCTTTCTGAAGATTGCCGTGGTGCGCAAGGACAACTTCAATGTGGAGTTGCTCCAGCTGGTGGATTCTTCGGCGGTCAAGGCTCAGGCCGAGCAGACCTGGAACCACTTCACGATGTATGTTGCCGACATCGACGCCGTGCTGGCGCGGCTTAAGGAAGACGGCCGTGTCACCTTTGAGGACCCACCGATGGTGGTGCCGGTGTTTGGCAAGGAGTACGTGCGCTACGCCTTCTTCCGCGGCATCAACGGAGAGCGTATCGAGCTCGTAGAGGCGCAGAACCTCTGAGTGGAGGTTTATCTCCGAATCTGAAGCAAACAGTATTGGCAATCTGAGAGATAAGGAAACCATCATGGCAGAAGAAACCAAGGTAACAGCATGCTATATGTGTTGGCAGCAATGTGAGGTCAAAATGCGCATCAAAGACGGCGTGCTCAAGGAAGTCACCGGCAACCCGGGCGGCTTTGTGGGCGGTGGCTATGGCTGCGAACGCCTGGAGGGGGCGCCGGAATTCCACTACCACCCCAAGCGTCTCAACTATCCCCTGAAGCGCACTGGCGAGCGCGGCGAAGGCAAATGGGAGCAGATCAGCTGGGAACAGGCCCTTGATGAGATAGCCGAGAAGTTGCTGGCCATCCGCGACGAGTTTGGCCCTGAGGCGATAACCAAGATCGGCGGCACCGTGCACGGGCCGGCCGACTGGGCCTGCTGGCGCTTCTTCAACATCTGGGGTTCGCCCAACGCCTTTAATCAGGGCAAGAACTGCGGTCAGGCCAATAACCTGCAGGAATGCGCTGTCTACGGTTGGGACAGCCTGGGCTGCGGCCCCAAACCCGGCGCCACCAAGACGATAGTCTGCTGGGGCGCCAATCCCATCCACAGCTGGATGACCAAGTGGAACTACATCAAGTCGGCCATGGACTACGGCGCCCGCCTGATAGTCATCGACCCGCGCCTCTCCGAGACCGCCAGCCACGCCGACCTCTGGATTCAGCTGCGCCCGGCCACCGACGGGGCCCTGGCCTGGGGCGTCATCAAGATACTGATTGACGAAGGGCTATACGACAAGGAGTTCGTGGATAACTGGTGCACCGGCTTTGACGAAATCGTCGAGCGGGCCAAGGAGTTCCCGGTGGAGAAGGTCGCCCAGATCACCGAGGTGCCGGTGGACAAGATTATCCAGCTGGCCCACTACTACGCCGACGGCCCGACCTGCATGTGTTGGGGCCTGGCCACCTGCCATTTGGGCGACGGCGCCGGCCAGGTAGCCACGCATGCCCAGGCCGTGCTGCGGGCTATCACCGGCAACGTCGACCGCGAGGGCGGAAACCCGATGACCGGCCCACATGAGGACGTGGACTGGTTCAAGGGCATCGCCTGGGATGAGTTCATCATCAACACTGAGCGCACCCGCGACTGCGTGACCGCCGAGAAGTTCCCGATTTGCTCCGTCAAGTCGCTGAAGCGTTACAACGAGAGCATCAAGAAGGCCTGGGGCGGCAAGGGCTACGGCTGCTCCTTCTATATGTTGTTCCCGGCTTCACGCGGTATCTTCGACGCCATCCGCTACGGCGACCCCTACCCGATTAAGGCGATGTTCATCCAGACCGGCGACCCACTGGTCACATTGGGTGGCGTCAAGAACTGCTATGAAGCCATGAAGCAGGTCGAGCTGTTGGTGGGCATGGACTTTTTCATGACGCCGAGCATGGCGCTTTGCGACTACGTGCTGCCAGCGGCATCCTGGATTGAGCGCCCACACCTGATGCTGTTCTGGGGCTTGACCAATGTGGCTGTAGCCTTTAAGCAACCCATGGAAGCCCTCTACGAGCGCAAGGACGACTACTATCTCTGGAAGGAACTGGCCAAGCGCTGCCAGCTGGAGGGCGAGTGGCCGGAGACTCTGGAGGATATGTATAGCCTGTTCCTGCGCCCGACTGGCAAAACCCTGGCGGAGATGGCCGAAAGCGAAGTCTACTGGACAGCGCCGCCTGAGGCCTACAAGCGCTATGAGACCAACGGCTACGGGTTCGGCACGCCCTCCGGCAAGTGCGAGCTGGTGCCCAGCGTGGTGGCCGCCGCCGGGCTGGACCCGCTGCCCCAATACATTGAGCCGCCCCAGAGCAAATACCGCACGCCCGAGCTGGCCGAAAAGTATCCGCTGGCACTGATCAGCGGCTCGCGCATCCGGCCGTACTGGCACACCAGCTACCGCGAGCTCAAGACCCTGCGCTGGCGCCACGAGCAACCGGTGGTGGAGATACACCCCGAAACCGCCCGCACCTTCGGCATCGCCGATGGCGAGATGGTCTACATCGAGACCACACACGGCCGCTGCCGCCAGAAGGCCCGGGTCATCGAGGGCATCGCGCCGGGTACCGTACACGCCGAGGCCTACTGGTACTTCCCGGAGCTGCCGGAGGAGGAGCCGTGGCTGTTTGGCATGTGGGACGCCAACATCAACGCCTGCGTCTCGGATGACTACGAGGACCTGGACTACGCCGGCGACCATCCCTTCAGAGCGATGCTCTGCAAAATCTACAAAGCCGAAACAGCCACAGCCTACGACCTGCCAGTCTTCAAAGGCGTGGACTGAGAGCGGCTACCGTGCCAGCAATGAACAGAGGATAGAGCAACCAGATTAAGAAAGGGAGAGTATGCCGATCACATCACCGGCCATGCCATCTATGTCGATGGCGGCGCGGCCATGGAGGAAGTAAACATAGAGAGGATTGCGGGCATGGGCGAGGAGTCAACCTATCACAAGGACAGCGACTGCCGAATCTGCGAGCGACATTGTCGAGTACGACTTTCTGTGAGCAGCATCGGACTGGTCATTTCTTCTGGTCGCATAGTGCCCATGCAACATGGCTTTGAGCTCATGTCCTGTAATCAACTGTCCCAGGCACACGGTCTTAACCTGAACAATGCCTTGACCTTCATCAACCGTCCTCCGTTGCCCCGTTTTCTGGCGGGCGGTCACTAGCAAGCTTGCCTGGCACATGAAGTTTTGGCTCCGCCGAGGGTGTTTGGCTTTCGGCGGTGTCTTTTCTTACAACTCCAGGCCCAGTGTGTTGGCGAAGGTGTGCAGGGCGGCTACTGCCAGGCTGACTACCACTACGCCGGCTATCAGCCAGAAGGCCTTTTTCAGCTGGACCAGGCGGTCGCGTTCCTTGTGGATGGTGGGGATGATGTCGGTGGCGGCGATGTAGATGAAGAAGCCGGCAACGATACCCAACAGCGGTGCCAGGGTTATCTCCACCGCATCGCCGAGCAGGTAGAAGATTACGGCGGAGACGGTCGCCGCCAGGGCGCTGGCCAGGTTGATCAGGATGGTGCGATTGCGGCTGACGCCGCTGTGCAGCATGATGCCAAAGTCGCCGATCTCCTGGGGAATCTCGTGAGCGGCGATGGCCAGGGTGACGATAACCCCGCTGACCGGCGAGACCAGAAAGCCGGCGGCGATGGCGGCGCCGTCGATGGCGTTATGCAAAGTGTCGCCGAGTACCACCATCGGCACCAGCACCTCATTGTCGTCGTGCTCTTCGGGTGGATGGTCGTGCTTGTGGAACCAGTTGACGCAACTCTCCAGAAGGAAAAAGGCAATCAGACCGATCATCGTAAAGGCCAGGGTGGAGCCCGCCGCTGTTTCCTCGATGGCTTCGGGGAGCAGGTCCATGAAGGCTGCAGCCAGAAGCGCGCCGGCGGCAAAGGCCGTGGCGTAACCCGCAAAGACCTCCACTCGGCGGCTGATGGATAAAATCAGCCCGCCGACCAGCGAAAACGCCCCGCCCACCAGTGAGCAGATGATAACCATGGCTATAACCGGCATCGCAGCTTCCAGTTTCCCTTCGCCAACTTGCGCCAACGTGGCGCTGACCTGGATACGCGACGCTTATTGTAACCCACAGAGCAGAAAAGTACAGCAAGGCTTACATATTGGGCGCGCGAGTCGTGCCACCTGCAGCATCCAACGCGCCCAATGCGGCTTTCATCTCCTTCACGTATTTGTGGAGTTGTTGCTCGGCAGCCTGCGGGTCGGCGGCAATCATCTTGACGATGGCGCTGCCGACGATGAAGCCATCGGCCAGCGGGCCAATCTGGCGAGCCTGCTCAGGCGAATGCAGGCCGAAGCCCACGGCCACCGGCACATCGCTGACGGCCCGGATACGCTGGATAATGGCATCCAGGTCGGTATTGATCTGGCTGCGCACGCCGGTGACGCCCAGCGAAGATACCAGGTAGATGAAACCGGTGGCCTCGCGGGCGATGCGCTCAGTGCGCTCAGTGGAGGTCGGCGCAATCATCGAGATGACGTCGACACCGGCAGCCCGGGCGGCTGGCAGCAGCTCGTCGCGCTCCTCAAAGGGCAAGTCGGGGATGATCACGCCGTCCACGCCGGCCTCGGCTGAGCGGCTGAAAAAGCGCTCGTAGCCATAGTGGAAGACCGGGTTGAGGTAAGTCAGCAACACCAGCGGCAGCGGGCTGTAACCTTCCTGTCGCAACTCCCCTACCAGCCCGAATATACCATCCAGCGTGGTGTTGGCCGCCAGCGCCCGGATGTTGGCATCCTGGATGACCGGGCCTTCGGCAATCGGGTCGGAGAAGGGCACGCCAATCTCCAGCACATCAGCGCCGGCATCGGCCATCGCCTGGATGTAGCGTTTGGAGTGAGCCAGGCTGGGGTCGCCACCGGTCACAAAGCCGATGAAGGCCGTGTTGCCCGCGGCTCGACATCTGGAGAAGGCCACATCTATCCTACTCATTGATATTCACCCCCTGGTAGCGGGCAATTGCCGCCACGTCCTTGTCGCCCCGGCCGCTGAGGCAGATGACGACGCTCTGTTGTCTGTCCAATGTTGGTACTAGCTTGATAGCATAGGCTACGGCATGGGCGCTTTCGATGGCACAGATGATGCCCTCCGCCCGCGCCAACAACTCAAAGGCGGCCACCGCCTCGTCATCGGTTATCGGCACATACTCCGCCCGCCCGCTGCTGGCCAGCCAGGCGTGCTCCGGCCCGATACCTGGGTAGTCCAGCCCGGCGCTGATGGAGTAGACCGGCGCAATCTGGCCCTGGTCGTCCTGGCAGAACAGCGATTTCATGCCGTGGAAGACGCCTGTCTCCCCCGCAGCCACACTGGCGGCATGCTGCCCGGTCTCAATGCCCCGGCCAGCCGCCTCGCAGCCAATCAGACGCACCTCGGTATCCGGGATGAAGTGGTAGAAGCTGCCGATGGCATTGCTGCCACCGCCCACGCAGGCCAACACGGCCGCCGGCAGCTGCCCTTCGCGCTCCAACAGCTGGGCGCGGGCCTCGGCGCTGATCACGGCCTGGAAGTCACGCACCATGGTGGGAAAAGGATGCGGCCCCATGGCCGAGCCGATCAGGTAGTGGGTGTCATCGACCCGGGAGACCCACTCCCGCATCGCCTCGTTGACGGCATCCTTGAGGGTCTCGGTGCCGCTGGTCACCGTGCGTACTGTAGCGCCTAAGAGCTCCATGCGATAGACATTGAGCGCCTGACGCTCGGTGTCCTCGCGGCCCATGAATACCTCGCACTCCATGCCGAACAGCGCCGCCGCCGTAGCTGTGGCCACACCGTGCTGGCCGGCGCCGGTCTCGGCAATCAGACGCGTCTTGCCGCGCCGCTTGGCCAACAACGCCTGGCCAAGGACGTTGTTGATCTTATGCGAGCCGGTATGGTTGAGGTCTTCACGCTTCAGATAGATGCGCGCCCCACCCAACTGCTCGGTCAGCCGCTCAGCGTAGTAGAGCAGCGACGGACGGTTGGCGTAGCTGGCCAGCAACCCGGCCAACTCCTGCTGGAAGTCTGCATCCTGACGATAGTGCTCATAGGCCGCCTCCAGGGCTATCAGCTCGCTCATCAGGGTCTCCGGGATATACTGCCCGCCGTATTCGCCAAAACGACCAGGTTTGCTGGCTGGCTGGCTCATGGTTTTTCTCCTTCCCTTACCTTTCGTACCAAGTATTCGATCTTTCGCAGGTCTTTGTGACCATCCTTCTCCGCACCGCTGCTGACATCGATGGCAAAGGGCTTGAGCCGCAATGCGGCGTCGATGTTGAAGCGTTTGATGCCGCCGGCCAGAAAATACGGACGATCGAGATTGGCCTGTTTAATCAGCTCCCAATCGAATCTCTGCCCGCTGCCGGGCCGAACATTATCCAACAGCAGATAATCCGCTTCTGGCGGATAGCACAGCTCAGACGGCGAGTCCGCCAGCTGGGAGCTGTCTGGCCTGGCCAATGTCACGGCAGCGATAATCGGCACGTCACTTTCCTGGCGCAGAAGGCGGCATCGCTTGGCGACCTCCTTGCCATGTAACTGAGCCACTTGAATGACGCCCTGGTTGTAGAGCCTGGCCATCATCTCAATCGGCGCGTCGACGAAGACGCCAACAGGGGTTATCCGCTCATCGAGTACCTTGCGCATCGATGTTGCCCGCTGCTCGGATACCTGGCGCGGACTTTTGGCGAAGACAAAACCCACATAGTCCGGCAGCGTCATATTCACATAGCTGACATCGACGTGGCGAAACAGCCCGCAAATCTTGATGCGCGTCATGCCGCACTCCCCAAAGCACGCGCGCAACCAGCGGCTTCGGCGGCCGCCCGCAAGCCCGCTAAAGCTGCAGTCTTATCTGCCGCCCGCATCAAGGCCTCGCCTATCAGCACGCCAGCTGGCTTGGCAGCAACGATATGTGCGATGTCGGCAGGTGTTGTGATGCCGCTTTCGGCCACCAGCAGGGTGCCTGGCGGCAACATGGCGCCCAGGCGCAACGTGGTGTCCAGGTCGACCGTAAAGCTCTTCAGGTCGCGGTTGTTGATGCCGATGATCTGGGCGCCGAGCATCACCGCCTGCTCCAGTTCGGCCTCGTCATGCACTTCTACCAGTGCAGACAGGCCGAGGCCAGAAGCCAGGTTGAGCAGGCTGGCCAGCTCGGAGTCGCTCAGGGCAGCGCAGATCAGCAGCACTGCCGAGGCGCCCAGCAGGCGGGCTTCGTAGACCTGATACTCGTCGATGATGAAATCCTTGCGCAACCCCGGCAGGGGCACGCGGCTGGCACTGGCGGCCAGATAATCGGGGCTACCCTGAAAGAACTCCGGTTCGGTGAGCACCGAGATGGCCTCAGCACCGGCAGCTGCGTAGGATTCGGCTATCGCCAGCGCATCGAAGTCGGCGGCAATCAGACCTTTGGAGGGCGAGGCCTTTTTGACTTCGCAGATAAAGCTCAGCTCTGGGCGCGACATTGCAGCCGCAAATGGCGCACCGATGAGCGGCCCCTGATTCAGCGCCCGTTCGCGCACCGTCGCCAGCGGCAGGCCGCGCTTCTGAGCATCCACCCGCCGCCGAGTGCTGGCGATGATTTTCTCCAGAAACATCGCCACTCACCCCTCATTGGAGAGCTGGACGAACCGCTCCAGCTGGTGCAGGGCGGCACCACTGTCCAGCATCTGCTCGGCCAGCTCGGCGGCGGAGGTCAGGCTCAGCTCGGGGCGGCTGAGGTACAGCGCGGCGGCGGAGTTCATCACCACGGCGTTGCGCTTCGGGCCGCGCTGGCCGGTCAGGATGGCTCGGGTTATCTCGGCATTCTCCGTCGGCGTGCCGCCCACCAGGTCCTGCTTGTCGCAGCGCTCAAAGCCGAAGTCCTCCGGGCGGATGTCGTAGGTCTTGAAGCGACCGTTGCGCAGCTCGCAGACGCTGGTACCGGAGCTCATCGACAGCTCATCCAGGCCATCCTGGCCATAGACCACCAGCGCGTCGGTGACGCCCAGCTTGGCCAGTACCTGTGCCAGCGGCTCCACCAGGCCTTCCTCGTAGACGCCCAGCAACTCGCGCCTGGCGCCAGCTGGATTGACCAACGGCCCCAGCACATTGAAGATGGTGCGGATGCCCAGTTCCCGGCGTACCGGTGCCACGTACTTCATGGCGATATGGTAGTTCTGGGCGAACAGGAAGCAGAGGTTGATCTCCTGGAGCAACTGCAGGCTCTTCTCCGGTGGGACTGTGATGTCCACACCCAGGGCCTCCAGCACATCGGCAGCGCCACAGCGCGAGGTAGCCGCGCGATTACCGTGCTTGGCCACCGGCACGCCGGCGGCGCTGATGACCATGGCCGAGGTGGTGGAGATGTTGAAGGAGTTGGAGCTGTCGCCGCCGGTGCCGACAATCTCCAACACGTCCATGTCATGCAGCAGGCGGATGCAATGCTTGCGCATGCCGGCTGCCGATCCGGTGATCTCGTCGATGGTCTCGCCTTTGACGGCCATCGCCGTGAGGTAGGCGGCCATCTGGATGTCCGAGGCGTTGCCGCTCATGATCTCGTCCATCACCTGCTCGGCCAGCTCGTAGCCGATGTCCTCGCGGCGCAGGGCCTTCTGTAGTGCCTGGGTAATCATTGTCTGTCTCCAATCGTCGGGGTCTTCTGGTTGGCTGGGTTGGTTGGGTTGGTTGGGTTGGCGAAGCCGGGCGTACTGGTGGAGCCAGGCGTACTGGTGGAGCCGAGCGAGCCAGGCGACCCAGTTGTGCCGGGCGAGCCAGGCGAGACGGGCGGCCCAGTTGTGCCGAGCGAGCCGGGCGGCCTGCTCTGGCTGCCCTGGGCCAGGAAGTTCTGGAGTATCTTCTCACCCTGCGGTGTGAGAATTGACTCGGGGTGGAACTGCAGGCCAAACACCGGCTGCTGGCGATGTTCGACGGCCATCACCTCGCCAGCGGCGGTACGTGCCGTCACCAGCAACTCTTCCGGAATGGTGGCCGGGTCGGCAGCCAGCGAATGGTAGCGGGCACCCTGGATGCGCGCCGGCAATCCGGCAAACAGCCGCGCGCCCGGCGCCAGCTCCATCTCCGAGGGCTTGCCGTGCATCAGCTGGCTGGCGTAGGTGATGGTGGCGCCAAAGACCTGACAGATAGCCTGATGCCCGAGGCAGACCCCCAGCAGCGGTATCTGTCCGGCAAAGCGGCGGATAAGCTCCGGGCAGACGCCGGCATCCTCCGGGCGACCCGGCCCGGGCGAGAGCACCAGATGACTGGGGGCAATAGCTGCCACCTCATCGGCCGTAATGGCGTCATTGCGATAGACCGTGATGTCCGAATCCAGGCCGCCGAGCATCTGATAGAGGTTGTAGGTGAAGCTGTCGTAGTTATCTACCAGAAGAATCATTGCGAGGCCTCCTCTCCAACAACGTCGGGGCGGGCGACGGCAATGGCAACGGCAGCATCGACGGCAGGAGCAGCAGCAATGGCAGCGGCGGCGGCAAGCTCTCCTACGCCTGTGGTATCTCCGCCAGCTGCATCCCCGCTGGCAGCGTCCAAAGCTGCCAGCACAGCCTGCATCTTATTCAGGCACTCCTGATGCTCGTTTGCTGGTATGCTATCTGCCACGATGCCAGCACCGCTGCGCACGAAGACCTGGCCGTTTTTCTTGAAGGCCAGCCGGATGGCGATGCAGGTGTCCATGTCGCCAGTAAAGGAGAGATAGCCGATGGCGCCGCCATAGACGCCGCGGCGGGTGCCCTCCAGCTCGTTGATAATCTGGCAGGCCCGCACTTTCGGCGCCCCGCTCAAGGTACCAGCCGGCAGGATGGCGGCAATCACATCGGTCGCCGAACGGCCCTCAGCCAACTGCCCGCAGACCGTCGAGCCGATATGCATGACGTGCGAGAAACGCAGAAGCGCCAGATAGCTGGTGACCTGCACACTGCCAAAGCTGCTGACCCGCCCAACATCGTTGCGCCCCAGATCGACCAGCATGTTGTGCTCGGCCAGCTCCTTGGCGTCGGCCAGCAGGTCGGCGGCCAATGCCGCGTCCTCCTCCGCCGTGGCGCCGCGCGGACGGGTGCCGGCCAGCGGGTAGGTCATCACCTCACCATCCTGCAGGCGCACCAGAGTCTCCGGCGAGGCGCCGGCCAACTCGATATCCTCCGAAGACAGATAGAACAGATAAGGCGAGGGATTGAGGCGACGCAGCGCCTGATAAGTGGCGAAAAGGCTGCCCTCAGCCGGTGCGCTGAGCCGGTTGGCCAACACCACCTGAAAGATGTCGCCTTCATGGATGTAGTGCTGAGCCCGCTCGACCATCGCGCAGTATTCCCCGGCGGAGAATAGCGGCTCGAAGGGCCCTGCAAGCTGCAGCGGCGGCGGCGTGGGTGCCGGGCTGGCGACCACCAGGCGAGCCAGATCGTCCAGCTCACGGGCGGCGCGCTGGTAATTCTCCGCCAGACCATCGGCTTTGATGGTGGCTATCAGATACAGCCGCTGCTCCAGGTGATCGTAGGCCAGCACCTTGTCGAACAGCATCAGGTCGAAGTCCTTGAAGCCCTCGGAGTCGGCGGCTTCCAGGCGCAGCACCGGCTCACTGTAGGTGATGTAGTCATAGGCGAAGTAGCCCACCAGCCCGCCGGTGAACGGTGGCAGCCCGGCGAGGCGCGGGCTTTTGTACTCGGCCAGAATGCCCTGGATGTGCTCAGATGGGTCGCTGGTTGTGAACTCCAGAGTGGCGCCGTTGACGATACGCAGACGGCCATCGGTGCAGCTGATCTCCAGCTTGGGATCAAAGCCGAGGATGGTGTAGCGGCCGGTATCGGCGGCGTCCTCCAGGCTCTCGAAGATGTAACAGTGGCGGGAGAGCTGGCGCAGGGCGCAGAACAGCTCCAACGGGTCGCGGGTGCCGGCGGGCAGGGTCAGCCAGATGGGCAGGGCCTGGTAGTCACCGGCGGCCAGCAGCCGCTCGGCCTCGGCCAGGCCGGGTTGCACGTCAGAGGCAGGCGTAGGGCCCTCGGCGGTGGGTGTGGGGCTGGTGGGCGCGGGCGGGGGACCGGCTGGCGTGGGGCCCTCGGCGGTGGGCATGGGCTCGGAGCCGATGGGCGCAGAGCCATCGGGCCCGGGGCCCGGACTCTGTTGTTTGGTGCCAGATGTCTGGCAGCAGTGCTCGTTCATCTCCGCATCCTTTCCGGGCAATAAAAAAACCGCCCTTGTCTGATTGCCAAGGACGGAAATCTGCTTCCGCGGTGCCACCTTGCTTCGAGCCTGCTGCTCGCACTCATGGAGTACCATCATACTCCTGGCCGTTAACGCCGGCCTTACGTCGCCTACTACTCAGCTCGGGCTTCAGGCTTGTGCCTCTCAACTCTCGCTTTTCGCTGCGCCCTCCGTGGTCCATTTGATGGGCTGCCTGTTACCGGACTCTCAGCATCGCCGGCTCTCTGTGAACGCATCTCCCACCGTTATCTCCACATCAACGGTTTGGGCTATTTGGTTGCCCCACATTTTGCGCCAGAACGCCGGGTTTGTCAAATTTGTGATGACCTATAATTGAAACAGCCGTACCCTGCAGCAAACCAGACTGTGAATCCGGACACAGACGGCAGTGAAATGCTCACCGGGGCTATATTCACGGCATTATTGTACAAAAGTAAACTTTTACGTCACAAATTATGCCTCGCTTATTTACTTTTGTACAATTATGATGCAGAGATAGGCGGCAACCGCTCCCGCGGCGCTGCAGACGCGCCTATTGCAAGCTCGCAAGCACTGCCGGAGATTTGAGACACGACGCGACAAGAAAGAAGGCAAGTTGGGAGATAAGCGAACAATCAGCTTCCCGGATTATGGTCTGACCTGGGAATCCGAGACAGGAACCAGCCTGTTGGAAGTGATTCGCCAGGCTGGATTGCCTTTGCGCAGCGACTGCGGCGGCGTGGGCAGCTGCGGCAAATGCCAGGTGCTGGTCAATGGAGTGCAGCAGCTGGCCTGCCAGTGCTACGTCGCCACAGATGTGGAGGTAACTCTTAGCGCCCAGGCATCTGAAGCCGACTACGCTATTCTGACGGAGCATGGATTCGATACCGCGATGACAGCCGGGGCCGATGTTGAAGCCGGGGCCGGGGCCCGAGCCGAGGTTGTGTCCGAAGCCGAGTCCGGCGCCGGGACCGGGGCCGATGCTGAAGCCGACGAATACGCCATCGCCATCGACATCGGCACCACCACGGTAGTCGGAAACTTGCTCGCTTGCCGCACGGGTCATGTGTTGGCCACGTTCGCACAACTCAACCAGCAACGCAGTTACGGGGCCGATGTCATATCCCGCATCGATGCCACCATGAATGACGCTTCCCAACTCCAGGCGCTCATCACGAGCCAGATCGACCGCAGCGTACGTGAGCTGCTCAGCCAGGCCGACATTCTCCCCGGTCAGGTGCGCCGGGTAGTGATCGCCGGCAACACTACCATGATTTACATCCTGCTGGGGCTACCCTGCCGCTCGCTGGGGCTGGCACCCTACCAGCCGGAGTTCATCTATCCAATCCGGCAGGATTGGCGCAACATCTTCAATACTCGTACACTATATTGCGATTGTTTCATACCGCCTTTCATCTCAGCCTTTGTCGGCGGCGACGTGGTTGCCGGCCTGTGCTCTCTGGACAGCGCCGACGACTTCATCCTGATGGATATGGGCACCAACGGTGAGATGGCCTTCAGGCGTGGCTCGCAGCTGCTGTGCACGGCCACTGCTGCCGGCCCGGCCTTTGAGGGCGGCAGTATCGAGTGCGGCTCGGGCAGCATCACCGGTGCCATTTCTGTCGTGGAGCATCAACAGGGCCAGTGGCAATTGCAGACCATCGGAGCCGCGCCGCCCACCAGCATCTGCGGCTCCGGCATCCTCGATTTGATGGCGGTCCTGCTCCGCGAAGGCCTGGTTGACCGCAGTGGCCTCCTGCTCGCAGGCGACGCCGATGGACGTTTGGTGCTGGCCGATGCTGAACAATCCGGCAGCGGTCGGCCGGTGTACTTCAGTCAGGCGGATGTGCGGCAGTTCCAGTTAGCCAAAAGCGCCGTTCGCTCCGGGCTGGAAGTGCTGTTAGCGGAGATGGGCGACAGCGCGCCCGCGCAGGTATTCCTGGCCGGAGGCTTCGGCCAGCATCTTCGGCCGGCGAGCGCCATGGCCGTGGGGTTGCTACCAGAAGAGCTGACCGGGCGCATCCAGGCAATCGGCAACAGCAGCCTCAGCGGCGCCATCAGGCTCTGCCTGAGCCCCGCCGCTCGCGAGAGCATCAATGCGCTGCCAGCCCTGGGCCGCGAGCTCAACCTGGCCAGCAACCAGCAATTCAACACAGCCTTCATGGAGAACATGGCCTTCTGAGACAAATGTGCGGCCGAGCCTGTATGTGCGGCCGCACCTGTCAACACAGCCTGGCTGCCGGCAACCGAAACTCGAAACTGCTTTCAACCGACACTCCCGATAGCCCACCAACAGACCGCTCGGAAAACCTTTCTTGCTCATGCCTTACTCCTGGTAGGAAAACCCTCAAACACAGATTTTGGCAGTTTTTGACAAGAATTTGCGTTAGTTAGTGAAATTAAGGCCGTTTTTCACCAATCAGAGCTCCATGACAAAACCGTTTCTCCGACAAGCAGGCAATAGCAAGCCATTTACCAGCGCATTTTCTCTTTGCTCGACAATAGCAAGCAGAAGCACGCCTTCGATATTCACTAACTAACGCAAATTTTTGCCAATTTTTGGGTTTTTTCGTGTTTGAGGTTATCGCGTCAGCAACCGATAGCAATTGGTCATTTACCAGGCACTGCTTTCACACGCAAAACGTCGCATGACATTCAGCCTGAAACAAGAAGTAAAGAATTGGCGGATAAGGTCTGGCTTCGATTCCTGGCATGAGGTTTCAGATACACAAAACGCCCCGTTGGGGCGTTTTGTGTATCTGGAGCTGGTGACAGGAATCGAACCTGCAACCGTCTGATTACAAATCAGATGCGCTACCGTTGCGCCACACCAGCTCGTGAGTTGATAGTTTAGCCGACCTGCGGTTGGTTTACCAGTCATGGCAGGCCCGAATGGCAGGCCCGATTGGGAGCAGCAAACTTCCCAGCCGACAGACCACTGGATTCTCAGACCCACATTCCAGCATTGACAGAACAGTAGTGTGACCGCGCCTGCGGGTAATCTTGCTTGCCTGGCACGTTCGCTATTTCGGTGGTAAGAGTGTGACCGTGCCTGCGGGTAATCTTGATACTAATCAAGTCGTAACACAACCGAAATACTCTGGCGTTATCGTCTGAGCAATACAGGGGGAATAATGCCCGCGCGGTTGAGGGAGTTGCCCATGCATCTGACATCCAAGGATATAGACAAACTGATGATTTACACAGTTGGCGAAGTGGCGCGAAAACGTCGGGAGCGAGGTTTGAAGCTGAATTACCCGGAGGCGGTGGGCTTGATCAGCGCCGACTTGCTGGAGCTGGCCCGCGACGGGCTGCCGGTTACCGAGCTGATGACCCGCGGCGCCCAGATCCTCAGCGAGGACGACGTAATGGAAGGCGTGGCAGCGATGCTGCACGAGGTGCAGATTGAGGCGACCTTCCCGGATGGCACCAAGCTGGTCACCGTCCACAACCCAATCCGTCCAGCTGAGAAGAGTTGAGAGCCATGTATCCGGGAGAGATAATGCCCGCCGAGGGCACCATTGAGCTCAACGCCAATCGCGCTACTGCCAGCCTGGCAGTAGCCAACCTGGGAGACAGACCTATCCAGGTAGGCTCGCACTACCACTTCTTCGAGGTCAATCAACTGCTGTCCTTCGACCGGGCTGCTGCCTTCGGCTTGCGCCTGGACATACCTTCCGGCACCAGCGTCCGCTTTGAGCCCGGCGAGACCCGCACTGTGCAGCTGGTAACTCTGGGCGGCAAGCAGGAGGTCTACGGGCTGCGCGGGTTAACCAACGGATCAACCCAAGCCGCCGACGGAGCGAAAACCGGCGCAGGGGCAACTGACGTTGAAGCAGCCCCGGCAGGAATGGAAGAGCTGGGGCAAGCGGGAGGTGCCAACTGATGGCTATCACAATCACACGCTCGCAATATGCAGCGATGTTCGGCCCCACCACCGGCGACCGCATACATCTTGGCGACACCGGCCTGGTCATCGAGGTGGAGAAGGACTACACCTGTTACGGAGACGAGATCAAGTTCGGCGGCGGCAAGACCATCCGCGACGGCATGGGGCAGCGCTGTGGCAGCACCGGCAAGGACGGCGACCTCGATCTGGTGCTGACCAATGCCGTGATTCTCGACGTCAACGGCATCTATAAGGCCGACATCGGCATCAAAGATGGCTTGATTGTTGGCGTGGGCAAAGCCGGCAACCCCGACATCATGGACGG
>JAISUQ010000115.1 GCA_031272005.1 Coriobacteriales bacterium | reverse complement strand
GTGAGACGATCTGGACATGCAGCGCCCGGCGGGTCAAATCGTCATTGCGGTACAGCGAGAAAACCTGGGTCTTGTCCGTATAACGGTTGTACCAGGGAGAATGCAGGATCTTCTCAATGTCGCGGACGTAGGCCGGGCGCCAGAGCGTGGCGCGGTCGCGGCTGGGGTCGCGGCGCAGGATGTCTGCCTCCTCAGCCCGCCAGGGATTGACCCAGTGCGCCGCCCGGTCGGCTTCGATGCGGGCAATCAACTCCGCCGAGAGCTTATGGTAGCTGCGGCCGGCGGGCGCTGCTCCAAGGGGCACGTTGCCTGGCATGGCTTCTGGCATGTCGGCAGGTGTGGCATCAGGCGTGGCGTCCGGCATGACATCAGGTGTGGCATCAGGTATGGCGTCCGGCATCAACGCGGCTTCTCCCACTCCAGCCAGGCCCAGCGAATCAGCTCCAGAGTGCCGTCCGCAGACTTCTTCTCCGAGTCGATATAGCGCAATTGTGGATAACGGCCCATCTGCATCAGAATATTCACAGCATAGACATAATCCGCCAGATACGGGCTGCTCTCCAAGCCGGCGGCGGCGGCCAGGCGTTCCTGCTTGCGCGGGCTGTGCTCGGTGGCCACGGTAACGGCGACCCGCTGGCGGGCGGTGCGCTCCAGCTTCTCCAGCGCCTCCCAGAGGTCATCGACCATCGTGGAGCGCGAGGCCAGGGCGATATCCACGCAGCCCTCGCTCAGCCCGGCGGCCAGCCACTGCTCCCAGGGGGCATTGAAATCCAGGATGCCCAGCTCGACATTCTCCAAACCCTCCCGTTGGCAGGCCTGCTGCAGGGCATCGAGCATGCCGGCGGAGAAGTCCCGGGCGTATACCGGATGGCCGGCCCGGGCCAGGGGCAGAGCCAGGGTGCCGCTGCCGCAGCCCATATCCAGCAGGCTTGTTCCGGGGGCCGGCGCCAGGTAGGCGATGAAGGTGTCCGCATAAGGCGACGCCCCGGCCAGCTTGGCAAAGTCCGGGGCGCGGTTATCCCAATAGGCACTGTCGTCCGGCGGCTTGCGCGAACGGTTGTAATCTATCCAGGCTTGGCGCCAGTCGACATTCCAGTAATCGCTCATCTGCTCATGCCGCCGGCTTACCAGTGCACCCAGACCTCGGTGCCCACATCGATGTTCTCATACAGCTCGCGGGCGTACTCCGTGGGGATGTTCACGCAGCCGTGCGAGCCATTCCAGAGGTAGGTGGTACCGCCGAAGCCGTCCTTCCAGTAGCAGTCGTGCAAACCGTGGCCCATGGTGGTGAAGGGCATCCAGTATTGCACGAATGTATCATAATCGAATGCTACCAAGTGAGTATCACGGGTCTTGTACAGCACCCGCCAATGCCCGGTCGGTGTGCCCCAGCCGCGGTTGGGGTTGCCGGTGATGACGTCACTCTCCACAATCAGCTCGCCATCCTTGATGAACATGAAGTGCTGGGTGGAGAGGTTGACGTCCACATAGGTACCGAAGTAGCGGGTGTAGCTGGTCTTGTTGACGCTGGTGAGCACCAGGGCTTCGGCTGGGTCATCGGTGGTCTGCAGGCCCTTGCCGGCTGCCGCTGGTTTGGCCAGCCAGGCACCGGTTTTGGACTGCAATACGGCGCCCACACCCGGCTCGACGACAACCTGCCAGAGCTGGTTATCCTGACCATTGTAGCCCCATTGGATAACGGCGGCCGGCGCCGGATTGTTGCCGTTGATGTCCAAGACCTTGTCGCTGGCCGCGCCCATCAGGCTGAAGTAGCCACCGCCGCGCCACTCCAGCTTGAACTTCTGGTTGGAGCGCTTGACAGCCGTCCACAGCGTCAGCGCCGCGCCGTTGGACTTGGAGGCGCCGGTGACGTCCAGGTACAGATTGCCAAAGCGAAGCTGATAGTAGCCATCACCGCCGAAGAACTCGGTACTCTGATACTTGAACAGCGTGGCCTGGCTGGGGTCGGTGGTCAGCGACAATGCGCTGCCTGTGGCCAACAGGTAGCCGCCGGCTGCGTTTTGCAGCTTGTAGCCACCCGGCGCACGCAGCGGCGTCCAGATGGCCTCAGCCGGGGCGGTCGGGCTGTAGTCCAGCGGATTAAGGGTAGTGGTGGCGCTGGCGCCGTCGGAGGCCAGCCAGGTGCCGGCGTGGGCGCTCAGCAGGGTGTATTGGTTGCTACCCAGGGCTTCGACCTGGAACTTCTGGTTGGCGTTGCCGTGGCTGCTCCAGAGCAGGGCTTCGGCGCCGGCGCCGGCAGCACCGCTGATGTCGATGAGCTGGTTGCCGTTGCTGGCCAGCTTCCAGTTGACGAGGGCGCCGTCGGCCAGCGCATCCGTGCTGTCGTCGCGGGCTTCGAGCTCAAAGACCTGGTTGGGCTGACTGGCGTCTGGCTTGGCCAGGACCAGCTTGTCAGCTTCGATGGCTAAGGCCAGGCCGTTGCTCACCGAGATAATCTGCACCTGGTTGGGTGCCACTTCCACGATGTCGAACAGCTGATTGACGCCGGTGCGCGACCACTGGATAATCGCCGTGCCGGCAAACAGCTGCCTGGCGTAGACGTCCAGGTACAGCCCGGAGTTCAAGGCCTGAACGGTATAGAAGCCCGTATCGGGATCCTGGGCAAACCAGAATTCCTGGTTGAGGGCATCGCTGGTCTTGGGCTCCCAGAGTGCCGGCTGTGCTCCGTTAGACGTGGAGTTACCGGGGATGTCCAGGACTTTGCTGGTATCCGAGGTTGCCGCCATGGCGTAGGCAGTCTCCAGAGTCAACCAGCTGGGGGCGGAGCTGGGATATGTCAAAACCTGGGTAACGGCTGGGTCGACGATGGTCAGAACCTGACTGCTTGCAGCAGGGTCGTAGGTCCGGACCTTGGTGTTCTGCGAGCTGCTGGTCGATACAGCGTCCAACACCAGGTCGGGATTGAGCGCCGAGACGATGACCACGCCGCCACCAGGCGCCTCGCGCAACTGCCAGTATTGGTTCAGGCTGCCGTCGTTTTTCAGCGGCCACTGGATGACCCGGGCATCATCGGTGGCGCCGCCGCCATAGATGTCCAGCACCAGGTTGGAATGGCTGGGGCTGATGATGTAGTAGGGGTCGGATGGATCGGGGCTGGCTGCCACCTGGGTGATATTGAAGCGCTGGTTGGCTTTGTAGTTCGCCGGCCAGCTGATGGCGTCGGCGCCGGCAGCAGTGGAATTGCCGAAGATGTCCAACACCAGGTTCTGGCTGGCAGAAACATAGATATAGACGCTGGAGAAATCAGTGGGCGCCAGAGGCGTCAGGCTGTCGGTGGCGCTGAGGGTGCTCAGGCCCTCTTCGCTGTCAATCAGCTCCAGAGCCTCGACTTCGGGCTCGGCGACAGACAACTCGGGTTGCTGGCCCACTGTGTCTTCGCTCTCCACTGCGGGGGTCGCTTCTGACGTCGTACCGTCCAGCGACTCTGAGGCTTCGGTCTCCACGTCGCCGATGGCGTCCTCCCCCGCATCGGCATAAGCCAACACCGGAGTGAGAGCCAGCAGCAGGCTGACCAATACTGCCAACCAACGATGTGACGGTTTTGAGGATACGTTCATCAAAATCCCCCTGTTCAACTCCTTGTACCAGACGCCCTATATTACTCAAACGATACTCAAACGGCGACCATAAGCCAATGCTCACAGCCGCCGCGTTTAGAGTTCGTTTCTGTGCCACAAACCCATTATACAAATTCTCAGAAATGTTGCACCGGAAAATTCTGCCTGCGCGGTATCTCGGGAAACGCTGAGCAAGCCCCAACTTCGGAAGGCCCAGTAGGGATTCGCAGTCCAGTGGACTGCGAATCCCTACGGAGATTACCGATATTGGAACAAATCAGCATTCCCTTAAATCCCGATTACACCCCCACTCCCACAGCCCTGCGGGCGGTTATCAGCGCATCGGCCATGGTAAGGATGCCGTCGCCGTCAACATCAGCTGCGGAGAGGGCCTCTGGGGTAAGGGTCTCCAGCCCGATGGCGGCACGCAGGATGAGCACGGCATCGGCGATGGTCAGCTCACCGTCGCAGTCCACGTCACCGGAGGCCGCACCGAGGCCGGGGCCG
>JAISUQ010000112.1 GCA_031272005.1 Coriobacteriales bacterium | reverse complement strand
CGTCAGCAACGCCACAGCTGCCAGCAAGGCCGCGATCAAAGGCGGCAGGCGCAGCTCACCTGATGCCCTAGAGTCCATTGATGCCCTCGGCAATCGAGTTCCATAGCTCCTGCAGCTTGCCCCGGAAGGCAGCCACGGCGATGATGGCGATGACCACCAACACGCCCACCAATATCGCGTACTCTGTCGTTCCCTGGCCCCGGGCGTTGCGCACCGCGGCGTTCAGGCGCAGCCAGGCCGACCAACTGACCCGACAGATGAGTTTGCGGCATGCGCGGATAAGACTGCTGATAAGACTGCGTACCGACTGAAAAACCTGTTTCATTGTCCTCACCCTAACTTTCCGATCAGATCCAATATGATTGGCCCCATTACCAATAACAGCATCGCCGGCAGGATCAGACCGCCTGTTGGCAGCAGCATCTTGACCGGCGCCTTGGCCACCATCTCCTGGCGCTTGGCGCGATAATCCCTGCGGGCCTCCTCAGCCAGATCACTGAGCAGCTGCGTCAGCGGCGCGCCGAAGCGCAAAGCCCGCGCGGCAGTGGTGCTGAAGCGGGCAAACAGCGGCGTATCCACCCGTGATGCCAGTTCAGCCAGGCCGTCGGCCCGCGATATCAGGCCCTTCTCCCAGATTTCAAAGGGCTCGCGGCAGACTTGCGCCAGTTTGCTGTCGAAGCGGCGCACATACAGCCCGAAAGCCTGATCGAAGCCCATGCCGGCATGCATCCCCAAGGCGATGATCTCCAGCATGGCCGGCAGGTCGCGCTCGAAGGCGGCCAGCTGACGTTGCCTCAGGCGGCGTTGTTGGCCTGGCAGGCAGCTGAGAACCCTGCCGATGAGGGCGCCGGGCATCAACCATTGCCGATTCAGCGCCTGGGCCTGCTGGCCATCCTTGCCGGGCGTTGCACCACCCTGAAGCTGCCGGCGGCGCTGCTGGCGATGCAACTGGCCTTGTCGGCGTTGCAGCCAACAGGTTGCTGCCAGAAAGGCAGCCAACCCTGCTCCGGTACAGGCCAGGACAGACAGCAACCATTCCATCGACTCAGCCTCCTCAATCCAGATCGATGCCCAGTATCCGGCGGATAATCAGCACTCCGGCTGCCTCCAGAGCCAGGGCTACCAGCAGGACCGTCATCCCGGCAACGCTGGAGAAAAAAGTCGCCAGATAACCTTCCATGGCCAATGACAGCAACGCCACCAGAACCAGTGGCAGGATGCTGACCACCCGGGCCGACAACCGGGCCTGAGCGGTCTGCACGGACAGCTGACGCTTGAGGTCGGCTGTGGCCACCACCGAGCTGGCCGTGCGGTCCAACAGCTCCTTCATGCTGCCGCCGGTCCGATGCTGGATCTCCAGAGCGACGATGGCAAAACGCAGGTCGGCGAGGTTGGTCCGTTGTTCCAGCAGGCCAAGTGACTCCTCCAGGCTTCGACCGGCCGCCACATCGGCAGCAGCCTGCCGCAACTCGGCGCCCAGAGGTTCGCTGGTATCGACGGCTGTCTGTTCCAGGGCCTGTTGCAGAGAATATCCGGCACCAAAGCAGATCCCCAAGCTGCGCAGGGCATCGGGAATCTGGTCCAGCAAGGCCTGACTGCGTTGACGCAGGAAATGCCCGGCTTTGCTGTGCAGGACAAACGGTATGGCCGCAGCAGCAATCAGGGCAACGGGCCAGATGCCGCTGAGCAGCAGCACCGCGCCAGCCACGACCAGAGCAGCGGCCAGGATGGCCTGAGTGGCGGCCGGGCAATTGGTCTGATAACCCCGCAGTGTCAGCCAGATGGTGATGTCGGTGAAGACAGCGTGCAGCCTGGGCTGCTCCAACAACAGACGTCCCGGGTGACGCAAAGGCGCGACTCCGTTGCGCAGAATATCCGCCAGCAACAGCCGGGGCAGCGCCAGCAGGGCGGCCGCCGGAGCCTGAGCGGCCTGCGGTGCTCGAGCGGCCTGAGCGACATGGCCGGGCAGACCAGCCTGCGGGGCTCGAGCGGCCTGAGCGACATGGCCGGGCAGACCGGCCTGGCAGGCCCCTTCGCTGCCGCTGATGACCCTGGTTCGCGCCCGGGCGCGGCGAATCAGCTGGAAGAGATAGTCCAGCGCCAGCGGCAGGGCAGCCGCACCGGCCGCCGCTGAGGCGCAGACAGCCAGGGGCAGGAGTATCTGAGCCGGGCCGGCCATCACGCAGGCCTCCAGACATAACAGCCTTGTGTCTGGCTCCATCCGACCAACTCGCTCAGCTCCACGCCCGAATCACCCTTGCTGCAGCGGCAGACACTGGTGACGCGCCGCCGGCCATCGGCAGAGCGGTCCACCTGGACAATCAGGTCCAGGGCCGAGGCAATCTGCTCCTCAATCACTTCGACCGGCAGGTCCATGGCGTAGCGGGCCATCATCACCAACCGACCGACTACGTCTGCCGGAGAGTTGGCGTGCAGCGTAGTCATTGAGCCATCATGGCCGGTATTCATGGCCTGCAGCATATCCAGGGCTTCAGCGCCCCGGCATTCGCCGACGACGATGCGATCCGGGCGCATCCGCAAGGCGTTGACCACCAGATCGCGGATGGTCACCTCACCAGTGCCCTCGGCGTTCTTCATCCTGGCTTCCAGGCGGACCACATGGGGATGGGAATGGAAACGCAGCTCGGCGGCATCCTCAATGGTGATGATGCGCTCGTCTTTGGCAATCTCCACGGACAGGGCGTTCAGCAGCGTGGTCTTGCCGCCGCCGGTGCCGCCGCTGACGGCGATATTGCGCCGTTGCTGCACCGAAGCCCGCAACAACTCGGCAATCTCGGCGCTGATGCTGGACATCCGCACCAGCTCGTCCAAGGTGTACATCTCCTCGCGGAATTTGCGGATGGTCAGAGTCGGGCCATCCAGCGCCAGCGGCGGAATCACCACATTGACCCGATGCCCCTGCTTGAGCCGGGCGCTGACCAGCGGACTCTGCTCATCACAGCGCCGACCCAGCGGGCCGACTATCCTGTCGATGACCATACGCAGCTGCTGCTCGTCGGCAAAGCTGGCTTCACTGGGATAAATGCGGCCACCACGCTCGAAGAAGACCTGGCTGGCGCCATTGACCATGATCTCGGTGACTGCCGGATCGGCCAGCAGGGCTTCCAGCGGTCCTAAGCCCAGCACCAGGTCGTAGACCTCGCGAATCAGGGTGTCACGCTCTTCTGCACAAAGATGGCGGTATTCAGCGCCCTGGACGATCATCTCCAGCACTGCTCCCACCTCGCGGCTGGCGCGCGCCTGGTCGGTGTTCAGCAGTGAGGCGATCTTCTCGGCCGACAGGCGTTGATAAAGCGACTCGCGCAGGGCTATCTGCAACTTGCGGGAGTTGAGCTGGGTGCGCTGAGATGCGCACGCTGGCGACGCTTTTTGCAGGTATTCAAGAAGCGACATTACGCAGCCCTCTGAAGATGCCGGCAAAAGCCGAGAGGTTGAACAACTGCCCGACCTGGCTGGGACGGGTTGGCTGAGCCTCGGGCTGCAAGCTGCCACAGGCTGGCAGCAACTGGTGGAGCAGCTCGGCAACAGAAACACTGAAGGGGTTGGCACTGCCTGCCAGCTCCAACGGGCAACCGATTGACAGCAGCTCATCGACCAGCCGGCCACCATCGCGCAAAGCCAGCAGCTCAACGTTGCCCAGAGCCAGCGAGGCGTCGGCAACGCTGATGGCGGCGTTGCGTCCACAGCCGTTGAGGGCATAGAGCAGACGGCTGGAGGGCACCTCCAGGCGCTCGCAGAGCTCCACCGCCCGCTTGCAGCCCTGAATCGAAGACAGACGCTGATCCATCAACAGAATCAGGAAGTCACAGGCTCTGGCGATGACAGCGTGGGTGCCATTCCAGAAGCTGCCGGTATTCAGCAACACCAGATCGTAACTGGCAGACAGGCGGCTTAAGGTAGAGGTCAGTTCGCTGGCATGGGCTTCGGCTTCTTCTGGATGCTCGGGGGCTTCGACCAGCAAGAAGCGGGGGGCAGCTGCCTCGACGCCCGGAAGCTGGCTGGGCAACACGGCCAGATTGAGCCGCTGGCATTGCAGCTGGTCTTCATGGCCGACGAGAAAGCCGATGTCACCAAACTGTAAGTCCAGATCGAGCAGGGCTACCCGCAACCCCTGCAGATAAGCCAGGGCAGCCAGCATCACCGTGAGCGTGGACTTGCCGACGCCGCCACGTCCGGAAAAGACGCCCACCACTACTCCGGCTTCGCCACCAGCTTCCGGTTGTACCGGCGGCGGCGCAACAAGCTGCGGAGAGGACACAACAGCGTCAGCCGGCCCGGTGCGCGCCGGTGTTGCCGGCAGCGGAAGAAGGTTTGACAGCACCGGGGCGTACCGGGCCGGCTGTGGGGATAACGTCATATCGCCCAGCATCCGCGCCATCTGCTGATGGTTGATGATGCCGCGGATACCGGCCAGACGCGAACGGTTGACCAGTGAGCTGGTAGGTTGTTGCTCGAGGAGATAGACATCACGATCCGGGACGTCCTGAATCAAGGCTGCCGCCAGATTGATTGGACTGATTTCGCCATAGGGCGCGCAGACCACTGCCTGAACGCTGGCTGAGGCCGATTGCAGGTCGTTACGGCATTCATAGCTAGTATAGTAGCACGTGGCTGTATTTGCCTGTTGAGCGCCTTCAGACGGGAGAAAGGCATAGGCCACGACCTGCTCACTCATCTGAATCACCACCGCTTTGCGGTCGCGTGTTGCTGTTGGTTGCAGTGCTGGCGCCGGTAGCTGCAGCAGCCTCATTGGCGCCGGCAGCCTCGGAGGTGCTGGCCGTTGCATCCAAAGCCCCGGGCTCGCCTGTCGCTTCCGGGTTGGACGTGCTGGCGGCTCCGGCAGGATCGGCAACCTCATCCTCGTCTGTCATGGATGCGTCTGCGGATGGCGTTGGTGTTGCCAAATCTGCCAATTCAACGCCGGCGCCCGGCAGCACCAGATACAGACTGCGACCCCGGGAGGCGGCAATCAACTCCTGCACCTGTTCCGGCGTCACAGCCAGGGTTACCCAGCTCAACGCCTTGGTGGTGGTGGAGTTGCCGAAGATGTCGGTGGAGCCCTGGGCCAGGGCTTCATTGCCGTTGCTGGTTGCCAGCACCAGGGTGTTGGCGGCAATCAGGCTGACGGCATCGGCACCAGCCGAATAGACCATGACTATCGCGCCCGGATGAATTGCCCCGCCCACCGCCAGCACGTCCTCCGACGGGATGCTGACCGCGCAGTAGCCCTCCGGCACCGTCACTGGTGCAGCCACGCTGCCCAGCTTGGCTGCCGAAATGGGCTCGTTGGCCAGTATCGGCACGGCGACCGTCTGCCCGTAGACCTCCGTATCCGACATCAGGGTCTCAGCCGGCAGCAATGCGGCCAGCCAGATCATACGACTGGCGTTCTCGCTGCTCAAAGTCTCACCGACGGCGATGTCGCGGGTGGCGACAAAGACCTCCACCTGCTCACCACCGTAGGCCGCCAGGGCACTCTGCCGGGATTGGGCGGCCTCGGCACGGATCCCGGAGGCATATAAGGCCATGGCCAGCGCGGCGGCCAGGCCGCAAAGCAGCGACACTATCAGTCTTTTTCGGGTCTTACTCACCAGTTCCACCTGCCCTTGTTGCCAGACATCGTTTTTCAGCGGGGCTCAGTATGGCGTCTGGGCGCAAGGTCTGCCATGCCAGAAGTCTGAACCTGACATGAACCGTCTATGAATGGATGTTGAGCGGATTCCAAACCGATTCTGAATCGGCTGGACAGCAAGCCCAAAGATGAGCAGTTGAAACTACTACAGATGAATAGGGGTATCTATTAATTTTAAGCTAGTGTAACTGGCGAACGGCGCGAATCGCAGCCTGAACGGTCGACGCCTAAAACAACACAGGCCCCGCCGCAGCATCGCCTGCCGGCGACGCTGCGGCGGGGCCTGGCGCAACAGTCGACTAATCTTCCTCGATCTCCTCAATGGCGCCCATCGGGCACTCCTCCATGCAGTCGCCACAGGCGATGCAGGCGTCCTCGTTGACCACTGTGGCAGTGTCGCGGACGATGTCCAAGACATCCTGTGGACAGGTGTCCACGCAGATGCCACAACCGGTGCACTCGTCGGTGTTGATGATTGGACGGGGCATTTCTTGCTCCTCTCTCAGCCCAAATCCACCAGGATTCGGCAAATCGGTCTATTCCGTTCGCCGCGAATATAAAGGAAAGCAGCAATATAGGCAATAGGTTTTTCCAAGGTTTTCAAGAAAATTCGTGTACGGTCTGTTTTGCAGCCTGTTTCAGCTGCGCCCAGCAGCGTTGTTTGGCGGCTTGGTCGGCAAGCGAGGATTCGAAACCATCGACGCTGACAAAAACGCGGCCGAGCATCTGGCTGCGCGCGCCGGGCTCAAAGTCGGCCGCCAGTCCGGGGCGCGGCCGCGCAAAGGCCTCCCGCAGGGATTGCCGGGCGACCTCATCCAGGGCGATGATCAGCAGCGGGTCGACGATTTCGCAAAGCAGCCGGAGTTGCTCGGCGCTCAGCGGCTCCAGCCCCGGTGCTGTCAGCAGGACGCCCAGCCAGCCTCCCGCCGACCAGCCCAGGGCGCTCAGAGCCTTGTCCAGGGCCTCGCCGTCCGGGCCGCTGAAGGGCTTGCCGCCACCGGCCTCGGCGGCACCGGCCTGACCCTTGATGACCAGCACCAGAGTCTCGGGGCAGCCCGCCAGATACCCCGCAAACGGCTGCAGGCCCAATTCCACAGTTGATAATGAGTCAGTCATGGGCTTATCCTAACGCTTATCGGACGTTTTGCAAGTTTTCCAAGTTCAGGGTTACGAACCTGTGAATTCGTGTTATCCTGAATAGCACATCGCAACCGAAAGGAGCACTGACCATGTCCAATGCCGTTGAGCTCACAACCACAAATTTTGAGGCCACCGTGCTGCAGTCGCCGAAGCCGTTCTTGGTGGACTTCTGGGCTTCGTGGTGCGGCCCCTGTCGAGCCGTCTCCCCCATCGTCGATCAGATTGCTGCGGAGAAGAGCGACATCATCTCCGTAGGCAAATTGAATGTCGATGAACAAAACGAGATCGCTCAACGCTATCGGGTGATGTCGATTCCGACGCTGATCCTCTTCAAGGATGGCGAGGCCGCTGCGGTTTCCATCGGCGCTGCCTCCAAAGAGGAGATCCTCAAGCGGCTTGAGCCTTATTTCTAGGAGTAGGTATGTGTACCAATGGAGTCAACACCGGCCAGTTCAAATCGAGCATCGAGCAGATTGACGAGGCCGTGGCGCTGACGCGACGCTGGACCCATCGCGCCTATCACACCGCCGAGTCCGGCGAACAGCTGCGCACGGCCGCCAAGCTGCGCGAAGCCCAGACGCTGCTGGACGAAGTCCGGGCTTTGCTCTCGGAGGCCGCCGACATCGTGGAGGAAGAGGCAGCGGTGGGCGGCGTCACGGTCCAGGCGGTCTGAGACCAATATGAGTGACCTGGTGCGGTTCTCCGTGGCCATGCCGGAGGAGCTGCTGATGCAATTCGACAACCTCGTCGCCCGCCGGGGCCTGGCCAAGAACCGCTCGGAGGTGATTCGCGACCTGGTGCGCGACGCGCTGGTCGACGAGGAATGGGACGACCCGATGCAGGAGATCGTCGGTACATTGACGCTGGTCTTCAACCACCATGCCTCCGACCTGCAGAACAAGCTGGATCAGATCCAGCACTCGCATCACGACCGGATCATCGCCTCGATGCACATCCATCTCGACGCCCACAATTGTCTGGAGGTGGTGGCGATGCGAGGGCGCAGCGACGAGATCCGCTCGATTGCCGAGTCCATCCTCGGGGTCAAGGGCGTCAAGCATGGGCGACTGACCACCACCACGACCGGGCGGTTTCTGTAAGTGCCGGCAGTAACGGCAAGGGTTGGTCTGGTTTGCCCATGAAGCGCGTGGCTATCCATATCCAGGGAATCGTGCAAGGGGTGGGTTTCCGCCCCTTTGTTTATCGACTGGCCACAGAACGCAGGTTGGACGGTTGGGTGAACAATGCCGGCGACGGCGTGCATATCGAGGCCGGTGGGGAGCCAGCGGTGCTGGAGGACTTTGTCGCTGCCATTGAGGCTGAGGCGCCGCCGGCGGCCCGTATCGACAGTTGCACGGTGAGAGTGCTGGCGGATACGGCTGATGACGTTTCTGGCGCTGCGGCGGGCGCTGCGGCTGACGTTGCGGCTGATGACGTTTCGGGCGCTGCGCCTGACCCTGTGGCTGGCGGCATGGTCAAAGGCTTTCGTATCCTCCCCTCCGCTGTCGACAGCGCAGCCAGTACGCTCGTCTCGCCAGACATCGCCACCTGCCCGGATTGCCTGCGGGAGCTGTTTGACCCTGCCGACCGACGCTATCTCTACCCCTTCATCAACTGCACCAATTGCGGCCCGCGCTTCACGATTATCGACGCTCTGCCCTACGACAGGCCCCGGACCTCCATGGCCGAATTCGCGATGTGCCCGGATTGCGCCGCGGAATACAGCGATCCAGCAAAGCGGCGCTTTCATGCCCAGCCCAACGCCTGCTTTGACTGCGGCCCGGCCTTGAGCCTGCTGGAGCAGGGCCAAACGCTGCGGGCCGATGGTCGGTTGTCCAGCCAGGCGTTGATCCGCCGCGTTGCCGACCTGCTGCAAGCCGGGAGGATCGTGGCGCTCAAAGGCCTGGGCGGTTATCATCTGGCCTGTGACGCCACCAACGAAACGGCTGTCAGTGAGTTGCGCCGGCGCAAGCAGCGCAACGCCAAGCCT
>JAISUQ010000094.1 GCA_031272005.1 Coriobacteriales bacterium | reverse complement strand
GCTTCTCGCAGCCTGGTTGTAAATGCCAACCAACGCTGCTGATATGATTGGGCAAAAGGTCCGAAGAAGCGGGGCTGTTCAGCGGGCAGGTAGATAACCGCCGGCAAATCAGCGGAGTTTGCGACAATGTCACCGCCACCGCCACCACTTCTCTGCAAATCATCCCTGGACCAGGGGCAGTTTGAATCATAGCCGCTGGCCACAGAGTCTACCAGCTGCAGGTCGGCCAGTGAGTTGGCAAAGACGGTGATGCAGTCCAGGCTGGCACAGGCGGGCACCAGACCAGAGTTCGACCAGGAGCCTCGGGGCGGCTTCAGCCCGTAGATGCCGTTCAGGGCTGCCGGCACTCGCCCTGAGCCAGCCGTATCGGACCCCAGCGCAAAGCTGGCCAATCCTAAGGCTACACTTACCGCTGATCCCGAAGAAGAACCGCCGCTGAGCAACTCCGGGCGCAGGGCATTGCAGCATTCGCCATAAGGGCTGCGGGTACCCACCAACCCGGTGGCAAACTGGTCCAGGTTGGTTTTACCCACGGGGATGGCACCTGCTTCAATCAGGCGTTGCACGACCGTGGCATTCTTGTCCGGCAGATAGGAATAGCCCGGACACCCGGCGGTGGTGCAAACCCCGGCCAGGTCAATATTATCCTTAATAGCAAATGGAATGCCCCAGAGCGGATAGCGCTGGGTATCGCCAGGATCCAGGTTATCCAAACGCTCAAGGTATGATTGCAACGGCATCTGCGCAGGCGGGATGATCCAGACATTGTACTCGTCATATTCGCCAGATTTAGCCACCAGCATATCTACAACCTGCCTGGGGCTGAGCGCTCCTGCGGCATAAGCCCGGCGCAGGGCGGTGAGCTCGGCGATGCCAGAGCTTGCGGTAATCCCTGAAAAGTCTGACGGCGGCTGCATTATCTGGCTCCTTTTTCTCCGGCAGCAATAACGGGGAGGACCCCGCAGTCCCTGCCTGAATCCCTGCCTGAGTCCCTGCCTGAGTCCCTGCTTGAGTCCTTGCCTGAGTCGCTGCCTGAGTCATCGCCTGGGTCGTCACCCATTACGTCACGAATCACAGCCAGGGCCTGACCGGCCGAAACCACGTCGCCGACATCGGCCAGCAGCTCCACCACTGTGCCGGCTGCCGCTGCCTCAATGGCAAACTCCATTTTCATGCTCTCCAATACCAATAGAGCCTCGCCGGCACAGACTTGTTGGCCGCTGCTGACGTTGCGCTTCCATACCGAACCAGCCACCGGGGCCGTCAGCAGACTGCACCCGGGAGGCGTGGTGAAGTCTGCCGGCAAGGCGACAACAGGCTCATCCGCCACAAAGACATCCAGACCCTCAGCCACCCAGCGCTCGTATTCGGCTGCAAAGGCTGCCTGTTGGTGAGCCTTGAAGGCGGCGATGCTTTCGCGGTTCTCCGCACAGAATCTGTGGTATTCGGCCAGGGAGAATTCCGTGGTCTCAATACGGGGGTTGAAGCGGCCGCGCAGGCAGTCCCGCCGCAACTGCGATAACTCTTCCGCAGAAACCGGGTAGAACTTGATCTGATCGAAAAAATCCAGCAGCCAGGGTTTACCTTCCTTGAAGCTCTCCGTTGACTGCAGGGGGTTCCACATCTGAGTGGTCCGCCCGATGAGCTGGTACCCACCCGGGCCTTCCATTCCGTAGATGCAGAGGTAGGAACCGCCGATGCCTACGGCATTCTCCGGTGTCCAGGGGCGGGCCGGGTTGTACTTGGTGGTCACCAGGCGTTGGCGTGGGTCTACCGGCACGGCGACGGGTGCCCCCAGGTAGACATCGCCCAAACCCAAAACGATGTAGCTGGCCGCAAACGCCAGCTCGCGAACATCCTCGATGCTGCTCAGCCCGTTGATACGGCGGATGAATTCGGGGTTGGATGGGCACCAGGGGGCATCCGGGCGAGTGGTTTCCTGATAGCGGCGAGCGGCCAGCTGAGCCTGGGGGTCGTCGAAGGACAGCGGCAGATGGACGATGCGCGACGGCACCGTGACCCCCTCCAACGGTGGCAATGCCGCATCAGCTGCCAGGATGTGGGCGACGACCTCATCTTCGTTCACGATGTCAGGGTCGTAATGAATCTGCAACGAGCGGATGCCCGGTGTCAGATCCTGATAGGGGAGATGGGAGCGTTGCAGCGTCTGCATCAGCAGATGTACCCGAAAACGCAACCCGATACCCAGGCGCATCGGCCCATATTCCACCAGGATGGCGTCTTCGCCGGAGCGGCGCAGGCAAATGGCATCATCTCCCTCTCTGTCGCGGAATAGGATGGCGTCTTCGGGCGTGAAGCCTGCGGGCAGGTTTGAATTGCTGTTGTGGCTCAGGCTATCGCTGCGCCCAGCGGGCGTTGTGCCTCGATAAAGGCTGTCGATTATCTGATGCGCCCTGACCCAGTCCTCAGTCAGGGCGGCCTGGCGCAGCGTTGCCAACCCCTGCTCGCAGGCGATTCTGGCCTGTTTGGCTGCCGCAACGGTAACGATGCGGAAGCGCACCTCGGAGCCGGGGCGCAGCTGTCCCAGCTTCCAGCGCTCAGATATCGCCACGACTACCGGACAGACAAAGCCACCCAGGCTCGGGCCGTCCGGGCCGAGCAGGATGGGCATGTCTCCAGTCAAATCCAGAGCTCCCAGCGAATAGGGATTGTCGTGGATGTTGGAGGGATGCAGCCCGGCCTCGCCGCCATCCTTGCGGGTCCATTGTGGCGTCGGCCCATTCAGGCGTACGCCGGTGCGCGCAGAATCAGTACCGACGATGTAGGAGCTCATGGTCAGGTCATCAAAGAACTCCGGTTTCAGGAACTCGCTGTCGCTGAGCGGGCCGACGAGGACATCGATAGTCCACTGGTCAGCAAAATGAGCAGGCTGGGTTTGGGAAACACTGGCGGCATTCGCAGCAACACCAGTACCAACAACAGCACCAGCAGCACCAGCAGCAACACCCGCACCCGCACCCGCACCCGCACTCGCACCCGCACCCGCACCAGATGCTTCCATTTGCAGCAGGCTCAGCACATCGCCAGTTTTCAGAGCCCGGCCGCCGTGGCCTCCGAAGCGGCCGTCGACGAAGGTGGAGCGTGAGCCCAGTACAACCGGCAAATCCAGGCCGCCGCTGATGCAGAGATAGCTGCGCAGGCCCTCTGGGCAGACGCCCAACTCCAGGATTGAGCCGGCAGCGGCCTGAAGCGGAGTGTAAAACGGCACCGGCTGGCCGTCCAACGCAGCTGGCATCTGCGCTCCCGTCAGACAGAAGCGGGTTGCGCAGCGGAAGCGGTAGCGCCCGCCGCGGACGGTCAGCTCAATGCCGGCTGCGCTGTCGTCATTGTTCAGCAGGGCATTGCCAATTCGGAAGCTGAGGTTGTCGAAGGGTCCGCAGGGCGGTACGCCCACTGCCCAATAACCCGTGCGTCCCGGATAGTCCTGCACCGTCGACTGAATCCCGCCATCCAAAACCTCAATGCTCGGCTCCACAGGTTTAAATCCGTTGAGCATTCGGGTATCCAGTTGGCCAGTCAGATATGGAGTATGGTGCAACAGCGCAGAGATATAGTGCAGATTGGTGCTGATGCCATAGATGCGTGTGCCGCCAAGGGCTTTTGCCATCGCCGCCAAGGCGCTTTGGCGATTCGGCCGGTGGACTATCAGTTTGGCCAGCATCGGATCATAGAGCGTGGTGACTTCGGTTCCCTTGGTCACCCAGGTATCCACCCGGGCATCATCCGGAAAGCAAACCCCATCAATCGTTCCGGAAGCCGGGAGAAAACCGTTGTAGCAATCCTCAGCGTAGAGCCGAACCTCGATGGCGTGACCGGATGGCTCAGGAACCTCCGGTAGCTCAACCATGTCGCCGGCAGCCTGCTGAAGCATCCATTGCACCAGATCGATGCCGTAACATTCCTCGGTGATGCCATGCTCCACCTGCAGGCGGGTATTCACTTCCAGGAAGTAGAAACTCTCAGCGGCATGGTCGTAGAGGAATTCCACAGTGCCGGCGCTGGTATAACCGACGCTGGCCGTTAGTCTGCGGGCGGCCTGATGCATCTGCTGACGCAGCTCGGGGACGATTCCCGGTGCCGGGCACTCCTCCACCACCTTTTGGTTACGCCGTTGCACCGAGCAGTCCCTGTCACCGAGCACCACAATACCTGCAGCGGTGCCGAAGATCTGCACCTCCACATGACGGGCGTGCTCGATGTACTTCTCCAACAGCAGACTGCCGTCACCGAAGTTGGCTTGGGCCAGGCGGGTTGCCGAATCGAAGGCTGCATCCAATTCCGAGGCGTTTTGGCAGATGGTGATGCCAATGCCACCGCCACCGGCAGAGCTTTTTAGCATCACCGGGTAGCCGATTTGCTCGGCTGCCGCCCGGGCATCGTCTATCGATTGCAGCAGGCCACAGCCAGGCACAAGCGGCACACCAGCCCGCTCGGCGATACTGCGGGCCTGGTGCTTGAGGGCAAAGGCAGCCATCTGCTCTGGCTCAGGACCCACAAAGGTGATACCCAACTCCTGACAACGTGTGGCCAGCTCCACAGATTCGCTGAGGAAGCCATAACCGGGGAACAGCGCTTCGGCTCCTGATGCCTGGGCTACATCCAGGATCTTCTCCAAGTCCAGATACGTGGCTGCCGCTGGACCTTCACCCAGACTCCAGGCTTCGTCGGCGCCAGTCACATGCAGACTATCCTGGTCGGCCAACGAGTAGACAGCAATGCTGCGCACGCCCAGTGCTGCCAGGGTACGTTCGGCGCGCACCGCGATGGCGCCACGATTGGCTATCAGGACGCTGTTGAACATCTTCTCCCTATCTGTACCGGTGGTTCCAGGTTTGCTGTCTGGCGCTGGCTGCGTGAATCAGCTGGTTGCGTCCCAGACCAGCATCTGTACTGGTGTGGGGTTGTAGGCGTTGCAGGGGTTGTTCAGCTGAGGGCAGTTGCTGACCAGTACCCGCACGTCGCAAAGCGCCTGCAATTCAACGTACTTACCGGGCGCAGACACTCCGTCATCGAAGGTGTAATAGCCATCCTCGGTGATGGGCACGTTCATGAAGAAGTTGATGTTGGGAGCCAGATCGCGTTTGATGATGCCATCCTCGCCAAAGCCGGCCATCGCCAGCATGAAGCTGTCGCGGCAGTTGTGCATGTACTCCTTTTCGCGGGCGTAGCGCACCATGTTGCTCTGTGATGAGCAGCACCCGCCCAGGGTGTCGTGCCGGCCAGTGAGGTCGGCGGTAATCTCCAGCAGCGGCCGATATGATTCGGAGCGCAGCACGGTGCCGGTGGTCAGGTAGATGTTCTGCTGGGCGACGATGGTGGCCACAGCGCTATAGTGATCGCTGGGGTCATCCAGGGGGTAGAAGGTGGTGTCCACCGCCTGGTTGCCTTCCAGATCCAAAATCCGCAGCGTCTGTCCCTTCTTGAGGTCGTAGTACCATGGATTGCCGGCATCTACTCGCTCGTTATAGATAGCCTGCTCGGCTGTCAGGCTGCTTTGCTTTTCGATGAATCCGTGCATTTTGTGCTCCTTATCTCTGTTGCTCTGGCGCTCACGTCGGCGCTCACGTCAGCGCTCTCTTTGGCTGTTGCAATGTCGCTTCGCGGGCGAGCTATATTGCTCGCTTACTGGCTCAGCGGCCAAACAGGTTGTGGTAATCCCAGGTGTTCTGGAAGGCGCGATAGTTCTGGGGGCAATGCTGCACGCACTCATCCTGCAAATCCACCTCTGGCGCCGCCGAAACCTCGACTTGCACCGGCACCGCCGGCCAGTCGCTGGCCAGATTCAGGGGATTGGGCGTGTTGGAGAGGAT
>JAISUQ010000081.1 GCA_031272005.1 Coriobacteriales bacterium | reverse complement strand
GCCCTTTCGTGATTCTCTGCCAAGAATGGCGCATTTCGTGTAACAGGCGCCCGAAATGGCGCCAATTACCAAAAAAGCGGCCTCGTGGGCGCAATGCGCAGCAAACCGCATCATTATTGGCCCAAAGTAAACACCAAAGCCACAAATGCGCCCCTCAACGTTTACTTTGGGCCAATAATGCGCCCATTCACCCGCCACACCCCGGATAACCGTGCTGCGGGCGTTGCGCGCAGCGCCCCTGCGGGGCGATTGCGGCTCCGAGCAGGCGGCGGCCCCAAGACGCACACAACTCCCCACGGATGCACGCAGCCTAAGGGCGGCTGCGGGCGGCAAGTTGCACAGCGGGCGTTGCGCGCAGCGCCCCTGCGGGGTGCTTGCGGCCCATAAGCAGGCGGCGGCCCCAAAGCGCCCGCCAGTACCCACCCATCCCAGTACTCAGAGCCTGGGCGGGGCCCAGATGCCCAAACTGCACGGCAGCCTTTTGCCCGCGCAAGCGTGTGCCCGGCCACAGCGCAAACGCCAGGCGCGGGCGCCCGCGCCTGCCCGCCAAGCGCCCGCCCGGCATAAACACATCCCATTTTCAAGGCAGCACTTAAACAAACATGCGCCCGGCAACAAGCTAACGAACCCAGCACCAACCAACCGCCCGGCAACAAGCTCGCGATTCTCTCTCCAAGGCAGTACTTAACTCAACCCACCCCAGGCCAGAGCCCGCCGCCGTAGCGGGTGCAAGCATACGCAGGTTGGCGCGGCGCAACGGCGCAACGGCGCGGTGCCACAAAGCGGCGTTACGCACAGCCGCGCTACCGGCCGGGTGCGATACGCTGGCAAGCGTTGCAGGCATTGCGACTATGCCGGGGTGAACGTCTTGCCGGTCAGCTGTTCGTAAGCCTGGATGTACTTGGCGCTGGTGGCGGCGATGATATCAGCGGGCAAGCGGGGGGGCTGGCCCGTGAAATCCCAGTTGGCGGTGAGCCAATCCCGGACAAACTGCTTGTCGAAGCTGGGCTGGCTGCGTCCGGGTTGATACCCGTCGGCCGGCCAGAAACGCGAGGAATCCGGCGTCAGCACCTCATCAGCCAGGATGATCTGGCCATCTACCCGGCCGAACTCAAACTTGGTGTCGGCAATGACGATGCCCCGTTCGGCGGCATAATCCCGGGCCTGGCTGTAGACGGCCAGGGACTTGTCGCGCAGCTCGGCGGCATCGGCAGCGCCCAGCAGCTGCTCGGTGGCGGCAAAGCTGACGTTCTCATCGTGCTCGCCCAGCTCGGCTTTGGTGGATGGAGTGTAGATAGGCTGCTCCAGGCGGCTGCCCTCCACCAGGCCAGCAGGCAGCTGGATGCCGCAGACGGTACCCTGGCGTTGATACTCCTTGAGGCCGCTGCCGGCCAGATAGCCCCGGACGATGCACTCCACCGCAAACATCCCAGCCTTGCGCACCAGCATGAAACGCCCGGCCAACTCCTCGGCAAAGGGGGCGAAGCGCTTTGGCAGGTCGGCCACATCGGCGCTGAGCAGGTGGTTTGAGACCACCGGCGCCAACAGCTCAAACCAGAACAGCGACAGCTGGGTCAGCACCTGGCCTTTGTGGGGGATGACGTCGGGCAGCACATAATCAAAGGCCGAGATGCGGTCGGAGGCCACAAACAGCAGCTCATCACCCAGGTCGTAAAGGTCACGGACTTTACCCTGCGCGTCGGGGCGGATGGTTTCAGCGAGGCTCATCAGTTCTTGCTCCTTCTCTTCTGCTTGGACTTGCGGGCGGACAACAGCGGGATGTAGATGGTGAATGTCGAGCCTTTGCCCAGCTCGCTCTCCACGCCTACCCAACCATGGTGCTGCTCGGCGATTTCCTTGACCACGGCCAGGCCGACGCCCAGGCCACCACTCTCGCGGTCCCGGCCCTCGTCGGCGCGGAAGAAGCGGAGGAAGACGCGGCTCAGGTCGTCCTCGGAGATGCCGATGCCGGTATCCGCGACAACAATCCGGGCCACCCGGGTCTCGCGGCGCACCGAGACCTGGATGGTGCCGCCCGGCGGGGTGTAGCGTTCGGCATTGGAAATCAGGTTGTTGGTGGCCTGGCGCAGCAGGTCGGCATCGCCATAGACCAGCGCTGCCGGATCGCCCGAAAAGACCAACTTGAGCTTGGTCTCCTCGGCCAGCATCTCATGCGATTCCACCAGGCCCTGGATCAACTGTGAAAGGTCCAGGTTCTCCAGGTGCATGACGGCCTTGCCCTGCTCCAGACGGGCCAGGTGCAGCTGGGCTTCGACCAGCCGGCCCAGGCGGATGACCTCGGAGTTCAAGGTATCCAGGCGGGTCTGGTCGGCGGGCAGCACGCCGTCGATCATCGCCTCGATGGTCGCCTGCATGGCCATCAGCGGCGTGCGCAACTCATGTGCCAGGTCGCTGGTCAGCTGGCGTTCGTAGACGGCGTTCTGCTCAATGGAGGCGATCATCTCGTCCACCGATTGCCCGAGGTGTGACAGCTCGTCGTTGCCAACCATGCCGGTGCGGGCAGTGAGGTTACCGCGGCGCACCAGGTCGGCTACCGAGGAGATATGCCTGAAGGGATTGACCAGGGTGCGGGCGAAGACGATACCGGTAACTATTGCTAACATAATAGCTATAACACCGGTGGCCAGGAGCACTCGATAGGAGTCGGCGCGCAGGTTGATGTCGCTGGGCGAAAGGTACTCCTCCTGCAGCGACTCCACGTAGACCGTGGCAACCTGCTGGTTGCCGACCACTACGGCGGCACTCTTGGCCTTGGAGACGCTGGAGACCGGGTCGCGAGGCTGGCCGGTCAGCTCCAGATAGTCGTCATAGCGCACCAGGCCGGCGCTGTCCACCACCATGATGGTGGCGCCATTGCTCAAGGCCGAGATGTCGGGCAGGGCCCGGGTGGTCATCTCCGACCAGCCGCCGGTCAGCTCGTAACGCTGGGAGAGGGTCTCGGCAGTGATGTTGGCAAAGCTCTGCAGCTGCTCCTCCGAATAGTTGTGGAAGCGCTGTTCCCAGACGATGGCGAAAAGCAGCAGCGAGATGATCACCGTCACCGCTGCCACGGCGGCAAAGGTCAGAGCCAGGCGGGCCGAGTAGGTGGTCCAGGGGGCACGGGAGCGTCGGACTTCGTCTACCGAGGCACTGTTGTCATAGGTGGGCACGGCTGGGCGGGCTCAGACGGCATTGTTTTCGAAGCGATACCCGGCGCCGTGCACGGTGTACAGCCAACGCGGCTCGCGGGGGTCGTCATGCAGCTTGGCCCGCAGATTCTTGACGTGGCTGTCGATGGTGCGCTCATAGCCATCATAGTCGTAGCCCAGCACCTTCTCCACCAGCTCCATGCGCGAATATACCCGGCCGGGGTTACGCGACAGGGTCACCAGCAGCTTGAACTCGCTGGCTGTGAGCTCCACTTCCTCATCCTGCAAGGTCACTTTGTGGCCAGGCACGTCGATGACCAGTGGGCCGAAGTCCAGGCGCTCGTGAGCCGGCTCGTCAGCGATATGCGCCCGGCGCAGCAGCGCCCGCACCCTGGCTACGAGTTCACGTGGGGAGAAAGGCTTGACGAGATAGTCGTCGGCGCCCAGCTCCAGGCCGGTGATGCGGTCTTCGACCTCGCCTTTGGCGGTAAGCATGATAATCGGGATGTCGGAGGTCTCGCGGATGGTGTGGCAGACCTTCTCGCCGGAGACCTTGGGCAGCATCAGATCCAGGATGACCAGACCAAAGAAATCGGCAGCGAACTCCTCCAGGGCTTCCTGCCCGTCGTCTACTGCTGTGACCAGGTAGCCCTCGTTTTCCAGATAGGCGACGATGGCTTCACGGATGGCCGCCTCATCTTCCACAAGCAGAATCTTGCGATTATCAACTGTCATCGAGCGCTCCCTTGCACTTCAGTTTATCTGCATATCATAGCGCAACTTCACCGTTGCATGGCGTCGCGTTGAAAAGCGGTAATTTGGTAATCTGGCAATCCGGTAATCTGGTTTTCGGATACCGTGGGCGATGGTTATTATGCTCAATCGGTTGGCGTCTGGACTTCGGTGGTTGCGGACTCACTCCCGGCGGAGCCATCGGTGGAGCCCTCGGCGCCCTCCTCTGCGCCCTCCTCGACCTCCGGCTCCGGCGGGGCGGGGCGGTCGAAGACGCGCAGTACGGTCTTACTTTTGGAGCTGTTCTCGTGGTTGGGAACGCTGGTATAGAGGACCAGCCGATTCTGTACGCCCCAGCCGGCCAGGACATCGCCGTAATCCACGCAATCCGCCACCGCCTTGACCGCGAAATAGCGATGGTTGGTGACATCGAAGCAGACTGCGTTCATCGTCGATTTGACGAACAGCAGGCCGTCAATCATCACCGGCGCGCTGGTTGGGATGCGGTTGACATGGAGATAGGTGCCGTCCGGGAGCCCCAGGTAGGTGCCAAAGGTCGCCAGGCCCTTGGCGTAGTCGTAGTTATCCTCGATACAGAAGGCAAAGTTATCGCCGAGAAAAACGGCGTCGGTGACTCTCAGCGACTGCGGCAGGATGTCCACGTGGCGGATCTGGTTGCTGAGTACGGTGATGGCGGTCAGCTGATAATAGATACTCTCGGTGTCCACGCGCGGGACGATGGTTATCAGATCGCCGCTGATCAGAGGCGTGGTGATCATCCGGCCGTGCGACGTATGCACCGTCTGGGGTTCGGCAAAGCTGCCTGGCGGGCGCACCTGCACGGCCTTGAGGTAGGAATCCTCGGTCGAGGCCGGGCCGTCGGGATTGGGCATGACCGTCCAATAGGCCTTGTCGCCGCTGATGGCCAGCATTGGCGCTTCGTAGTCGGCGTTGCCCTCCTCCACCAGCTGCGCCACCTGGGCGATGGCCTGGGCGGCAGCCTGGGCCTCGGCGGCCTCGCGGGCCACCCGCTCCGGGCTCAGCGGCCCCTTGGCGGCCTCGCGCTGGGTCGTCACCTCGGCAACCACGGTCAGAATCGTCTCCATCGGCGCCACATAGACCCGCCAATCCTGGCTGGCCAGGTTCAGCTCCACCCAGATCAGCGAAGTCTCCGAAGCCCGGGCATCGTAGAGGATGTCGTTGACCCCCAGCCCCACCGGCTTCTTGAACAGACTGGTGATGGTCCCGTCATCAAGGTTGAGCAGGGCAAAGCCGACGAGGTCCTCCCCCACATCGGCGGGTTGCAGCAGCAGCGCGGTGCTCGCTGAGGCCTGAAAGACCTGGGTGCCCATGGTCAACTCCCAGCTGGGGCCTTCGACGAGGTAGTCCGCCAATGGCGCCTCATCGAAGTCGGTGGTCTCCAGAATCTGGCCGGTGGCCACATCCAGGGTGGTGATGTTGGCTTCGCTGCCAGCCTCATTGGCCACGGTGGAAGCCAGCTCGTCCTCTTCATCCGACGAGCAGCCCGTCAGCAGCCCGGCGGCAGCGGTGGCTCCTGCGGCGCCAACGGCAGCCGCGACGGCCAGGCCAGTGCCGGCCGCCCGTTGCACGAAGCCACGGCGTGAGAGATGCCCTCTGTTGTCGTCTCTGGTCATGTTGTTGGTCATGTTGTTGGTCATGTTCCTGGTCAATTCGTCTGCCTATTCTCAAGCAAAACAGGTTGTGGAGGTTATGGTACAGTAAAGCAAGCCCGGATGGGGCGATTGTTACGGACAGGTTTGCAGGAGGACAGCTTAAATGGCCCGACAGATTATCACCATCAGCAGACAGTATGGCAGCGGCGGTCGCGAGATTGCCGAAAAAGTAGCTTCCGACCTGGGCTTTGCCTACTACGACAAGGAGCTGATCCGGCGTATCGCCGATGAAGGCAGTATGGACGTGGGCCTGGTCAGCCGCCAGGGCGAAGGAGCGATGGGCAAGCTCTCCAGCCTGCTGACCTTTGCTGTCAACGCCACCGGCGCCGATGAGGATACCCTGCCTTTGGCCGAGCGGATATTCCTGGCCCAGTCACGAGCCATAAAAAGCCTTGGCGAGCAGGGCAAATGCGTCATCGTCGGACACTGCGCCGATTACTTCCTGGCTGATTATGCCGATACCCTGAATGTCTTCATCATCGCCGATGCCGCCAGCCGCCTGCAGCGGGTCATGGCCCGCAACAACATCGAGGAGAAGGAGGCACTGGCGCGCATCCGCAAGACCGACAAGGACCGGTCGGCCTACTACGAACAGCACACCAACAAGCGCTGGGGCGAAGCGGCCAACTACGATCTGGTGCTGTCCAGCTCCACCTTTGGTATCGAGCTTTCGGCGGAGATAATCTGCGCGATTGCCCGGCTCTGAGTCTGCCCCATGGGCGGGCCTGAAGCCTGGGCCTGAAGCCTGTGGGCGGGCCCAAAACCCGCCCCCGCGGGCGCAGCCATCCAATCGGTGCTCCCGGGTTTAAGCCTCAGCTCCAGGCTGCGCGGCCGCGCAGGGCTCGGGCGCCGATGTCTGTGCGATATTGCTTGCCCTCAAAATCTATCAGCTCTACAGCCTGGTAGGCCTTGCTCTGGGCCTGCTCAAAACTGCTGCCCAGGGCGGTGACGTTGAGTACCCGGCCGCCGTTGGTCAGCACCGTGCCGTCGGCCAGGCGCCGGGTGCCGGCATGATAGACGGTGACCCCGCACAACGCCGCAGCATCCGCAATGCCGCTGATCGGCAGGCCCTTGCGATAATCGCCGGGATAACCTTCCGAGGCCAACACCACGCTGACTGCCCAATCATCGCGCCAAACCAGCTCGATGTGGCCAACGTCGCCGCGGGCTACGGCTACCATCACGTCCAGCAGGTCGCTGCGCAAACGCGGCAGGATCACCTGGGTCTCCGGGTCGCCGAAGCGGGCATTGAACTCCAGGACCTTCGGGCCGTCGGCGGTGAGCATGAAGCCACCATAGAGCACGCCCCGATAGTCGATGCCGTCGGCCGCCAGACCGGCTACGGTCTGCTCCATCAATGTTAGCATGGTAGCATATTCGTCATCAGTGACGATTGGTACCGGTGAGTAGACGCCCATGCCGCCGGTATTGGGGCCCGTATCGCCGTCATAGGCCCGCTTGTGGTCCTGAGCCGGTGCCATCGGCAGCACATGGTGGCCGTCCGTAAACACCAGAAGCGAGCACTCCGGGCCGCTCATGCACTCCTCAATGACCACCCTGGCCCCGGCATCGCCGAAGCGGCCGGCAAAGCATTCCTGCACCGCCTGGCGGGCCTGCTCCAGATCCTCGGCCACGGTCACGCCCTTGCCGGCGGCCAGACCGTCGGCTTTGACAACAATCGGCGCACCCACCTGCTCCAGGTATTCATAGGCTGCATCGGCGCTGGTAAAGGAGCCAAATGCAGCAGTGGGGATATTGTGGCGCTGCATGAATTCCTTGGAGAATTGCTTGCTGCCCTCCATCTGCGCCCCCCTGGCGCCCGGCCCAAAGCAGAGGATGCCGGCCGCTCGCACGGCATCGGCCACGCCAGCCACCAGCGGCGCCTCCGGGCCGATGACCACCAGCTCCACCTCATTGCGGCGGGCATAGTCGACCACCGCCGTCGCATCATTGATGTCCAGATCCACATTGACCGCACCAGGTGCAGAACCACCATTACCCGGCGCCACGTAGATGATTCCTCGCCTGGGAGAAGCTGCCAATGAGCTTACAATAGCATGCTCGCGTCCGCCGCTGCCCAATACCAGTACGTCCATGCCGCTCCCTCCGATACTCGCCAACTCACAGGGCCAGCCCCATGGCCAGCCACTGTTCATCATACAATAACTTTCAGACGCCGGCGCTCAGGCTCTGGGCTATCTCGGCAATTGTCAGGGGGTGGCGCTGCTGGGAGGGCAGGGCAGCCAGAAAGACCTTTCCGTACCATTTGCTGAGCAGACGGGAGTCCGCCAGGATCAGGGCGCCATGATCGGTGGAGGAGCGGATCAGCCGGCCCGCCGCCTGTTTGAGGTCGATAACCGCCTCCGGCAACACATAGTTGCGCCAGACGTCGCGCTCGCGCAGCTGGCGCTCCTGGAGCAGAGGGTCGGTCGGACGGCCGAAGGGCAGCTTGGGGATGATAACGCAGCGCAGCGTGTCACCGGGAGCGTCAAAGCCCTCCCAAAAGGAGCGCAGGGCAAACAGGCTGAGGCTCTCGTTGGCCAAAAACTCATCGCGCAGCCGCCGGGCCGAGAAGCCCCTGAACTGACAACGCAGATTGATGCCGGCTGCCTCCAACTGCGGCTTGAGGCTCTGATAGAGCCGCTCCATATCCCGACGGTTGGTGAACAGCGTCAACGTCGAGCCGCCCAGCGAACGATGCACCGCCAGCAGCAACTCCTCCAAAGCGTCGTGATACCCCGGGGTATTGGGCTCCGGCATGTCGGTTGGCAGATAGACGGCCATGTTGGTCTCAAAATCGTAGCTGGAATCAAAACGCACCGTGCGATACAGTTCTGCAGCCAGGGCTCCCAGGCCGCTGCTGCGCAGGAAGTAGTCAAAGCTCTCCCCGGCAGCCAGCGTGGCCGAGGTGTAAATGACGCTCATGCAGGCCGGATAGAGGCGTTCGGCCAACAGCGCCCCGATGTCGATGCGCGAGGCAATCAGGCGATCGGTACGGGTCTGCTCTCGGCGATCGAGGTCGGCATGGTAGACGTAATCCTGATCATCGCCACCGATGATCAGCACCAGAGCGTCCAGTTGCTGTCTGAGCTCGGCGTACAGACCGGCCAGATTCACCTGCGCCTCCTCCAACTCGGCAAATTGTACGCAAAGTGAGATAATCTCTCGGCAGTTGTTGCACAGCTGCTCCAACCGCTTGGCCAGCGAGCCGCCCAGCGAAGCCAGTGCGCCCCAAGGGCCGCTGTCGCGCACGGCTGCGCTGATCCACAGCTCCACGCGATCGTAACTGCTCTTCTCGGCGACGGCAATCAGCTCTTTGACGCTGGAGAAAAAAGAGTCGGCAATCACCAGCAGAGCCTGCGCCTCAGCGCTGGCGGCATCAATGCGCCCGAGCAGCAGGCTGGCGCCGTTGAGGCCTTCGGCCGCTTTACGCAGGAGGTTCAGGGCGCCGCCGGTGTGCAGCAGGCCGTCCAGCGCCGACGTCAGTGAGCGGGCTTCGACGACCAGATTGAACTGCTGTCGGGCTTCGGCTTCCACGGCGTGGGCCTCATCCACCACCCACTGCCGACAGGGCGGCAGGATACCGCCATCGGCCAGGACGTCGCAGAACAGCAGGGCATGGTTGGTGACGACGATGTCGGCGTCGGCGGCTGCCCGGCGGGCACCATGCAGCAGGCAGTGCTGGTAGTAGCGACATTTGTGGCGCAGACAGTCCTCAGCGTTGGCCACAGCCTCCCAGCGCGGCAGCTCGCGCCAGTTGAGCACCAGCGGGTCGAGGTCGCCACGGGCGCTCTGGCAGACGTGCGAGAGCAGCATGGCCAGCGTGGTAGGCGCCGCCCCCGAATCGAAGCGCCGCTCCTCTCGACTGAGCTTGCTCAACTTGCGCAGACAGGGATAATGGTCGTAGCCTTTCAGCGCCACATAGCTGATTCTGCGCCCCCCCGGCTGGGCCGCCAATGCGGCATCCAGACGCGGCAGCTCGTTGTACATCAGCTGATCCAGCAAAGCGTTGGTCTTGGTCGCCACCCCGCCGATGACTTCATTGCGCTGGGCAAACAGAGCCAAGGGCAACAGATAGGCCATGGACTTGCCCACGCCGGTACCGGCCTCAATGACCCGATGGGTCTGGGAGCCCAGGGCGGCGGCCACCTCGCCCGCCATCAACAGCTGCTCCGGACGCGGCTCAAAGCCCTCGTACATCGCCGCCAGCAGGCCGCTGGCGGAGTATGCCTGCTCCAGTTCCTCAGTCGTCATCGATTTCAAGCTGATACCCGCAGCGATGTCTTCGGCGTCATACTTACGCTGGCGCACCTGGATACCTTCCCTGGCCCGCCGGGCAGCAGCGAGCGAAAAGTCGCTGCTGGTGGCTCCCGTGGCTCCAGCCACCTGCCGCAATACCGGGCGCAGTGGCCAGTCGGTAGGCGCAAACAACTCGGCCAGCAATGCGGGCAGTCCGCTCGGCAGATCGCTGATGGCCACCAGCAGGATACGCCACAGCCCACAGAGCGCCTCCACGTCGTCGATGGCCCTGTGGCTGGAGGGGTAGACCCCAAACGCCCGGCTCAGGCTCTCCAGTTTGTGCTCACGCAGACGCGGCAAGGCGATACGGGCCAGCTCCAGGGAGTCTATCCAACGCGATATATGCCCAATTGTTGTCCCCGGCGGAGCAGAAGCGCTGATGAAGGCCTGGTCAAAGGCCGCATTGTGGGCGATTATCGGTCGCTCGCCGGCAAAATCCGCCAACGCGGCTACAGCCTCAGCCGCCGTTGGGGCGCCTTGCACGTCAGCGTCGCTGATGCCGGTCAGCTCGGTGATGAACTCCGGTATCGGCTGGCCCGGATTCACAAAGGTGGAGAAGCGCTGCAGGATTTGCGGCCCACAGATGATGGCGGCGGCAACCTCAATCAGCGAGTCCTTCCCGGGCGTGAACCCGGTTGTCTCGGTGTCGCAGACGACGTATTCCTCCTCCATCACGCCGAAGGTCGCCTCGCGGGCCCGCTCCGACAGACTGGCGTAGCGGGCTATGACGTCGGCATCGGTTCCGGGTATCAGCAGGTCGCTCAGCTCGGAGGGCAAGGAGGATCAGTCCTTCTGGGCGTCGGAGGCGGAGTCGGCGGCGGCGGTGGCCTCGGCATCGGCAGCGGCATCGGCATCGGCCTCGGGCTTCTCCCCCACCTCGGCAATGAACAGAGGCTCGGTCTCCCCCATACTGTAGAAGGTCTCATCGAAATGATAGTGGTCGCCATGCTGGTGGTAGAGCACCACCAGCACCTCGGCCTGGGCATCACCTTTGGAAGCCCGTTCGACGATGATGGCGTCGCTTGGGCCATCCTCCAGCTCAACGAAGCCGTCGTAGCAGAATGCGTAGGCCTCGGCAATCAGCTGCATCTTGAAGACTTCCTTACGGGCCAGGTCGTAGCACTCCTCCACTGACTCGCCGGGATGCTCCTCGATGAACAGGTCCTCGCCTTTGAGGATAATGGTGAACGGCTCAAAGCCGCCAGCTTCCTGCAGCATCTCGGCAGCCTGGTCGAAGGCATAAAAGACCACGCGATCGGTAATCTTCTCGTCGGTCAGCTCCATGGTCTCCTCAATATCTGCATCCTTAACCATACCGATCTCCTTTTCCTCGCCATTTTTTTCCTCAATGGGCTATCATAAACTGCGGTGCGGTGCTTTGCCACACCACTTACAGCATGATACAGCAAGGGGGAAAACCAGATGCACCGCGAACTGAGCGAAATCCCGGTGACAGGCAGCCAATACATCTCACGGATGTGCTTCGTCTGCGGAGAAGAGAACCACATGAGCCTCAAGGCCCAGTTCCTGGTGCTTGACGATGGCCGGCTCTGCGCCACCTTTGAACCCAGTGAAGAGCATCAAAGCTACCCCGGTCGCCTGCACGGCGGCGTGACCAGCGCCATCCTTGATGAGACTATCGGTCGGGTTGTGCAGGTCAAGCATCCGGAAATCTTCGGAGTGACCATCGAGCTGAACGTCAAGTTCCGCCAGCCGGTGCCCTTGGGCTGCCCGCTGAAAGTCGTTGCTACGTTGACCAAGGAAAGCGCCCGTATCTTCGAAGGAACCGGTGAGTTGCTGCTCCCCGATGGCACCGTGGCCGCCCAGGCCACCGCCCGCTACTTCCGTCTGCCGGTCGACGCCATCAGCGAGGGCGGCCTGAGCGATGAAGATTGGTTCGCCGACCAGCGCCAATGCCCCAACAGTATCCAGGCTTAAGGACGTTTCCTCAAAGGTTCCCAAAATAAAAAGGGCGCCTGACAGCGCCCCAGCAGTTGCGGTTGCGTGCTGGCCTCAGCGGCCTGCCAGCAGATCGGCCATCGTGATGCCGGAGAGGTACTCGCCGAGGACCTTGCGTGAGCCCTGCCAGAGTTTTTCGGTAATGCAGTGATCCTCGCACTTGCACCAATGGGCGTCGTCGCTGTCGAAGGTGACGTCCATGGGGTTCTGTGCGGCCTCAAAGACCTCCAACAAGGTGATGTCTTCCAACGGCTTGGCCAGCCTGATGCCACCATTGATACCACGATTGGCTTTTATCACGCCGGCTTTCAGCAGGCCCTGCTGCACGGTGCGGGCAAAGGCGTAGGTCACACCGTGTTGCTCGGCCAGCGAGCGCAAGCCTGTGCAGGAGTCTGGCTGATCAGAGAGGTCAGCTATCAGATGGATTGCGTAATCCGTCCTTCTGGTAATCTTCATTTGCTCTCCTTGTGGACAGGCCAGGGCGCATCCCGTCCATAAAGAATCTATGGCCCCCGCGATCGGTTGTTAATTGCCATCTACTATATCACTCTTGCGAAAAAGTACAAGAGGAATGGCAAATTCACTGCCAGTAATGGAAGCGAAATGGAATCGGGAATCCTCCGGGAAACGCTGATGAATCCCCTACAGGATTGCCGTAGTTGGTATTAATCAGCGTTCCCCTGGGCAATTGTGGAGGTTTTGCGAAGTTGCAAAAAGCTGCTAATTGGGTGATGTTTGCGACGGTCTACTTTGGTTGAATGGCAACTAATGTCAGCAAACCAGTACCGCAAGGGGCGTGGTAATGGTTGCCTTAAG
>JAISUQ010000076.1 GCA_031272005.1 Coriobacteriales bacterium | reverse complement strand
CACGCCAGGCGCGGGTGCCCGCGCCTGCCCCCAAAGCGCCCGCCCGACATACACACATCCCTTTTTCCAGGCAGCACTTAAACCAACACGCGCCCGGCCACAAGCCAACGAACCCAGCACCAACCAACCGCCCGGCACCAGGCCCGTACTTCTCCATCAAGGCATCTTTTCCCAAACCCACCCCAGGCCAGGGCCCGCCGCCGTTGCGGCCACAGGTACAAGCAAGTTGATGCGGCGGCGCGGCGGCCCAAGCCGGCGTCGCGGTGCTCAGCTGTCGGCGAATTGGGAATTATACAGTTTGGCGTAGGCTCCGTTGGCTTGCAGCAGTTCGGCGTGGGTGCCCATCTCCACTATGTCGCCGTTTTCCATTACCAGGATGGTGTCGGCGTTTTGGATGGTGGAGAGGCGATGGGCGATGATGAAGCTGGTGCGGCCGGCCATCAGGTTGTCCATGGCCTTTTGAATCAGCAGTTCGGTGCGGGTGTCCACCGAGGAGGTGGCCTCATCGAGGATGAGGATGCGGGGGTCGTGCAGCACGGCGCGGGCGATGGTCAGCAGCTGCTTCTGGCCCTGGGAGATGTTGCTGGTCTCCTCGTTGAGCAGCATCTGATAGCCGTCGGGCAGGGTGCAGATGAAGTGGTCGGCCTGGGCGATGCGGGCGGCCTCGCGGACCTCCTCGTCGCTGGCGTCCAGGCGGCCGTAGCGGATGTTGTCGGCGATGGTGGCGTTGTACAGCCAGGTCTCCTGCAGCACCATGCCAAACAGGGAGCGCAGCTCGTCGCGGGGGAAGTCGCGGATGTCGACGCCGTCCAAGGTGATACGGCCGCTGTCGACGTCGTAGAAGCGCATCAGCAGCTTGACGATGGTGGTCTTGCCGGCACCGGTGTGGCCGACGATGGCCACCTTCTGCCCCGGCTCCACACAGGCCGAGAAGTCGTGGATGACCGGCTTGTTGGGCTCATAGCCAAAGCTGACATGCTCGAAGCAGACGTTACCGCTGACGTCATCGGCGGAGGGGGCAGAAGAAGTGGGGGAGAGGGTCGCGCTTGCCGCAGCACCAGCGTCAGCCGCAGTGACAGTCGCAGCACCAGCGTCAGCCGCAGTGACAGTCGCAGCGACAGTGCCGGTCGCCGTGCCAGCCGCAGTGACAGTCGCAGCGACAGTGCCGGTCGCCGTGCCAGCTGCAGCACCAGCGTCAGCTGCCGTGCCAGCCGCAGCACCAGCGTCAGCTGCCGTGTCCGCTGCCGTGTCAGCTGCCGTGCCGGTGTCAGCGCCGGGCGCGCATTTATCCGCCACTTCTTCTGGCTCTTCCAGGAAGTTGAAGATGCGTTCGGCGGCGGCCATGGTCTGTTGCAGGGAGTTGCTGATCTGGGCCAGTTGGACTATCGGCTGCTGGAAGTTGCGCATGTACTGCAAGAAGGCCTGGATGTTGCCCACCGCCAGGCCCTGGTTGATGGCCAGGTAGCCGCCCACCACGCAGACCACCACATAGCCGAAGTTACCAATCAGGTTCATGATCGGCATCATCAGGCCGCTGAGGAAGTTGGCTCGCCAGGCCGCGCCATACAGGCGGTCGTTGCCCTCGTTGAACTGCGCCAGCGCCCGGGCTTCGCCGTTGAAAGCCTTGACGATGGTATGGGCGCCGTAGTTCTCCTCCACCATGCCGTTGACTTCGCCGAGGTAGTTTTGCTGGTTGATGAAGTGCTTCTGCGAGCGGCCAACGATGAGTGCCACCACGCCAGCGCTGAGCGGCAGGGAAATCAGGGCAATCAGCGTCATCACCCAGTTGATGGAGATCATCATCACCAGCGTACCAACGAGTGTGACAGCAGAGGTGACAACTTGAGTGAGGCTCTGGTTGAAAGTCTGGTTGATGGCGTCGACGTCGTTGGTGACGTGGCTCATCACGTCGCCGGTGGCCACCTTGTCGTAATAGGAAAAGGGCAGGCGGATGATTTTGGCGTCGATGTCGCGGCGCAGACGGTAGCAGACCTTGTTGGCCACGCCGGTCATGATGAAGCCCTGGATGAACTGGAAGGCCGCGCTGAGGGCATAGAGGCCAATCAGGAACAGCAGTATCTGGCCGATGCGGGCGAAGTCCGGTCCCGCGCCGCCGCCGGCGATCTGGGCGGTGATGCCTTCGAACAGCGTGGTGGTGGCCTCGCCGAGAATCTTCGGGCCGATGATTGAAAACACCGTGGAGAGCAGGGCGAACAGCAGCACTACGGCCACTGCCAGCTTGTAGCTGCCCAGGTAGGCGAGGAGCTTCTTCAAGGTGCCGGAGAAGTCCTTGGGCTTCTCGCCTTGCATCATGGAGCCAGGGCCGTGGCCGGGGCCGCCCATCAGGCCGCGACGGCGTGGAGGGCGGGGGGTGCGGGCGGAGCGCGGTGTGCGGCGGGAGGTGTCGGTGGCGGCTGCGTTCGCAGCGGGCGCGGTCGCAGCGGGCGCGGTCGCGGTGGCGGGGGTGTCGTTGGTGGCGCTGGTACTGGCGCTGGCGTTGGTGCTGGCGCTGGTACTGGTGGCGCTGGCGCCGCTGGACTCAGTGATGTGCTCAGCGGTGGGCTCAGGCATCGTCTCTCACCTCCGTCAGCTGGGTGGAGGCGATCTCGCGGTAGAGGTCGCAGGATTGCAGGAGTTGGGCATGGGTGCCACGGCCGACGATGCGGCCCTCGTCGAGCACGATGATCTGGTCGGCATCCATGATGGTGGAGACGCGCTGGGCGACGATGATCAGCGTGGCGTTGGCGGTGTATTGGCGCAAAGCGCGGCGCAGCGCGGCGTCGGTGGTGAAGTCCAGGGCCGAGAAGCTGTCGTCGAACAGGTAGATATCGGGGTTGGTAGCCAGGGCGCGGGCGATGGAGAGGCGCTGGCGCTGACCGCCGGAGACGTTGCTGCCGCCCTGGGCGATTTCGAAGTCGAAGCCATCGGGGGAGGCTTCGATGAACTCCAGGGCTTGGGCGACTTCGGCCGCTTGTTGGACAACGGGGCTGGGGGGAGCAGGGGATGCAGGAGGTTCAAGGGATGCAGGGGGCGTGCTGAGGGTGGGAGGCGCAGGGGGCGTATTGGGGGTTTGTGCGGCGGCAGATGTGTTGGTGGACGAGTCTGCCGTCAGGCTCCCATGGCCGGGGGCGACATCCTCATATACTGCTGCGGTCTCAGAGTCTTCCAATCCATACGCTATATTACTAGCAATAGTGCCAGCCATCAGGACGGTCTTCTGAGGTACGTAGCCGATGTGGCTGCGCAGCTCGTGCTGGGGAATTTGGCGTACATCCACTCCGCCCACCAGCACGCTGCCGGCGGTGACGTCGTAGAAGCGGGGAATCAGGTTGATGATGGTGGACTTGCCGGCGCCGGTAGGCCCGATGAAAGCCGTGGTCTGGCCAGGTTCGGCGACAAAGGAGATGTCAGCCAGCGCGTCCTCGTCTGCGCCCTCGTAACGGAAGCAGACATCGCGAAACTCAATGCGGCCCCATAACTCCTGATTGGGGATAAGCCCGTCCTTTTCCGAGAATTCCGCGTCGACAATCGCGGGCTCGGTTTCCAGCACCTCGTTGATGCGGCCGGCGCTGACCGAGGCGCGGGGGATGAAGACGAACATCATCATGATGAACATGAAGCTCATGATGATCTGCATCACGTACTGCATGTAGGCCATCATGTCGCCGACTTGCATCTGGGCGTTGGCCACCTGATGCGCGCCGACCCAGATAATCAGCACCGTCAGGCCGTTCATGAAGACCATCATCACCGGCATCAGGAAGGTCATCGCCCGGTTGACGAACAGGTTGACGCGGGTGAGCTCAGCGTTGGCCTCCTCAAAGCGTTGCTCCTCGAAGTCGCGGCGGGCGAAGGCGCGGATGACCATCAGGCCGGAGAGGGTCTCGCGTGTCACCAGGTTGAGTTTATCCACCAAAGTCTGCATGATCTTGAACTTCGGCATCACCACGGCCAGCATGATGCCGGCTATGCCGCAGATGACCACCACGGCCACGCCGATGATCCAGCTCATCGAGACGCTTTTGTTCAGCGCCATGACCACGCCGCCGATGCCCATGATCGGCGCGTAACAGATCATCCGGATGCCCATGGTCATCAGCATCTGGATGACGGTGACATCGTTGGTGGAGCGCGTAATCAGGCTGGCGGTGGAGAAGCGGTCAAACTCAGTGTGGGAGAAGCTCGCGACTTTAGCGAAGACGGCTTTGCGCAGGTCGCGGGCCAGCCCGGCGCCGATGCGGGAGGAGATGAAGCTGACCAGCACGGTGGCTACGCCGCTGAGTAGGGTGACCAGCAGCATCAGCAGGCCGATGCGCAGGATGTAGGCGATCTCGATGGCGCCCATGTCGGCGCCCAGCTCGGTGTAGAAGCCGGCGATAAGCATGGTGCCGCTCTGCTCGCGCAGGGAGGGGTCCATGGCCTGGGCCTGGGTGCGGGCATCCGTAAACCAGCTGGCGGGGAGCAGGTCGAGCAGGGGTTGGAGCTGGTAGATTTGTGTGAGGTCGAGGTCCTGGAGTTCGATGGTGCTGGCACTGGAGTCGCTGGCGGTGTCGATGGTGCTGGCACTGGAGGCGCTGGCGCTGGCGCTGGCGGCGTCGGTGTCGGTGGCGCTGGAGTCGGCGCTGGAGTCGCTGGCGGCGGTGGCGGCGCTGGAGTCGGCGGAGCCGCCGGAGCCGCTGGCGTCGGTATTCTCCAGGCCCAGCGCCCCCAGGTCGATGCTGGCCAGTCCGGCAGCCGCCTCGGGATTGGCTGCCGCCTGCTCCATCAGTACCTGTTCCAGGCTGCCGTCGGCTTCGGCTGCCTGCAGGTGCTGGAAGACGTTGAGCATCGTCCAGGTGCCGGTGCCAAACAGCTCGTCCAGCTGGGCCAGGGTTTCGGCGCTGATGTCAGCACGGAGTACGTAAATCTGCTCGTCAGCAGCCTTGGGCCAGTTGCTTGAGTAGGGCTTGCCGTCCGCATCCAGATTGCTGCCGGCCACCAGTTGGTAATTCTCCGCCAACAACTCGCGCCCCGCATCGTCGAGGAAGCTGCTGGTGAAGGTGTAGGCTTCCTGCGACATGGCGCGGGGCGTGGAGTCCTCCACGCCGCCCTGCTGGATACCGACGTTGACGATGTTGCTCATCAGGTTGGGCAGGTTCAACTCACAGATGGCCTGCACAAACAGCAGCAGCATCGCTGCCAGCAGCCCACCTAAGAACGGCTTGATAAAGCGGCGCAGGCGAATCAAAACGGCCCCCTGCCCCGTTTTTCGGCAAACATCTGGTGGAGATGCTCAAAGAAGTCCGGTTGATTAGCGCTTTCGCCCAGCTCTTCCTCCATGGCTGCTATCATGCGGTCTAAATAGCTTATCAGCTGCTGCTTTTCGTCGTCATTCAGCACGTTGACCACCTTGTCGAAGTCGGCGATATGCTGCTCCAGCTGGCGCCCCTTCTCCGTAAGAAAGACCAGCATCACCCGGCCGTCTTCCTCCGAGGGCCGGCGCTCGATGTATTCGGCGCGCTCCAGCTTGGCCAGCAGCTCATTGAGGGCGGAGATGGAGAGGTCGAGGATGTTGGCCAGCTCGCGGGTGGGCAGGCCATCGCGCAGCTTGAGCAGGGCGAGGATGCGCCCCTGACCGCGCGAAGGGTCGGCGATTGGGCCGTGGCCGTGGTGGCCCTGGCCAAACTGGCGGTGCCGCCCGCGATGCATCAGCCGAATCAGCCGGAGCATCCGGGAGAAGAGTATGGAAGTGGTTTCGTTCACGGCGGACAGCCTTTCGGTAGAGCAGAGTCAGGGATAGTCCTGGTTGCGCCTGGTTGCATGTTGTAGTGCTGCTTCGGGCAGTGGCGCCTGCGCTGTTCAAAGAGATTCTACAAGTACCGGCAGAACATTCTGACGGTACCAGCAGCAAATGTCAACAGCATATATGTTACAGTTCGGTGGCGTTATCCCTGCGCGCCCAGCGCCACCAGTGCGCCCAGTGCGCCCAGTATCGCCCAGTACCGCCCAAAGCCAGGCGCCCAGCCGACCTGCAGCATTGCCTCATCATGATGGCGTAATGAATTGTTATCATTGTCAGGGATAAGATTTCAGGTGACGGCGGCGCGAGGAGGCGTCGGGCGAGGATGGGTCTTGCGACGGGTTTCTCCGCATAGGTTGTTGAGTGTGTTGCTGGCATTATCACTTGTTGGGATAATGCCCGGCTGGGCTGCTGGCTGCGGGCCCGGCGATGCTGAGGTGCGGGCGGGGGCCTCGGGGATGGATGCGGCGGGGCATGGTGGACTGGCGGCTGATGGCCTGACGGACGCCAAGCCTGAGCCGGCTCCGCCGGCCCGGACGGCCCTGTTGACCTTCGCCGGCGATACGCTGCTCGGCGACGATTGGGGCAGTGGCAGCTTCCAGGCGGTGGTAGACTCCGAGGGTTACGGCTGGTGTTTGGGCGCCGTGCAGCCGCTGTTCGCGGCCGACGATTTGACCATCGTCAACCTGGAGTGCCCCCTGACCGACAGCACCGACCCTTATCCCAAAGGCGAGAATAAAGAGGACGAGCCTAAACTCTATTACTGGTATCGGGGGCCGTCGCGCAACGCCGCCATCCTCAGCGAAGGCGACGTGGAGATCGTCAACATCGCCAACAACCACATGGGCGACTTTGGCTACGGTGGCCGCGCCGACACCATGGCCAGCCTGGATGCGGCCGGCATCGAGTACTTTGGCTACGACATCCGCCTGCTGCGTGAGGTCAACGGCATCACCATCGGCTTTTTCGGCCTGGCCTTCGACCCCAATTACGACCACATCGCCGAGGCCGTGAACTGGCTGCGGGATAACGGCGCCGATGTGGTCATCGCCAGCTTCCACGAGGGCGACGACTACGCCACCTACACCACCAATGCCAACCAGATTGCCGCCGCCCACAACGCCATCGACGCCGGCGCCGACGCGGTCATTGAGCATCATCCGCACCGCATCCAGGGCTACGAGCTGTACCAGGGCTGCCCGGTGTTCTACTCGCTGGGCAACTTCTGCTACGGCGGCAGCGGCTTTATCGAGGACATGGATACCATGGTGGTACAGCTGCGGATAACCGAGACGGCGAACGGCTGGGATGTGGCCTACGAGATTCTCCCCGCCTCCATCTCCTCCAGCACCGGGCGCAACGACTATCGTCCGCGCATCCTGGAGGGCGAAGAAGGCCAGGCCGTCCTGGCCCGCATCGAAGAAGCCGCCGCCGGAGGCTATTGAGGCTACTGAGCGCTACCCTTCACAACTGAAGTGTGTTACGATATTTGAGAACGTAACACCGCACTGCACCGGGCAGTGCTTTTCAAAGGAGTGGAGAATGGCGGAGTTATCACGTCGGGAATTTATCCAGCAGGCTGGCACTACAGGTCTGAGGGCTGCCGGAGCACTGGGAGCACTGGGTGCCTTGGGAGCCCTGGGCAGCCTGGGTGCGCTGACCGGTTGCGGCGACAGCAGCGACAGCAGCAGCAGCCAGGGTAGCGGCGCGGAGCAGGGCGGCGGCGCGGCTGCAAATGGCACGGGCGCTTCGGTTTCGGGTAGCGACAAGGAGACCATCATCGCCCTGGACTCCGGCAACGAGCCGGCAGCCGGCTTTGACCCCCTGCACAACTGGGGTTGTGCCGAGCACATGCACGAGCCGCTGATTCAAAGCACATTGGTCAACACCACGGCCGACATGGGCTTCGTCAACGACCTGGCTACCGGCTACGAGACCTCGGCAGACGGCCTGACCTGGACCTTCACGCTCCGCAGCGACGTCAAATTCAGCGATGGCCAGCCGCTGACCGCCACCGACGTGGCCTTCACCCTCAACGGCATCAAAGCCGCCGAAGGCTCGGAGACCGACCTGTCGATGCTGGACGCCGCCACCGCCACAGACGACGTTACGGTGCAGATCAAGCTGACGCGCCCGTACAACGCCCTGCTCTACACCCTGGCGGTCATCGGCATCGTGCCCGAGCACGCCTACGGCCCGGATTATGGCGAAAACCCCATAGGCTCCGGGCGCTATATTCTCACGCAGTGGGATAAGGGCCAGCAGGTCATCCTCGAGGCCAACCCCGGCTACTATGGTGCCAAACCGCAGATCGAGCGGGTGGTCATCGTCTTCATGAGCGAGGACGCCTCTCTGGCCGCCGTGCGCTCCGGGCAGGTGGACGTGGCCCAGACCAGCCAGGTCTTCTCCGACCAGACGCTCACCGGCTACTCGCTGTTCGCCGCCAAGACGGTGGACAGCCGCGGTATCTCTCTGCCCACTCTGCCGCCGGGCGACAAACGCATCGCCGATGGCCAGGCTTATCCCGCCGGCAACGCTGTGACCAGCGACATCGCCATCCGGCGGGCCCTGAATTACGCTACCGACCGTCAGCTGGCGGCCAGCAACGCCCTCAACGGTTACGCCACGGCGGCCTACAGCGTCTGCGGCGGCATGCCCTGGGCCAATGCCGAGCTGGACTTTGAGACCGATGTGGAGAAGGCCAGGCAACTGCTGGACGAAGCCGGCTGGCTGCCCGGCGCCGACGGCGTCCGCAGCAAGGACGGCCAGCGTGCCGAGCTGACCCTCTACTACAACGCCGCCGACAGCGCCCGCCAGGCTCTGGCCAACGAGTTTGCCAACCAGGTATTCGCCGCAGGCATCGAAGTCAATGTCAAGGGCGAGAGCTGGGATGTGATTTACGGGCATATGTATACCGACCCCATCGTCTGGGGTTGGGGGTCCAACTCGCCGGCTGAGCTGTATAACCTCTACCACTCCGGCGGCTCCAGCAACTTCCCATGCTACGACAACCCAATTATCGACGGCTACCTGGAGGCCGCCCTGGCCACCAGCGAGCTTGAGGACTCCTACCCGCTCTGGCAGCAGGCCCAATGGGATGGCACGGTGGGAGAGGGCGTGCAGGGCGCAGCCACCTGGGTCTGGCTGGTGAACATCGACCACCTCTACTTTGTCCGCGCCGGCCTGGCTATCGCCGAGCAGAAGCTCCACCCCCACGGCCACGGCTGGGCCCTGTTGAACAACGTGGACCAGTGGCACTGGTAGGGGGAGGGGGAGGGTTGTAGCTGAGCACGATAAGCTATATAGCGAGAAAGCTACTACGCTTTGCAGTGCTGATGCTGGCGGTCAGTGCAGCGGTTTTTGTGCTGGTCTCCCTCTCGCCCATCGACCCGGCACAGGCCAATGCCGGGCAGGCGGCCTGGCTGAATATGAGTGAGGCCAAACGCGCCCAGCTGCAATCCTACTGGGGCTCGGATACGCCGATCTGGCAGCGTTACAGCAACTGGCTGGCCGCGGCGCTGCAGGGCGACCTCGGCACCTCGCTGCGCTTCAACGCCCCGGTGACCAGCGTGATTGCCCAGCGTTTCGCCCGCTCTGCCGTGCTGATGCTGGTCTCCTGGCTGCTCAGCGGCGTGCTCGGGCTGGTCCTGGGCGTTGCGGCCGGCGTGCGCCAGGGCAGCTGGCTGGACAAGGCCATCAAGGGTTACAGCTACCTGTTGGCCTCCACTCCAACATTCTGGCTGGGGCTGCTGATGCTGGTGGTCTTTGCGGTCTGGCTGGGCTGGTTTCCCCTGGGCTTCAGCATGCCGATTGGCATTTCGGCCGCCGACGTTACGCTGGGCGATCTGGCGCGCCATCTGTTCCTGCCGGCGCTGACCCTGTCTTTGGCCGGCGTGGCCAACATCGCTTTACATACCCGGGAGAAGACCATCGACGTGATGTCTTCTCCATATGTGCTCCATGCCCGGGCGCGCGGTGAGAGCCTCTGGCAAATCACCCGTCGCCACGGCCTGCGCAACCTGTTGCTGCCGGCGGTAACCCTGCAGCTGGCCTCAATCGCCGAGATCTTCGGCGGCTCGGTGCTGGTGGAGCAGGTCTTCTCCTACCCGGGGCTGGGCCAGGCGGCTGTGACCGCCGGGCTGGGCAGCGATGTGGCGCTGCTGGCCGCCATCACCATGACTGCCGCCGCCTTGGTCGGCTTCGGCAATCTCCTCGCCAACCTGCTCTACACCCTGATCGACCCGCGCATGCGCCCAAGCCACAGACGCCTGAAGGAAGCAGTGGTGCAGAGAAGCGGGAGTATCGGGAATGGAGAAGTCTTTGGGGGTGACAGCCGGGGAGATGACCTGCCCACTGAGGACTCTGTTGAAGCCTACGCTGAAACCCACGCTGAAGCCCACGCTGAGGCTGCTGCTGAAACGCCGGCTGAGGCTCGCGTTGAAGCCCACGCTGAGGCCTGCGTAGAGGCCCATGCCAAAGCCCCCGCTGAGGCCGACGTTGAGGCCCCCGCTGAGGCCCATGCCAAAGCCTCCGTTGAAGCCTCCGTTCAAGCCCCCATTGGCACGTCCTTTGAGGCTCCCGCTACGCCGACCGCCCAGACCGTTCTGCATCAGGCCAGCAATACCGCCGGCAGCAATCGGCTGGTTACCCTGACCGGGTTCGCAACCGCTGCGCTGCTGCTGGCGGCCATCGTCATTGCCGGCCTGGCCCTGGGCGATGCAGCCACCACCACCGACCTGGCCAGCAAGAACCTCTCCCCCTCGCTGCTGCATCCCCTGGGTTCGGACTGGCTGGGGCGCGACATGCTGGCCCGCACCCTGGCGGGCCTCTCGACCAGCGCTTTTGTCGGTCTGCTGGCCGCCAGCAGCTCGGCGCTGATTGCTCTGGCTCTGGCCTGTGTCTGTGCCTTTGGCGGCCGCCGCGGTGACGCCGTGGTCTCATTTGTGGTCGACATGGTCCTTGGCATCCCACAGATCGTGCTGATTCTGTTGATCTCCTTTGCCTGCGGTGGCGGCTTTGTGGGCGTGGTGGTGGGTGTGGCCCTGAGCCACTGGCCCAATCTCACCCGGGTGCTGCGGGCCGAGATGCTCCAGCTGCGCTCGGCGCCCTGGCTGGCGCAACTCAAACAACTCGGAGTCAGTCGCCTGCGGACCATCGGCAGCCACATCCTGCCCTACGTGCTGCCCCAGTTTCTGGTGGGGTTGGTGCTGCTGTTTCCGCACGCTATTCTCCACGAAGCTGCCCTGACTTACCTGGGTTTTGGTCTGCCGCCAGAACAGCCGGCCATCGGAATCATCCTCAGTGAGTCGAGCCGCTACCTCTCGGCCGGCGACTGGTGGATGGCCGTCTTCCCCGGACTGGCTCTGGTGGTCATGGTGCTGCTGTTCGATCGCGTCAGCGCCAATCTCCGCCGCCTCCTCGACCCCCGCCGCAACCAGGATTAAGCAGGGGAGAGAAGACCATGCCCGAGCAACATCAACAGCAGCGCCCCCCGCAGCTTACCCCCCTGCATCACCCCGACCACGTCGACGGCCAGTTCCACCACGGCCACGACCATGCGCCGGTCTCGCATCATGCCGGTGGGCACCATCTGCTGCAGGTGGAGCAACTCTCCATCAATTTCATCATGTACGACCCCGACGACCGCCGCTACTTTCGCGCCCGCAAGCGCCCGTTTGCCATCATCGACCAGCTGTCACTGAGCCTGCATGCCGGCGAGGTCCTGGGGCTGGTGGGAGCTTCGGGCTCGGGCAAGACGCTGCTGGCCAACGCCCTGCTGGGACTGTTTGAGCCCAATGCCCAGGTGTCCGGACGCATCTGGTTCGACGGACAGCTGCAGGACGCCCGCTCCTTGGCCCGGCTGCGTGGCCGGCAGATTGCCCTGGTGCCGCAAAGCCTGGAGCATCTCGACCCGCTGATGCCGGTGCTGCCCCAGATCTGCGGCCCGGATAACCGCCCCGAGCGGCGGGAGAAGGCCCGGCAGTTGCTGGCCCGCTACGGACTGCCGGCGGAGGTAGCCCGCAGTTATCCGCATGAGCTGAGCGGCGGCATGGCTCGGCGGGTGCTGCTGGCCTGCGCCCTGATCGACGAGCCGCAGGTGATAATCGCCGACGAGCCGACGCCCGGCCTCGACCTGGAGCTGGCCCAGCTGGCACTGTCCGATTTTCGGGCCCTGGCCAATGCGGGTGCCGGAGTGCTGCTGATTACCCACGACATCGAGCTGGCCTTAAGCGTGGCCGACCGCATCGCCGTGTTCAGGGATGGCACCGTGGTGGAGGAGACGGCCGTGGCCAACTTCGCCAGCCCGGATACCCTGCGCCACGAGTTCAGCCGCGCCCTCTGGCACGCCCTGCCGGAGCACGACTTTGACAGTGGGGACGACAGTGGGGACGACAGTGGGGAGCCCCGGCCATGATTTTCTCCGCCAAGAATCTGAGTTTTGCCTGGCCCGGCCAGGCGCCGCTGTTCGCCAATTTAGACCTGGAACTGCGCGGCGGTGAGCGTCTGGCCTTGCTGGGAGCCTCGGGTAGTGGCAAGTCCACCCTCTGCAAGGTGCTGGCCGGCTACCTGCCAAGCCCCACGGGAATCCAGGAAGTGGCACGCACCCGCGCCAACGAGGAGAGAATCTCAGATACTATTATAGTTACCAGCACGGGAATCCAGGAAGTGGCACGCACCCGCGCCAACCCGGTGCAGCTGGTCTGGCAGCATCCGGAGCAGGCCTTTGACCCACGGGCGCGGCTGCGGGTAGCTTTGCGGGAGGTGGCAGAAACAGCAGAGGCAGCAGAGGCAGCAGAGGCAGCAGAGGCGGCAGCGGTGGCGGAGGTCGCTCGCCTGAGCGAGGCCGTGGGTATCCGCGAGCAGTGGCTGGCTCGCTATCCGCATGAATTGAGCGGGGGAGAGTTGCAACGCTTCAGCATCGTCCGCGCCCTCAGCGTGCATCCGGATGTGCTGATCTGCGATGAGATTTCCACCATGCTGGACGCCGTGACCCAGGCCCGCATCTGGCAGGTAATCCTCGCCGAACAACAGGCGCGTAACTTCGCCATAATCTTCGTCTCCCACTCCCCAGCCCTGACGCAGCGCCTGGCCACCCGCAACTTGAGTATGTAATGCTATTAGTACGGATTCGCAGTCCACTGGACTGCGAATCCGTACGGGGATTGCCATAGTTGGGACTTGTTCAGCGTTTCCTTGCTCAAGGACTGCAGAGGACTGCAGAGGACTGCAGAGCAGGGGTATGGCTTGAACATTGGGTCAAACATGAATTTCGGCGTTTTTTGGCAAAAATTTGCGTTAGTTAGTGGAATTCGGCCGGTAAATTCGGCAATTCGGGCGCGGCGGCACCGTGGTTTCCGTGCTTGGTTCATCAGCAAGGTCAGCTGCAAGCTATTTACCAGCGCTTTTAGCTCCACGTCGATTTTTAAGGCTGAGCGCACGGCATAAAATCCCACTAACTAACGAAAATTTTTGCCAAAAAATGGCTTTTTTCGTGTTTGACCGTAAGGAAGCGCTGAGCAAATCATTGCACAGCATCTCGCGGCCAATTTGCTTTGGCCCTGCGTTAGGAACAAAGGGTATTGCGGCAAATGTGGAGATTTTGCGAAGTTGCAAAAAGCTGCTAATTGGGTGATGTTTGCGACGGTCTACTTTGGTTGAATGGCAACTAATGTCAGCAAACCAGTACCGCAAGGGGCGTGGTAATGGTTGCCTTAAG
>JAISUQ010000006.1 GCA_031272005.1 Coriobacteriales bacterium | reverse complement strand
TGCTCGCGGTCTGCAAAGCCCTCCAGCGCCGCCTTGCCGGTATCCCCGGAGGTGGCGACCAGGATCAGGAACTCACCCGCATCGAGCTTCTCCACCGCTTCGGAGAAAAACACCGGCAGGCACTGCAGAGCCATGTCCTTGAAGGCGCTGGTGGGGCCGTGCCACAGCTCCAGCACATGGCAGCCGGGCGCTACCTCCACCACCGGCGCCACTGCCGGGTGGTCGAAGTTGCTGCCGTAAGCCTGCGCCGTCAACTGCTCGATGCGCTCACGCGGCAAATCGACGCCGAAGCGTTGGTAGATGGAGGCGGCCTGACGGGCATAGGGCAACTGCCCCAGTTCGCAGACATCGTCCAGCGTCAGGTGCGGCAGCACCTTGGGCACAAACAGCCCGCCCCCCTCGGCGATGCCCTTGACGATGGCCTCGCTGAAGGTCAGCGGCTGCGCCTGCAGACCGCGCGTGTCAGCATAAGTGTTGATGTAGTTATCCATCCCCCCATTATAGGCTATTTGTCACACCGACGGTTTGAAGCGTTTCAGGCGCAGGGCGTTGGTCAGCACGCTGACAGAGCTTAAACTCATGCAGGCAGCGGCGATGATCGGGGAGAGCAGCGGCCCGCCAAACAGGTACAGCGCGCCGGCGGCCACGGGGATGCCCACCACGTTGTAGCCAAAGGCCCAGAACAGGTTCTGCTTGATGTTGCGCAGGGTGCGCTTGGACAGCTCGATGGCCGCCGGCACGTCGCTCAGATTGGAGTGCATCAGCACCACGTCGGCACTCTCCATGGCCACATCGGTGCCTGAGCCGATGGCCACGCCGAGGTCGGCGGCGGCCAGCGCTGGCGCGGCGTTGATGCCGTCGCCGACCCTCGCCACCTTGCGCCCGGCGGCCTGCAGCTTGATCACCTCATTGGCCTTATCCTCGGGCAATACCTCCGAGAGCACTGCATCGATGCCCAGCTGCCTGGCGATGGCCTCAGCGGTGCGTTGATTGTCGCCGGTGACCATAATCACCTCAATGCCCAAGTCATGCAACCGCTCGATGGCTGCCTGGCTGGTGGGTTTGGCCACATCAGCCACGGCAATCACTCCCAGCAACTGCCCGCCGCAGGCCACATACATCGGTGTCTTGCCTTGGCCTGCTAATTCGCTAACAGAATTAGCAAATACATCGACGGAGAGACCCTGTTCGTTCATCAGCCGCTGGTTGCCGATGAAGGCCTCTGCGCCATCTGCACCTGCACCCAGGTGTCCACGCAGGCCGCGGCCGGTCAACGACTCGAAGCCCTCAGTGGGTAGCAGCTCCAGGCCGCGTTCCTCAGCGGCGGCTACGATGGCACGGCTCAAGGGATGCTCGGAGGCGGCCTCCAGTGAGGCGGCCACCTGCAGCAACCGATTGTCGGCTGTAGACGTGTCGCTGGTCGTAGCAGGTTCGATGCCCACCGCCGCGATTTGCGCCGCTGATGCCGGAGCGACTGTCGCGTCGTCACTGAGCACATCGGTGACCACCGGCTTGCCTTCGGTGATGGTGCCGGTCTTATCCAGCACCACAGTGTTGATGCAATGAGCCACCTCCAGGGCCTCGCCGCTCTTGATCAGGATGCCGTACTCGGCGCCCTTGCCGGTGCCGACCATGATGGCTGTCGGCGTGGCCAGACCCAGAGCGCAGGGGCAAGCGATGACCATCACCGAGATAAAAATTGTCAATGCAAATGACACATTAGTGGTGCCCATCGGCAGTGGGAAGCCGCCCCAGGTCACGGCGACAAACCAGGCCAGCGCCACCACCACGGCGATACTGCAGACGATAGGCACAAAGACCCCAGCCACCTTGTCGGCCAACTTGGCAATCGGGGCCTTGCGCCCCTGAGCGTCCTCCACCAGGCGGATGATCTGGGCCAGGGCGGTGTCGGCACCGACCTTCTCCGCAGTGAAGCGCACCGTGCCGGTGGTGTTCAGGGAGGCAGCGTAGACCTTGTCGCCGATTTGCTTGTCCACCGGCATGCTCTCGCCGGTGAGCATGGACTCGTCGATGGCCGTGGCGCCCTCCAGCACAACGCCGTCCACAGGGATGCGGGTGCCGGGCTTGACTATGATCACATCGCCTGGCTCCACCTCGTCCACCGGCGTCTCGCGTTCCGTGCCATCAGCCAGCAGCACCAGAGCAGTTTTGGGAGCCAAGCCCATCAACTTCTTGATGGCCTCGCCAGTGCGCCCCTTGCTCACCGCTTCCAGCGTCTTGCCCAGCAGAATCAGGGTGAGAATCATGCCAGCACTCTCGTAATATAGCGACTCCACGAAGGGCATGGCCATCTCCGAGAGCATCATGTCGCTTACGCCCTGCACAGCCAGCGCTACGATGCGCCCGGTGTTGTAGGCGCTATAGAGCAACGCCGCGCCGGAGCCGATGGCAATCAGGGTGTCCATGTTCGGGCTACCTTGGATAAGCGCTTTGCTGCCTACGGTGAAGAAGCGTCGGCCCACCACCACAATCGGCAGCACCAGAACCAGCTCGGTCAGCGAATAGGCCAGCGGATGGGCCATCGGTTCCAGCACCGAGGGAAAGGGCAGTGGCTGCCCGGGAATCATCGGCGCCATGGCCAGATAGAGCAGCGGCACGGCAAACACTGCCGCGATGATAAAGCGCATCCACATCCGCCGCAACTCGGCGGCCTTGCGGGCCTTGTCCTCATCCAGAGAAGTGGCCAGCGACCCCGACAGCGCCTGGTAGCCCGCCTTGTCAATGGCCTCGCGCAGGGCTGGCAGTCGTACCAGCTCCGGGTTGTAGGTGACGGTGGCCTTTTCGGTGGCGAAGTTGACCGAGGCCCCCTCCACGCCGTCCACCTTGCCCAGGGCCTTCTCCACCCGCTGCGCACAGACCGCGCAGGTCATGCCGCCCACCGGAATACTGACTGTGGTGCTCATTGTGCCACGCCCCTGTATCCTCTGCGGAGCCCGCCGCTGAGCAGACCCGATTCTTCCCCATCCAACCGCCAGAACAAACGGCCTGCAACAGGCCAGGGGTGTGTGAGAAAACTGAGCATCCCGAGCGCCTCAAAGCGACGTTCAGCTGCGGAACTCGCCGCTATGCGGCTCAAACAGTCCTCGCTCCCGAACGCCGCTTTGAGGCGCTCATGCTCAGCAATTTCTCCCACACCCCTGGCCTGTTGCAGGCCGTTTGTTCTGAAGACTATCATTGTGCCTCCTGCACGGTAATCGTGCCGCTGATCATGCCCATCCAGCAGGTGTAGCGGTAGCGGCCGGGCTTCTCCGGAGTGAATTCGATGATGTTATCGCCAGGTGTGAAGCTGTGTTCGATGCCATATTCCGGGATGACCATGGTGCCGTTACAGCCGTTGATGCTGCTGGCATCGGCCTGGATGTTCCAGCGTACCGGGATGCCGGCCTCAACCGTGATGCTGGGATAGCCTCGGCGGCTCAGGGTGCTGTTGACGATCTGGTAGCCGTCCTCGATGACCACCTCGGCTGGCTGCTCGCTGCTGCTGGCGCTGGCACTGGCGCTGCCTTGCCAGCCACCCCAACCGGTCAGGTTCAGTCCGTAGGAGAACATCATCAGCCCCAGCACGCAGACCAGCACAGCGCCAACGGTTGTCGCCATCCGGGTGAATTTGCCGGAGAGCAGCGAGCTCAATGCTCCCAAGCCAAACATCAGTGGTACCGTACCCAGGGCAAAGAACAGCATCGACAGTCCGCCCACCAAGGGGTTGCCGGTGGAGAAGGCGAACAGCTGCATGGCCTGCAGCGGTCCGCAGGGCATCAGGCCGTTGAGCAGGCCGATTATCAGCGGGCTGTTGCTGCGCCCGCCCAGCGCATCGATACGCCGGGTCAGACCTTCGGGCAAACGGATGTTGAAGCGCTTCAGCCAGGGGAAGATACCCAGCATGTTCAGGCCCATGACCAGCATGAACAGCCCGGCAATGAGTTGGATGATGCCGCGGATGCCGGCCGAGATGCCGCTGCCGGCTGCCAGCCCCAGCCCCATGGCGATGCCGCCCAGGATGGCGCCGATGACGGCATAGGAGACCACCCGGCCAAGATTGTAGAGCAGCGCCGGGCGCAGTGTGGGGGAGAGGGTGCCGGGCTTCTGCGCATCGTTCGCTGCCGACTGGCGGGCGGCTTTCGGTTTGGCTGCCGCCACGTCGCCCGGCTTGGCCGTCTCAACCACCTCGCCAAGCTCGGCTTCCCCGCCGCCCGACCTGGCCGCCGCCGCCGCCCCGCCCGGCAGACTCTGGGTCAGCACGATACCGCCGCACATCCCCACGCAGTGCACCGAGGTCAGCAGCCCGATGACCAGCAGCATCAGATAACCCATGCCCTCGCTGGCGATCGGCACCTCGGTGAACAGCACCGAGACATTGAAGTGTTGGAGTAAGAAGAACAACACTGCAACCAGCAACAGCAGCCCAAAGATACGCTCCGTGTCGGGGTTGAGCAGCCCGCCGCCGCTACCCTGGCGGGTCTCGTACAGCCGATAGCCCAGCTTGTCCAGCACCTGGCTCAGTGTGGCATGGTCCAACTGCTCCGGGTCGTAGCTTACCTCCAGCGTGCCATCGCGCCAACTGGCCTGAGCCTTGAGCACGCCGGCGGTGGCGCGCAGCTTCTTCTCGATGCGTTTCTCGCAGTTCGCACAGGTCATTCCCCCAACCCGGAACCGCTCCTGGACAGTTTGCATTCTCCCATTAAACTCCTATACTATTGAAAAGCCAAGTACGCACCTTGTTGATAGTTAGTACCCAATAGGATACCAATAGCAGCGACCAGGATGCCACTGACCCTGCCGCACCACCGCCCAGCACAGCCCGGCCCAGCGCAGCCCAGTACCGCCCCGTAGCCCCTCTCCGCACCACAGCCCGGCACAGCCCGGCACAGCCCAGTCGCCCATCCTGCCAACGCCAAAGGAGCCACCATGCCCGCCTGTTGCAGCCACACCAACCTCAACTGCCCGGTCGACGCCACCATTCGCCTGATTGGCGGCAAATACAAAGCGCTGATTCTCTGGCATCTGGTGGGCGCGCCGTTGCGCTTCGGTGCGCTCAAGGCCCTCATCCCCCAGGCCACCCCCAAGATGCTGACCCAGCAGCTGCGTGAGCTGGAGGCCGACCGCCTGATCACCCGCACCGTCTACCCAGAGGTGCCGCCGCACGTGGAATACGCCCTCACCGACTTCGGCCTCAGCTTAAAGGCAGTGCTGGACTCGATGTATCGCTGGGGTGAGGGCTACATGGCGGATAATCAGCTGGCTATCACCTGCTCGATGTCGCCACCCGATGGAGCACGTGGATCTGCCAAGCAAAGCAGCACAGCCAAACCGAACAGATAGAGCACAGGGAGGGTCACAGACATGGGTTTTACCGGCATCATCATCGGCGTGGCAGCCTTTGCCATCATCGGCGTCATGCACCCGGTGGTCATCAAGAGCTACTATTACATCGGCCTGAAGGTCTGGCCGGCCTTCCTGCTCATCGGCGGGGCCTGTCTGGTCGCCTCGCTGTTCGTCCCCAACCAGATTGCCTCAATCATCATCGCGGTCCTCGGCGTCTCCTTCCTCTGGGGCATCCACGAACTCTTCGAGCAAAAGGAACGGGTGGAGAAGGGCTGGTACCCGGCCAATCCCCGGCACTGAATACTGGCATTGAGCCCACTGCCCGGCAATAACGAGCGGGAACGCACACGAACACACGGTAAAATGCGAATTGGTTATCACGGGTATTGAGCGGTATACTATGCTTATGGAGTCACACATGAAATATGCTGTCGTCATCCTCGACGGCGCTTCGGGGGAGCCATTGGCGGAGTACGGCGGGCAAACCACCCTTGAAGCTGCTGCCACCCCCAATCTTGACGCCCTGGCCATTGCCGGGCAGGTAGGCCTGGCCCGTAATGTGCCGGCGGGCATGGAGCCTTCCTCCAACGTCGCCTGCACCTCGATTGTCGGCTACAACCCGGCGGATTATCCCATCGGCCGCGGTGCCCTGGAGCTGGCCGCGCTGGGTGTGGACCTGCACGGCGATGACGTGGCGATGCGCCTGAACCTCAGCAACGTCTCACCCGAGGGCCTGATGCACAGCTACTCCACCGATAACATCTCCAGTGAGGATGGTCATGACCTGGGCGATGAGTTGAGCGCAGCGCTCAGCGATGATACCTTTTCTATATATAAGGGTACGGGATTCAGATTGTATCTGGTGGTGCACGGGCATCCGGCTCTGATGGAGACGCAATTCACCGCCGCCCACAACATCACCGATCTGCCGGTGGCTGAGCACCCGCCTGCCGGCCCGGAATCCGCCCTGATTATCGACTTCCAGGCCCGGGCCCGGGAGGTGCTGCGCACTTCTCCCACCAACGCCCGGCGCCTGGCCGCCGGCCAGCTGCCGGCCACGGACGTCTTTGCCTTCTGGCCGGGGCAGAAGCCAACTGGGATGGAGCCCTTTGCCGCCCGCTACGAGAAGCAGGCCGGCATGCTCTCCGGAGTGGACCTGCTCAACGGCATCGCCCAGCTCACCGGCATCCGCCGCTATGCCTTTGCCGGAGTCACCGACGGCCCGGACAACGACTACGCCGCCCAGGGCCAGGGGGCGCTGGCGATGCTGGCCGACTGCGACGTGGTCTTCATCCACGTTGAGGCTCCGGACGCCGAGGGCCATGACGGCCACATCGAGGGCAAACGCCTGGCCATCGAAGCCATCGACCGCGAGATCATCAGCCGCCTGCGCA
>JAISUQ010000052.1 GCA_031272005.1 Coriobacteriales bacterium | reverse complement strand
TAGCTGACCTTGACGTGCGGGCGGGCGCCGCGCTCGGTCTGGTTGATCTTGCACCAGAACTGGCCGGTCAGCGGCTGGGGCAGGGCATAGGGGCTCCAGTCGTTGCCGCAGTGCTCGTCCTTGCAGCCTATCTGGCAACCGTGGCAGCCTACGCAGCCCTTCATGTCGATCAGGAATACCTTGGCCATCTCACTCACCACCTTCCACCCATGAAGCGTAGTTGATACCGATGGCCGGATCGTAGTCGCGGGCGAAGGCCTCGGGATACTTCTGCTTCCACTCGTCGTATTCAGCCTGCTCCAGCTTGGCGCAGTCGACCAGGTAACCGGTGACGGCAAAGCCCCAGCAGTGCTTGGAGACCGGATCCTTCGGGCTGATCAGGTTGGCGGCGCCACCGCGATCGATGCCCGGGGCGATGGGGTCGACCCGCGAACCCTTGTTGATCATCACCATACCCGGGATGATGCGCTCGGAGATGATGGCGCCAGTGAGGATGATGCCGCGATTGTTGAAGACCTTGACGATGTCGCCAGCCTTGATGCCCCGAGCGGCGGCATCCTCAGGTGCCAGCCATACCGGCTCATAGAGATAGCCGTCCGGACCCTTGACCTTGGCGGTCTGGATCTCGCGGAACCAGGGGATGTCGTCGCCCTGGACGTGCACGCGGAAGCGCGCCGGATTGGCATCCAGCAGCAGCGGATAGGTCTTGGCCTTCTCGCCAAACGGCGTCTCATCGTGCGTCCAGCCCTCGGAGGCCGGGCCGCCGATGATCCAGGTGGCCATGGGCAGGCGCTCCGGGTCATCCGGGAAGTTCTCGGCCAGGGCATCGGACCAGAACTCCAGCTTGCCAGTCGGCGTGTCCAGCGGGAACTGCTCGGGGTTCTCGTAGAAGTTGCGCATACCCGGAGTCATTTCCTGCCAGTTGGGGTCGATCTTGGGCACGTAGTAGCCCTTCTTGGAGAGGTCCTCGTAGGTGACCTCGGCGGCGATAGCCGAATTCTCCACCGCGTATTGCAACCATTCCTCCTCGGACATGCCCAGGTTGATGTTCTCATCCACGCCGAAGCGCTTGGCGACCTCGAGCGCAATCTGATAGTCGCTCTTGGACTCACCGATGATGTCGCAAGCCCGATCGGGCAGGCCGGCGAATTTGATGTCCACGATGCTGGAGCCGCCCACGGTGTCGCGTTCCTCCACGCAGGTGGTCACCGGCAGCACCAGGTCGGCGAACAGGGAGTCGTTCTCCAGCCACTGGTGGTTGGTGATGAAGCACTCCACCTCCGGGCTGCGGATGGCGTCCTGGAAGTTGAAGCCGCCGTTCCAGCAGTTCATGTTGCAGGGCTTCTCACTCCAGAGCAGATGACACTTGGTGCCACCGGCATCGGCTGGCGCCGGATAGTTGTACTCCTTGAACTGCTCGGCGTTCTCCACGTAGACGATGGCCGGGCTGCCCCACCACTTCAGCTCGCCGCCCTGGATGGCCTGGGCCACACCGGTGCGCGGCAGGGTCTGGGGTACCGGGATGAACATCCGGCACTTGTTAGACATCATGAAGGGGGCGGTGGTGGTGCGTGCGGCCTGCCACTTGCCCAGATCGGCAGCATTCATGTAGAAGTGCTGCACGCCCGGCTTGCCCAGACCCTGCATGCCCAGCTTGTAGGCGGCGGTGCGACCGGGCTCATGGGAGTACGGACCCTTGACCGAGCCGGAAGAGTAGTTGGCCAGAGCCGTGACCTGTTTGGCCCACTTGCGGGCGAAGGCCTTGATGGTCCAGGCCGGCACGCCGCACAGCGGCGCGGCCCACTGCGGGGTCTTGGCGATGCCGTCGTCGCCCTCACCCAGGATGTAGGCCTTGACCTTGTCGAAACCTACGGAGTGCGTATCCACATACTCCTTGTCGTAGGTGCCCTCGGTGATCCAGACATACATCATGGCGAAGTCCAGGGCGGCGTCGGTGTTGGGCAGGATGGGTATCCACTTCATGTTCTCGTGGCAGACGGCGGTGTAGTTGCAGAACGGGTCGACGATGACCATGTCCTTACCCAGTTCCTCCCAGTAGCGCAGCAGGTAGCTGAACCACTGGCTGGCGTAGTTCTGGGTCAGTTCCAGGTCGCCGGCCTGAAAGACGATGAAGCTGGCGTACCTGGTGACGTCCAGGGTGACATTCCAGGGGTTGAAACCAGTCTCCTGTGGGGCCACCATGCCCAGGCCGTGGTTGCAGCCGGCACCCCAGAAGTGCTTGGCACCCCAGTACCAGCCCTCCACAGAGTCTGGCGTGCGGGTCTCGCGGGTGTAGCCGCCCAACTGGTTCATCAATGTAGAGTGCATGCCGCCGCCGGAATGCAGATCCTTGGACTCGCGGTGGCCGTCCTCGCCGATACAGAGCACCGTGAACGGACCGTAGCTGTCGATGACCCGGCGCAACTCGGACTCGATGATGTCCAAGGCCTCATCCCAGCTGATACGCTGGAATTTGGAGATACCACGGTTCTGGGCGTTGATCCTGGCAGGATCGCCGCCCGGCTCCCAGTCCACGCGCTTGAGCGGATACTTGACACGGTTCTTGGAGTAGACCCGGGTTTTGTAAGCCAGGGCAAAGTAGTTGGGGATGTCCTTGATCGGCGGCGTCAGCTTCTTGCCGTCGACCTCGATCTCCCACCAGCTGTCCTTGAGCTCATCTAAGCTGTATTCCGAATCCCAGCGCATCGGCCTGAACCGGATCAGCTTGCCATCCTTGGAATCGATGGCTACCGGATCGCCGCCGGTACCACCGCAGGCGATGCCGCGGTAGACGGTCTTGTCCGGTATCAGTTGGCTTGCATTCTCAGTCATACTTACCTCCACTTTCCTGAGCCTCTTGAGTTTATGACCTTGCTGCCAACCCTCCTCTCATCAATATTTGGTTCCTGGTGATTTCCGCTGAGGTTAATGTAGCAAGTCTGTTGCCGTGATGTCAGATGTTAATCAGCAGCAAATATCACAGGCTGGTTGGCAAAACTTGCAGGTTGTAGTGTGACGCTGACAAACTGGCCGCTTTGTCATATTTCTGCTGACATCTGTCAATAACTGTGCTTTGACAGGGCCGGCAGGACGGGCGGAAAATCCCTGTAACGGGGAATCGCGAAAGGTGCTGGCGGCTGGAGGTGGAAAAGTGGCAGCAGAACCATATATCAACCATGGCGATCCGCTCTATTGGTTCGAACTTGTCGACACCGAATTGAGCAAGGCGCGCCTGACATTGCGCACCGGGCGCTACTTCCTGCTGGGATTGTCCTGTCAGCAGGCTTGCGAGAAGGTGCTCAGCGGCTGGTTCGTGCGCAGCCATCCGATGCACGAGCTACCGGTGGGCCTGAAGCTGCCCGAACAGGCAGCAGCCATGGGACTGTGGGACGGGTTTTCTGCAGAGCAACGGGAATTGCTGAGCCGGTTGCAGGGCTTCAAGTCTGGCAGCCAGTCCGAAGCTGACAAACAGCGCCTGCAGGAGTCGCTGGATGATGCGGAGGCAGCCGAGTTGCTGTCCCAGGCAGAAGAATTCGTGGAGTACATCAGGGGTTCGATATAACAAATGTGACGGTCTGTGCGGCGGGCGGGGTGCGGTCAGGCGCTCCAGAGGTAGCCGACGCCGCGGACTGTCTCCAGGTGTTCGGCCAGTTCGGGGCCGAGTTTGGCGCGCACCCGGCGCACGTGGACATCGACGGTGCGCGAGCCGCCATAATACTCGAAGCCCCAGACCCTGCGCAGCAGGGCGTCGCGGGAGTAGGTGCGCCCGGGGTGGGTGATCAGAAAGGCCAGCAGGGCGTATTCCAGGTAGGTCAGATCCAGCGTCACGCCGTCGACCTTCACTTGATAGGTAGCCAGGTTTAGTGTAAGCGAGCCTACGCGCACAAAATCGGCACTGCCGGCCTCCTCGCCCGGCCAGAGCAGCTGGTGCAGGCGCACCTGGTACTCGATGTCCGGAGCGCTGCGCAGGATGAAGTCGCAGGGCAGGCGCACCGGCAGGCGCAGGGAAGGCAGGCTCTCCTCCGGCACCACCACGGCCAGGGAGGGTGCATCGTCCTCAAAGAGCATCTCCTCGATGCGCCCGAGGTTCTCCAAAGCCTCATGGTCGCCGTCCAAAACTATCAGATCCAGGTCGAGGTCATGGGCCTCCTGCAGGGCGGCGATGACCTGGCCGGACACGAAGTGGGTCTCCACGTCCATGCCGGAGAACAGGTTCTTCAGTTTATGGGCCAGCTCTGGTTGGCGCGTGACCACCAGCACGCAACGACGATGCATTCCCTCTCCCCTGCCTGTGAGGTCAGTAGTTCAGCCAGTCCAGTAAGTCCGGGTTGGTCATAAGCAACACGATGTTGATGATCCACATGGCGATGGCGACCACCAGGGCGATGATACCGCAGATCAGACCGCCTTTGGCCAGTGAAGCCTTGCTGCTCTTCTTGCCCATGTTGCCCAGCACGATGCCCAGGATGCCCAGGATGATGCCAACGATGGGAATGCAGAATCCCGCGACGATACCGACGATGCCGCAGACCAGGCTGGCCGTGGCCACACCCTTCTTGTCGTCGGCACCGTTGTAGCCCTGCGCGGGCTGCTGGTACTGGTAGTTGGGGACATTCGGCGCACTGGGCGTGCTCGGCGTGGTTGGCGGATAGCCGCCGGGCGCACCGGAGATGGTCTGACTCGGAGTGCCGTAGGAGCCGAATGAGCCGTCTGGCGTCGCCGCGCTGACGCCGGGGGTGCTGACACTGACGCCCTGTGGCTGGGCTGCCGATGCTGCGGCGTCCAGATACTGGTCGGTCCAAGTGGAGCCATCCCAGTATCGGATTTTGGTGGTGTCGCCGGAGGGGTCGGGGTACCAGCCTGCCTGTACAGTGTTTTCAGCCATTTTCCATCCAATCCTCATTGAACCAGGTCACCTGTATTCTAGCAGTTTGCGGCCAAGTTGTGGCCAGCACAGCCAAGTCGTCCGTCTTTCGGCGAAAATTCAAGGGTAAATCTGAGGTATTTAATCTATCGGAAACAATGTTATCGTAGTCTGTATCAGTATCAGTATCTGTTTCCAGACGGGCCAGGGCGACACACCAAGGTGAGCCAGGCCCACGGGAGAAGGAGAGCGCAGAATGCCAAGGACAACCGAGATCTACGGGGAGCTGGTCTTCAACGACCGCGTGATGCAGGACCGTCTTCCCAAAGCCACCTACAAGAAGCTGGCCCAAACCATCAAGGAGGGCAAGCCGTTGGATCTGGAGATCGCCAACGCGGTGGCGCACGCCATGAAGGAGTGGGCAATCGAGAAGGGCGCCACTCACTACACGCACTGGTTCCAGCCCCTGACCGGCATCACCTCCGAGAAGCACGACGCCTTCATCAACCCCACGGCCGATGGCGGCACCCTGTTGAGCTTCTCCGGCAAGGAGCTGATCCAGGGCGAGCCGGACGCCTCGAGCTTCCCCTCCGGCGGCCTGCGGGCCACCTTCGAGGCCCGCGGCTATACGGCCTGGGACCCCACCTCCAACGCCTTTATCAAAGACGAGGTGCTGTGCATCCCCACGGCGTTTGTCAGCTACACTGGCGAGGCTCTGGACAAGAAGACGCC
>JAISUQ010000162.1 GCA_031272005.1 Coriobacteriales bacterium | reverse complement strand
CGCCAATGCCCTGTCCTACATCTCGCTGGGACTGGCCTATATGCTGCGGGCGATGGGGGACACGGATGCCAGCTACGAGGCCTGTTCACTGATCTCACCGTTGGGTTTGGCGTTGCGCTGCCAGGCCTGGGTGGAGAATCTCTACTGGCCGGCTGTGGTGCTGGCGGCAATGGCGTTGGTACTGGGCGGGGTGGCCTTCCTGCTCTGCAGGATGCGTGACAGCGGAGCCGGACTGTTGCCGCAGCGCAAGGGGCGGCTGCATGCCTCGCCGCTGCTGCGTGGCGAATGGGGGCTGGCCTGGCGGCTGACCCGGGGCACCTGCCTGGGATGGGTTGTAGCCGGCTTCATCTGTGGCGCGATGTACGGCTCGATCTTCAAGGACATGAGCGGCTTCTTCGAGAGCAACGAGCTCTACTCTCAGCTGCTTGGCGCCGGCACCACCGATCCCGCCGAGCTGGTCAAGAGCTTCTCGGCCTTTTTGATGCAGATCATGTGCGTGCTGTTGGCCATACCGGTCTGCATGGTGGCGATGAAGTTCGCTGCCGAGGAGAAGCGCGGGCGGATGGAGCAGCTCTATGGCAAGGCGGTGCCGCGTCTGAAAGTCATCGCCGGCTATCTGCTGATCGCCCTGCTGTTGGGACTGGTATTGCTGCTGGTCACCGCGTTGGGCATGTGGCTGGCCGCCGCCGCCATGATGGAGCATCCACCAGACTTGTCGATGATGGTGCTCAGCGGCCTGCGCTATTATCCGGCGATGGTGCTGTTTGCCGGCCTGGCCGCGCTGATTGCCGGCCTGGCACCGAGGTTCACACCGCTGTTGTGGGTCTACCTGGTCTACGCCTTCTTCATCAGCTACATGGGCAATATGCTCAAGCTACCGGCGTTGGCCGAGCAGATCTCACCGCTGGATTGGCTAAAACCGGTGACCACCACCGTGGGCAGTCTGTTCGCCAACTTCTTCAAAGCCTTTGGCTTGGAGACCAGCTACAGCCTGCCGGAGTACCAGCCGCTGTCCATCACTGTCATCTGCATCATCGGCATCGTTTTGGCCGCCTTCGGTTGCCTGGCCTACCGCCGGCGTGACATCCGCGGCTGAAGTGCCTGTGGTTATCGCTCGAGTGTGGCCCAAGATGTGGTGTTTGCTGGCAAAATTAGCACTTTTACCTGCGCAAACACTATCAGGAGTTTGTGGAGATTTGGCAAAAAGGGTTGACGGCACGGCATCGGCGGGCGTATAAATAGAGGTGCAGAGAAGGCGGCTCGACCGACCCAGATAAGATGCCTATCAATTGGCAGGTCATTTGTGATGACCGTATCAGAGGGTGACGGAGCCGCCTTCGCATATTCTCCAGCGGTGAACCAAGACCTTGCACTTTAGTACAGTAGTGTGATAAAGTGACAAGCCGTATCTGCTGCGCCCGGATGGCGCCCTTGTGCCGAACGCCGATTTGCAGCATCATTGTTTTGCCAGCGAAGTTGTGTAAGGAAGATTATGTTGCCAGTCACCCCGCGTGGGTTCAAGGATGTTCTACCAAAAGAGGCGCGTTGGCGCGAGGCCATCACTACCCAGATGCAGCAGGTGATGTCGTCCTGGGGCTATGCGCCGATTGAGACGCCGACCCTGGAGGTACTCCAGGTGCTGGAAGCCGGCTCGCCGCTGACCCAGCAGCCCTTCAGGCTGTTTGATTCCGACGGTGCCCTGTTGGTGTTGCGCCCGGACGTCACACTGCCAATCGCCAGGATGGTGGCCTCCCGCCTGCGCGAAGAGACAGAGCCGCTGCGGTTTCGTTATGTCCAGCCAGTCTTCAGGGAGGAGGAACGGCTGCGCGGGCAGGCGCGCGAGTTCACTCAGATTGGCGGTGAGTACATCGGCGCTACAGGCGCTGCCGCTGACGCTGAGATCCTGTTGCTGCTGGCAGAGGCCCTGCAGGCAGTCGGGCTTGTCGACTTTCAAATCGCCGTGGGCACAGTCGGGGTGCTGAAGGATCTCCTGGCAGCAGCACAACGCTGCGGCGGCTGCGATCAGGACTGGCGAGAAGCCATGTTGGCCGCCTTCCATAACAACAATCTGGTCGACATCGCCGAGCTCTCCGCCTTATCTGCGGTGCCGCCAGACATCGGCGTTGCGCTGCGCGCCCTGCCCAATATCAACGGTGGCCAGGCAGCCATCGGGCTTTGCCAGGAGCTGGTGGAGCCATTGGGTTGCAGTGCCGGGCTGGAGCAGCTGTCCCAGACCCTGGGTATCGTCAGCGAGCTGGATGGCGGCGACAGTATCAGCGTGGACTTCTCCGTCGTCAGCGCTTTTGATTACTATACCGGTCTGGTCTTTGAAGTCTACGCGCCGGGCAGCGGCCTGGCGCTGGGTGGTGGAGGCCGCTACGACAGCACCCTGGCTGCCTTTGGCGCAGACCGCCCGGCAGCCGGATTCGCCGTCTATCTGGAGCGGATCATGGCTGCGCTCAGCGTTCAGGCGGCCGGATTGGATGAGGCAGCCTTCAAGCCGGCCTGTGAGTATGTGCCGCTCGACGTCAACGACCCTGTGGTTGCTTTTCGACAGGCCGCTGAGTTGCGCAAAGCCGGTAGGCGAGCGGTATTAGGCAGCTGCACAGAAGGAGCAGCGCGATGAGTGCCGAAAGCCTGAAGATTGCCATCCCCAAAGGCGCCCTGTATCCGGACAGCGTGCGGCTGTTAGGCCAGGCCGGTCTGGATGTCAGCGGCCTGGAGCATCCTGGGCGCCAGCTGGTGCTGCGCAATCCCGGGGTGGACTTCTACATCGTGCGGCCCACCGATGCGCCGGTATTCGCCAGCTATGGCGGAGTGGACTGCGCCATCTGCGGCCGCGATTCTCTGGCTGAGGCCGCACTGGAGCTGGTAGAGTTGGTCGATCTGGGCTTTGGCGCCTGCCGCTTCGTGGTCGCCGAGCCTGCCGGCGCTGCCCAGATGGCGGATGCCGCTTACCAGCGTTTGGGCGTAATGCGCGTGGCCACCAAGTATCCACGCATCACCAAGGAGTATTATGATTCCATCGGTGTCCAGGTCGAAATTGTCAAAATACATGGCAATATTGAGCTGGCGCCACTCTGCGGCATGGCCGAGCGCATCGTGGACATCACGGCTACCGGCACAACGCTGAAGGAGAACAACCTGGTGATCGTCGATGAGGTGCTGGCCTCCACGGCCCGCTTCATCGGCAATCCGGCCAGCGTGCGTACCGACATCAGGGTCCGCCAGTTGGCCGACAGACTGGCAACGCTGGTTGGCGCAGAGCGCGCCAACGGCACAACCGATAAGTGAGGGAGAAGCATGAAGGTCGAATACCTGGAAAGCGGCGAGAGCCCGACAGCGGAGCAGCTGCAGCGCGAAAGCGTCTTTGATTCCGAGACCCAGAAGGTCGCTGCCGAGATCATTGCCGAGGTGCGCCAGCGTGGCGATGAGGCGCTGCGCGAGTACACCCAGAAATACGATGGCGTCAGCCTGAGCGCCTTCCTGGTCAGCGACATGGAGGTGGAGAAGGCTGTGCGCAAGGTCTCGGCTCCGGTGATGGATGCCCTGAAGGCCGCAGCTGCCAGCATCACCAGCTTCCACCAGCGGCAGCTGACGCAGAGCTGGTTTACCACCCGCCTGGACGGCGC
>JAISUQ010000159.1 GCA_031272005.1 Coriobacteriales bacterium | reverse complement strand
AAATAACCAGTATAGAACAACCGGCAGAGGGCATATTGTCCTAACTTGTGATTAGAGGTGCCGATTAGTTTATCTTCGCCAATACGGCAAAGACCTCCTCGGCCACCTGTTTGGGGATGCCAGAGACGGCGGCGATATCGTCCAATGTAGCCTGGCGCAGGCGTTTGAGAGAACCGAAGGCTTTAAGGAGGATCTTCTTGCGTTTGGGACCCAGCCCGTTGATGTCGTCGAGGATGCTGGCGGTCATGGCCTTGTCGCGCAGCTGGCGATGGAAGGTGATGGCAAAGCGGTGGGCCTCGTCGCGGATCTGCTTGACCAAATACAATCCGGCCGAGCCGGAGGGCAGCACCACTGGTCCGGTGCTGTCCCAGGGCACGAACAGCTCCTCGTCGGCCTTGGCCAGGCCGGCCACCGGGATGTCCAGACCGAGATTGCCCAGTTGCTGGAGGGCGGCGGTCAGCTGGGGTTTGCCGCCATCGACGATCAGCAGGTCGGGGCGGGAGCCGAAACGTTCATCAGCCATGCGCTCGGGGGCATAGCGACGGCTGAGGACCTCGGACATCATCGCGAAGTCGTTGGCCTCCTCACTCTCCAGGCGAATCTTGAAGCGCCGGTATTGGGACTTATCCGGCCGGCCGGCAGTGAACACCACCATCGAGGCCACCGAGTGCCGCCCGTGAATGGTGGAGACGTCGAAGCACTCGATGCGCAGCGGTGCCTTATCCAACGCCAGGGCGCTCTCCAGCTGCAACAGGGCCAGGTTGGTGCGCTCATCGTCATAGCGGGTGCGGACCTTATAGCGCAACAGGGTGTGGCGGGCATTGCGCTCGGCCAGCTGCAGCAGCTCGTGGCGCTCGCCGCGCTGTGGCGACACGAGCCGCACCCGGGCGCCATGTTTGGAGGCCAGCTTCTCGGTCAGCCACTGCTCCAGCAGCGGGGCATCCTCGGGCAGGCTGGCCAGCACCAGCGAGCGCGGGATGCTGGTGGCCTGCTCGTAGTAGCGCAGGATGAAGGTGTCGATAAGGTCGTCATCCGGCACGTCCAGGCCCTTATCCAGCACGAACTCGTTGCTGACCTGGACGATGCCTTCACGCACAGCCAACAGCTGGACACCGGTGATGGTCTCCTCGCGAAAAAAACCGAGCACGTCGGCGTTGAGGCTGGGCGAGAGCTGGACATGCTGGCGGTCTTCCAGGGAACGGATGGTGTCGATACGGGCCTTGCAGCGCGCCGCCCGCTCAAAGTCCAGATCGGCGGCGGCGGCCTGCATCTCCTCCTCGAGCGCCGCGATGAATTCCCGGCGGTTGCCATTGAGGAAGTGGCTTACCTGCCGGACGTTCTCAGCATATTGCTCCGGAGAACAGCCGCCCGAACAGGGGCCCGGCCCCAGGCCAACATGGGCGTCGAAGCAGGGATGGACAGCGTCTGCGCCGTTGGAAGTTGCCGAGGGCGGTTCGCCACCGGCATCCAGCCGCCGCTTCAAACGCTTCCACTCCACGCAGCGGGACTGGCAGATCGGCACCACCCGGCGAGCGACATCGACCATCAGGTGGGCGGCCCGGGAGTCGGTGTAGGGGCCGAAGTAGCGGGTGCCCGGCTGGGGTTTCTCCCGCGTGTACTTGATCGAGGGGAAGACGTCACCGATGGTCAAAGCGATGAAGGGGTAGCTCTTGTCGTCCTTGAAATCAACGTTGAACGGTGGCCGGTACTGGTTGATCAGGTTCTTCTCCAGAATCAGCGATTCATGTTCGGAGCCGGTGACCAGGTAGTCGAAGCTGGCGGCCGCGGCCATCAAACGCGGAATCATCTCCCGGGAGTCCTGCAAGGTGACGTACTGGCGCATCCGGCTGCGCAGCTGACGGGCCTTGCCCACGTAGAGCACCTCTCCATCGGCGCCCTTCCAGAGGTAGACGCCCGGCTGCTGGGGCACGGCTTTGAGCTGTTCTCGGATGCTTGGTAGATTGTCCATGGCGATATGGTACTATTTGCTTAAGTTTCAGGAAACTGCGAACTTTGCCGGCCGGCGGGTTCGCTGCGAGTTGAGGAGGCTAACAACATGAAGTATGTCTGTCAGGTCTGCGGCTACACGTACGACAGCGAGGTCGGCGACGTCGATTTGGGCATCGCTGCAGGCACCGCCTGGGAGGATCTCCCGGATGACTTCATCTGTCCGGTCTGCGGCGTGGGCAAGGACCAGTTCGCAGCCGAGTAACACCGACACGGTCAGCAGCGGGGACGCCAATTGTCAGGCACGTCCCCGCCTCTGTTTGGAGCAAAGATGGATAGCGTGACGCCCTCAGTGCTTATCACCAGCGTACTCAATCCCAATATGCGCATCTTCGACGTGGTGATGCGCACCGAATACGGGACCAGCTATAACTCCTATGCGGTTATCGGTTCGGAGAAAATCGCGTTGGTGGACTCCTCGCATCTGACCTTCTGCGAGGCCTACTTCGACCACCTGGATGCCGCCCTGGCCGGGCGGGTACCCGACTACCTGGTGATGAACCATACTGAGCCGGACCACAGCGGTACCGTGGCCGCCCTGGTTGAACGCTACCCTGATATCATTATAGTAATCAGCCAGGCCGGCGCCATCTACCTGAAGAACATCACCAACCGCGCCGACCTGAAACTGCAGATCGTCAAGGACGGCGACAGCCTGGATTTGGGCGGCAAAACGCTGCATTTCATGATTGCGCCGTTTTTGCACTGGCCGGATACCATGTTCACCTGGCTGCCGGAGGAGAAGGTGGTCTTCACCTGCGACTTTCTCGGCGCGCACTACTGCGAGCCGCAGCTGTTCGACTCCAAGGTCACCTATCGCGAGGCCTATGTGGGCGCCGTGAAGAACTACTTCGACTGCATCTTCGGGCCCTTCAAGGGCTATGTGCTCAAGGGCCTGGACAGGTTGGCGACGATTGACCCGCAGTTTGTCTGTACCTCGCACGGGCCGATTCTGACGGCTGGCGTGGAGTATCAGCGCAACCTCGAACGCTACCGCCAATGGGCAACCGTGGAGCCTTGTGCCAACAAGCGTATCCCGGTGTTTTACTGCAGTGCCTATGGCAACACCGAGCGGCTGGCCAGTCATGTCGCCCGCGGGCTGTTACGCGGCCTGCCGAGCGCTGAGGTGACCTGCTACGACCTGAATCAGCACGACCTGAGCGAACTGGCTGCAGCGCTGAATGATAGCGACGCCTTCTTGCTCGGCTCGCCGACCATCAACCGCGACGCCCTGCCACCAGTCTGGAACCTGCTGGCCTGTGTGGATGCCGTGGCCATCGCCAAACGCCCGGTAGCGCTGTTTGGCTCCTACGGCTGGAGCGGCGAGGCCATCCCCCACCTGACCAACCGCCTGACAGACCTCAAGGCCGCCGTGTTTGCCGACGCGCTGCGCGTCCAGTTCACCCCTACCGCAGACGACCTGGCCGCCGCCGAAAAGCTGGGAGAAGACTTCGCCCGTTCGCTGCCGGCAGGCTGCTGTTGAGGATACGCTGATTCATTCCAACTACGGCAATCCCCGTAGGGGTACGATTCATCGCGCCCTCCCGACCTGCGAAATTGCTCTGCTTGAGAGGGCGCAATGAATTGCCTTGCCCATGGGCTCAAGCGCTGCATTCGCAGCTTCGCTCATTCGCAGTCCACTGGACTGCGAATCCCTACGGGGTGAATCCCCCCAGGTTTCGTGGAGAGTTTTGCTTCCCTTTTTCATGAGGCCTTACGCTTCTTCCGTAAGTCCACCTTATCACTGTACCACTTCTCCTCGATATATGCTGCTGAGTGATAATCGTTGTACTCGGTGATGCATTCAGTGTTATGCCACCAGACCCACTCCGCAGTCGCACGATTCAGTCATCGAGCCGGCAGAGGTTGGCAAATTGAACCATTGGGGGGCATTCTGGATGGTGACTTCCAGCTGGAACTGCTGACCGGGCGCGGATTCATCGGTATCATCGGTATCGGCAAAGGCCGCCTGACTCCCGGCAGCAAACCCGCTGAAGGCGGATATCGGTAGCAGCAAAGCAGCCAGCAGCAGGCTCAGCAGTAAGGCGTTCATTCTTCTCATAGTGCATAAACGGTCGCTGTGCCTGATTGCCGCAAGCGCATAGGCTCGCCCAGATGGGTGGTTTTCATCTTTCAGATTCTCCTGCCCTGTCAACAATAGCTGCAAATCATCTTCTGCCATGTATAGTTTGCCTATTGTATCACGGCCTCAGGTGCCTTGGGGTGTCAGCGGGTGTCACTTGAACAAGCGGCTGAGGAATTGGCCGGTGTAGCTTTTCTTCACTCTGGCTACCTCCTCGGGGGTGCCGGAGGCAACTACATGCCCGCCGCGGTCGCCGCCTTCGGGGCCGAGATCGATGATGCGGTCGGCACACTTGATGATGTCCAGGTTGTGTTCGATGACCAGCACGGTGTTGCCCATATCCACCAGGCGCTGCAGGACCTCCAACAGCTGGCGCACATCGTCAAAGTGCAGGCCGGTGGTCGGCTCGTCGAGGATGTAGAAGGTCGAGCCGGTCTGCTGGCGCTGCAGCTCACTGGCCAGTTTGACCCGCTGGGCTTCGCCGCCGGAGAGCGTGGTCGCTGGCTGGCCGAGATGGATGTACCCCAAGCCCACATCATGCAGGGTCTGCAGCTTGCGCTTGAGCTTGGGCAGGCTGGCGAAGAACTCCAGTGACTCATCGACGCTCATGGCCAGGATGTCGGCCACCGACTTGCCCTTGTAAGCGACCTGCAGGGTCTCGCGGTTGTAACGGGCGCCCTTGCAGACCTCGCAGGGCACGTAGATGTCGGGCAGGAAGTGCATCTCAATCTTCAGCTGGCCATCACCTTTGCAGGCCTCGCAGCGCCCACCAGTGACGTTGAAGGAGAACCGCCCCGGCGAGTACCCGCGCGCCTTGGATTCCGGCACCTGGGAGAACAGCAGGCGAATATCGTCCCAAAGTCCCACATAGGTGGCCGGATTGGAGCGCGGCGTGCGCCCAATCGGGCTCTGGTCGATGTCGATGACCTTATCCAGCAGCTTAATGCCCTTCAGTTCGCGATACGGGCCGACTGGCTTACGCGAGCGATGGATGCGATTGGTCAGAGCCGGCGCCAGGGTATCGGTGACCAGCGAAGACTTGCCAGAACCGGAGACGCCGGTAATCACCGTCAGGGTGCCCAGCTCGAAGCTGACGTCGATGTTTTTTAAGTTGTTGGCCTGGGCGCCCAAAAGCTCCAGGCATCCTTTGCCGGGGTTGCGCCGCTGCGCGGGAATGGGCACCACACGCCGTCCGGAGAGGTAATCGGCGGTCAGTGAGCCAGCGGCGAGGGTAACCTCTGCTGGTGTCCCCTGGGCCACGATCTCACCGCCATGCTCGCCGGCGCCCGGCCCGATGTCCAGCACGTGGTCGGCACTGCGGATGGTCTCCTCGTCGTGCTCCACAACTATGACGGTGTTACCCAAGTCGCGCAGCCGTTCCAGGGTGGCAATCAGGCGGGCGTTATCGCGCTGGTGCAGGCCGATGGACGGTTCATCGAGGATATACAGCACGCCCATCAATCCGGCGCCAATCTGGGTAGCCAGGCGGATGCGCTGAGCCTCGCCGCCAGACAGTGTGGCGGTGGCCCGCTCCAGCGTGAGATAATCCAGGCCCACATCCACCAGGAAGCGCAGACGTTCGCGGATCTCCTTGATCACCCGACCACCGATCTGCTCCTCGCGCTCACTGAGCTTCAGGCCGTCGAAGAAATCCAGGCAATTGCGAGCCGAGCGCAGGGTCACCTGATGGATGTTCTCGCCACCGACAGTGACGGCCAGGATCTCCGGCTTCAGACGGGCACCGCCGCAGGTGGAGCAGGGTGTGATAGCCAGGAAGTCCTCCAGACGGGCCTTCATGGTCTCGGAGGTGGTCTCCTCGTAGCGTTCCATGGTGATCTTCACCAGGCCCGGGAAGCGCATCGTCCAGTGGGTGTCGCGGCCGTCGCGGGTGACGTAGTCCACCCGGATCTTGGTATCGCCCAGGCCGTAGAGAAAGGCGTGTCGGACCTGCTCCGGGTACTTCTCAAAGGCGGTATTCAGCTTGACGCCCAAATGCCGGGCCACCGCCGCCAGAACCTGAGGGTAATAATTGCTAGATGAACCAACAATTACCCAGGCGCCATCCGCCAATGACTGGGAGGGATCCGGGATAATCAACGACGGGTCGACCTCGCGCTTGAAGCCCAGGCCCAGGCACTCCGGGCAGGCCCCATAAGGAGCGTTGAAGGAGAAGTCCCTCGGCGCCAGCTCGTCCATCGAGTGGCCGTGTTCCGGGCAGGCCAGGGCCAGGGAGAAGGCCTCAAACTGCTCGGGGATGAGCGTCGGGCCGTCGGCATCCTCAGCGACTGAGCCCGCCTTCGCATCGTCTGCAGTACCAGCTTCCGACAGCTCATTGTCGTCCTCTGAGCGGTCAATCAGCGCGTCGCGCCGCCCTTCCAGCAGTTGGACTATCACATTGCCCTCAGCTAACGAGGTGGCTGTCTCCACCGCCTCGGCCAGCCGGGAGACCGATTCCGGCTTGAGTACCAGGCGATCCACGATGACTTCGATGTCGTGCTTGAACTTCTTGTCCAGTTCGATCTTATCGGCCAGGTTATAGACGACGCCATCCACCCGCACCCGGGCAAAACCGCCCTGGCGAAGCTCGGTGAACAACTTGCTGTGCTCCCCTTTGCGCCCACGGACGATTGGCGCCAGGATATGC
>JAISUQ010000127.1 GCA_031272005.1 Coriobacteriales bacterium | reverse complement strand
GCGTCCGCCCCCATGCCAACCCCCCTGCCCGCCCCCATGCCCGCCCCCATGCCCGCCCCCATGCCAGCGCCAGCGCCTGCTCCCAGGCCTGTCCGCCGCAGTTTCCCGCGCCCCAGCCTGATTGACGCCATTTACGCCCTGGCCCTGATTGCCGCCGGTTTCTGCTATTGGGAGTGGCAGCTGATCTGGATGGCCGGCAATGGCCTCGGCACCACGTTATTCTTCCTCTGGCTGCTTGCCTGGACCTTTGCCTACCTGCAGGCCAAGGGCATCCGCCAGACCTGGCGCAGTCTGCTGCTGCTGGCGGCAGCCACAGCTGGCAGTCTGCCCTATGCCCTCTGGGGCTACCGTGACATCAACGGCCTGCTGATTCTCAGCGAAGGTTGCCTCTGTCTGCTCTGGCTGGCTTGTTCCTGCCGCACAGTACTGGGTCGCAACCTCAATCTGCTGCTGGCCGGTGATTTCATCAACCAGACGATGATTATCCCCTGGACCAACTTCGGTCGCTTGTTCAGCCGCCTGTTCGGCGCGCTGACCAACGATGACGCCAAACCCGCCAAGCGCACCCGCCCCAATTGGGCGCCAATCCTCATCGCCCTGGCCGGCCTGGTGGTAGCCATCCCTGTGCTGTTTTTGGTAATCAGCCTGCTGGCCGCCTCTGATGATGGCTTCTCCCAACTGGTTGACTGGCTGACCAGCAACCTGGATACCAACCAGTTGCTGGAATGGGTCTTCAAGCTGGTGTTGGGCTTGCCCATCGCCTGTTTCATCTTCGGTGCAGTCTTCGGCAATGCCTTTCGCAACCACAGCGACCACCTCAGCAGCGAAGGCCTGCTGCGCGGATTTGCTGCCGCTCACAAGCTGCCCTGCGTAGCCCTCTACGGAGCGCTCGGCCTGCTGATAGCTATCTATATAGTATATTTCATCGCCATGGCCAGCTATCTGTTCTCCGCCCTGGCTGGTGAACTGCCAACCAGTTACACCTATGCCCAGTATGCCCGCCAGGGCTTCTTCGAGCTTTGCGGCGTGGCCTTCATCAACCTGCTGATACTGGCCGTCACCTGGCTCTTCGCCCGCCGCAGCGCCAATCAGCGGCCCAAAGCCCTGCGCCTGCTCGGCGGCGCAATCAGCGTCCTGACCTGCCTGTTGGTGCTCACCGCCATGAGCAAGATGCTGCTCTACATCGACACCTACGGCCTCTCCCGCCTGCGCATCTACACCTTCACCTTCATGCTGCTGCTGCTGGTGGTTTTCGTACTGCTGAGTGCCTGGCATCTCAAGGCCTTCAACGCCGCCCGCCCGGCGGTAATCTGCACCATCCTGCTCTATCTGGCGCTGGCCCTAACCAACAGCGACGCCCTGATTGCCGGCTTCAACGTCAATCGCTACCTGGCCGAGGAGACGAGGATCATGGATGTCTCACAGTTCGGCGAGCTGGGCGACGCCGCGGTGCCAGCGCTGGCCCGTCTCGCTGCTGAATCGCCGGATGCCAGCATCCGCAAGCAGGCCAATGACAGCCTCAACCAATGGAATGACTACCCAAACAGCATGTTTTTGGAAACCTCCACCGACAGCTGGTACGACTACAACCTCAACCGCCTGGTCGCCGGCCGCATTCTCTCACAGTAGATTCGGTTACAATGGTTGGCATGAAAGACCTGTACCAAAAGCGTGTATTGATTCTGGCCCTGTTTGCCGGCGAGATCCTCATGAAGAGCGGCGCCGAGGTCTATCGTGTGGAGGAGACCATCCTGCGCATCTGTCAGGCCTGCGGCATCCATTATGCAGAGTGTTATGTTGTACCTACCGGCATCTTCTTGTCGCTGGACAGCGGCAGCGACGAAAACGACATGCACACCTTCATCAAGCGCATCCATGGCAACAACGTCAACCTGAAGAAAATCTCGGCGGTCAACGACTTCTCACAGACGCTCTGCGCCACTGCCACTGCCACTGCCCCTGCCACTGCCCCTGCCACTGCCCCTGCCACTGCCAGCGGCACCGATGCAACGCCGAGCGAAACGGTGGATAAAGCACCCGGAGAGGAGCAGGCCGGGGCGCAGGTCGAACTGGAAGCCAGCTTCGAGAAACTCAAAACCATCAAGGTCATCCGCCTTTACCCCTTCCCACTGCGGGTGCTGGCCGCCATGCTGGTGGGCGCCGGATTCGTGCCCTACTATAGCGGCTCGGTGCCGGAGATGGCCATCGCCGCCTTTGTCTCCGGCGCAGCTTTCTGCCTCTCCAGCGCCATCGCCCGACTGCAACTGCCGCCGTTCATCCGCATCTTTCTGAGTTGTTTTCTGGCTTCGGTGCTGGTGATATTGCTGGACCTGCTGCTGCCCGGCAACAACATGCCGGCAGTGCTGGTCTCGGCGGTGACCATCTTCATGCCCGGTGTGGCTATCGTCACGGCAGCCCGCGATGCCCTGTCGGGCAATGCCTTGTCCGGCGTCACCCACCTGCTGGAGGCCCTGATCAGCGCCGTTGCCATCGCCGGTGGTATCGGCGCCCAACTGACTATCTGGGCGATGGCCGGCGAGGGCCTCTCCATCGAGATTGCCACCGTCTATCCGCTGTGGTGCTACCTGCTGTTTGGCTTGGCCATCACCACCGGCTTCGGCATCATCTTCAACGCCCCAACCCGCCAGCTGCCGGCTATCGCCGCTATCGGCGCGGTGGGGTTGCTGGTTTTTGAGTTGATGGTCTCAGGCGGTCAGAGCGTGATAGCGGCCTGCTTCGTCGGTACCTGCCTGGTGGCGTTGCTCTCGGAGTTTGGCTCGCGTGCCGGCAGGGATGCCACGACCGTCTTCCTGCTGCCCGGCATCATCCCCTTCGTCCCCGGCTCTCTGCTCTACCGCACGATGCTGGGCGTCATCGAGAACAACTTCAGTTCAGCGGCGGAGAATGGCGCCACCGCCTTCATGGTCGCCGGCTGCATGGCCGTAGCCGTGATTATAGCCTCGGCAATGACCCGGTTGGTGCTGGCTGTAGCCCGCAGGGTGACAGGGCGCAAGCCAGCTAGATAGCCGCCAGGGCCTGCTCAAGGTCGGCCAGCAGGTCATCGGGGTGCTCGATGCCGATGGACAGGCGCAGCAGCCGCTCGTTGATGCCCATCTCAGCTCGGAGCGGCGCGGGGATGGAGGCATGGGTCATGGTGGCTGGATGGCAGATCAGCGACTCCACGGCGCCCAGACTCTCGGCTAAGGTAACCAGGCGCAGCGCCTGGGCGAAGCGTTGCGGGTCGCGTCCGGGCGCCAGCTCCAGGCTGAGCAGGCTGCCGGCACCTGCGGCCTGACGCTTGTGCACCTCGTAGCCGGGGTGGCTGGGCAGGCCAGGGTAATAGACCCGGCTGACCTGTGGCTGCTCCTCCAGCCACTCGGCAATGCGCTGAGCGTTGGCAACCTGGCGGTCCAACCGTACGGCCAGGGTCTTGATGCCCCGACTCAGCAGGTAGGAGTCAAAGGCGGATAAGGTACCGCCGGTGGAATACTGAATGAAATGCAGCTTGTGAAACAACGCTTCATCGCGCACAGCCACCAGACCGGCCAGCACGTCGCTGTGCCCGCCCAGGAACTTGGTGGCCGAGTGCAGGGAGACATCCGCCCCCAGCTCCAGTGGCCGCTGCAGATAGGGGGAGAGGAAGGTGTTATCCACGATGGCCAGGGCCTGGTGACCGTGGGCAATATCCGACACCGCTGCGATGTCGGCCACAGCCAGCAACGGGTTGGTGGGGGACTCAAAGACTATCGCTTTGGGAGACGGAGAAACTGCGCCAAAGGCCGCTTCAACAGCCGCCAGGTCGGCCACATCCACGAAGCGATGCTTCAGGCCGAAGCGCTCAAAGTAGCGGCTGAGCACCCGGAAGGTGCCGCCGTAGATATTGTTGGGAATCAGCAGTTCGTCGCCCGGTTCAAACAGTGACAGCACTGCGGTGATTGCCGCCATGCCAGTGGCAAAGGCCAAGCCGCCGCAGCCGCCCTCCAAACGGGCAATCTGATCCTCGACCACCTGGCGGGTGGGGTTGCCGCCACGCGAGTAGTCGTAGCGGGGCGGCTGGGCAAAGGCCGGCTGGGCATAGGTGGTGGTGAGATGGATGGGCACCACCACATCACCGTAGATGTCATCGCCGTCACCGGGCGGGTGAATCAGCTGGGATTCGAAATGCAGGTCGTGATGCTTGTTGCTGGACATCGGTTTCCTTTCCCCGGGCCGCGCGGGCGGCATGGATCTGCTCAGTCAATAGTAATACTACCAAACATATAAGTAAATCTAATATTTAAGTTGACTTCGCCTGCGCCCAACCCTATCATGAATTGTCATGTGCCAGTTATTCGCCATCAACAGCCGCAAGCCGCTCGATTTGCGCAGCCAGCTGCGGGAGTTCTTCAGCCACGCCGATGAGAACCCGCACGGCTGGGGCTTTGCCGACTTCTCACAACGCGGCCCGGAGATCGTCCGCTGCCCGCAGCGCGCCGATACCAGCGCGGCGGCCGAGCAGCTGCTGGCTCACCCCATCCAGACCGCCAACGCCCTGGCCCACATTCGCTTTGCCACCGTTGGCCAGGTCGATGCCTACAACTGCCATCCCTTCACCACCACCGACAGCAGCAGCCGACGCTGGACGCTGATCCATAAAGGCACCATCTTCGACTACGAGCCGCTCAATCCCTACTTCCGCATCCAGCGCGGCACAACCGACAGCGAGCGCATCCTGCTCTATCTGGTCGACGCCCAGAACCAGGCGCTGGCGGAGAAGGGCGCACCACTGGAGGCCGACGAGCGTTTCGCGGTCTTCTCCCGCGTCTGTGCCCAGCTGGCTCCAGGCAACTGTGTGAACTTGATAGCTTACGATTCTGACATGCTGTTCGTCCATACCAACTATCAGGGCGCGATAAACCTGCTGCAGGCGGATGGCCTGGCCATCTTCTGCACCTCCGAGTTGGCGGCAGCCGCCCAGCTGGTTGCTGCGCCGATGCAGGCTACCACTGCCGAGGCAGCCTGGCAGCCACTGTCACTTAACACGCCTCTGGCCTTCAAGCATGGCGCCGAAGTGCTGCGCGGAGAAGACCACGGCCAGCAGTACTTCGACCGCGAGGAAGACACCCGCTACCTCTACCAGGACTTCGCCGCCCTGTAACTCAGGTGCATGACTCAAGTGCCTGACTCAGGTACTCAGTAGGCCGGCATCCAAAACGAATTGGCTGCCGGTGACGAAACGGGCCTTATCCGAGGCCAGGTAGAACAGCGCCTCCACCACGTCGTCGGTCTCAATCCAGGGGGTGTCCAGCAGGTTGCCGGCCGACTGCTCGGCAATCTCGATGGCGGTCTTACCCTCAATCTCGGCCAGGCCGTCATTGAACGGTGTGTTCACGCCGGTGGGATGGAGGCTTATTACCCGCACGTTGTAGGGCGCCAGCTCCAGCGCCCAGGATTTGGTCAGGCCCACCAGCCCCCATTTGGAGGCGCAGTAATGCGACATCCGGCGAAAACCGCGCAGACCGGCAATGGAGGAGTTGTTGATGATCACGCCGCTTTTCTGCTCAATCAGGTAGGGGATAACATGCTTGGCCGTCAGCCAGGCGCCTTTGAGGTTGATGTCCAACATCATGTCCCATTCGTGTTCGTTCATCTCCCAGGAGTGGGCATAGGCGCCGATGCCGGCGTTGTTGAAGAGGATGTCGATGCGCCCAAAGGTTTGGGCGGCGTCATCAACGGCAGCCGCGATGCTGTCCTCGATGCGCACGTCTCCGGCGTAGGTCTTAATCGAGCCGCCAAAGCCCGCCACCTCGTTGGCCAGCGCTGCCAAATCGGCCGAGTTGCCCAGCGCATAGGCCGGGTAGTCCAAATCCGCAGCCAAATCAAAAGCCGCCACGTGAGCGCCAGCCTGGGCAAAGGCCAGCGCTGCCGCCCGCCCCTGGCCGTGGGCAGCGCCGGTGATGAAAATCACCTTACCGGCAAAATCATAGTTGCCCGGCCGTCCGTCGCCCACTGGCGCGTGGAGTTTCTCCGCCACTGTCGTCCTCCTTCGAAACTGATTGCAGGATGTGTCCTCCAAGGATAATACAAGCCGCGGCAGCCCGGTAGTAGAAAATCCACAAAACTTATAAGAACACAGCAAAAAGAATGTTGACTAAAAGCTGGGCTCTCGATAATATATTCGAGGAAACTTATAAGGATAGTCAAATTACTTACAGGGAGAAAAGGGAGGCCGCGGACGTGTCCGAGGCATTTATCCGCATCGAGAACCTCACCAAGACCTTTCGCAGCCGCAGCCGTAAAGGCCAGGATGTCGAGGTCTTGCGTGACATCGACCTGGAGATTGCCAGCGGCGACATCTTCGGCATCGTCGGTTTCTCCGGCGCCGGCAAGTCCACGTTGCTGCGCTGCATCAACCGCCTGGAGGAGCCAGACAGCGGCAGCATCCACATCGGTGATGAGGAGATCACCGCCATGCCTCAGCGCGACCTGCTCGTCTTCCGGCGCAAGCTGGGCATGATCTTCCAGCAGTTCAATCTGCTGGAGGCGCGCACAGTGGAAGGTAACGTCTCCTTTCCGCTGGAGGTGGCGCGGCTGGGCAAGGCTCAGATTGCCGAGCGGGTGGGCGAGATTCTGGAGCTGGTTGGCCTCAGCGACCGGCGCCAGTTCTATCCCGGCCAGCTCTCTGGCGGCCAGAAGCAGCGGGTGGGTATCGCCCGGGCGCTGGCCAACGACCCCATCGTGCTGCTCTCCGATGAGGCCACCTCGGCGTTGGACCCTCAGATTGCCCTGTCGGTGCTGGATTTAATCAAGGACATCAATGCCAAGCTGGGCCTGACCATCATCATGGTCACCCATCAGCTGGAGGTCATCAAGTACGCCTGCCGCAACGTGGCGGTGCTGGAGGAGGGGCGCATCGTGGAGCAGGGCAGCGTGGTCGACGTGCTGCGCAACCCCACCAGCGCCACCATGAAGGTCTTCGTCAAGGTCAACACGGAGTTCGCCACTTCCACGGTGCAGGAAGGCGAGGGTATCTGATGGAAATCCTCGAAGTGCTGAAAAACGTCTTCACCGAGA
>JAISUQ010000107.1 GCA_031272005.1 Coriobacteriales bacterium | reverse complement strand
TGGGACACCATGATGCATTACCAGGAATCACTGATGTATTATGGACTGTCTGAAAAACTGTATGGCGAAACCTTGGTGCTCGAACCTCGGCTTGGTGCCTACCAGCTTTTTGACACCTGGGGCATTCAAGTCAAATCTGTCCAGCTGGTAGACCCGCCGGCAGACATGCCTGCCATGGGCACCCACGAATTCTCAACGGCGCCGCTGACCGACGCTGTCATCACCATTGAGCTGACCGTGCCGATCATCTTCCATGATAAGACAATCCAGTTCAGCTTCAGCGAGGATCAGGGGACGCATGAGGATGATGCGCAGGAAGGGTTCTGGCAGGGCGCCGAGGCCACGGTTTCCATCCCCACGCAGTCCATCGTCGGCACGTCGACTCTGAAAAGTGCCAAGCTGACGGCGGAGAAGGCCTTTGAGTTCACGTTTTCGGTACCGGTTGATGGCTTCGACCAGACCAACACCATCATGTTGATCAACGGCAAATACATCGTCGATACTGATTGGAAGCTGGAATTCTTCCGGGATTCCAGTTGGGAGGCCTATTCCGAGACCAGCAGCCTTCAACCATTGTCTACCGAGTTCAGGATGCGCCTGACGCCACCCAAAGGCGCCACTGTCGGCAGTTATACCTATGCCATCGGCAACGCCTGGCAGCCAGCTGTGATCCCATATGATCCGGAGTACACCGAATTCATACCTCTGACGACCGGCACCTTCCAGGTCCAGTTGGCCAGCACCGATGACAGCTCCAACACCAATACCAACAAGACCAGCACCACCTCCAGCAGCTCGTTGGCCAAGACCGGTGACAACACCCTGTCGCTGGCCATGATCAGCCTGATTCTGCTGCTGGACGGCTGTGCCGTGCTCTACTATCGCCGCCGCATCCTGCCCAACATCACCTGAACCGGCGCTGCCGGGCTGCAGGGCGGGCGGCGGCGCAGGTCAGGCGACAGGGCGGGCGGCGGCGCAAACTGCAGCAGATAATGTGCTATCATTCCTTTGACAGCAAACGTAGTCCAAAGGAAACAAATGTCTGATACCAAGCCCAAGCAGGCCGACGGCGATCGGCCGGACATCCTGTTCATCTCCGGATCACCGCGTAACCACACCTGCGTCGCACTGATTGAGCTGCTGGAGAGCGGAGCCAGGAGCGCCGGTGCCCGCACCCAGCGCTTTCTGCTCTCCAAAAAGAAGATTGCCCCCTGCACTGGCTGCGACGGCTGCCGCAGCACCGGTATCTGTGTACTGGCCAACAAGACCTCCGGCAAGAAGTTCATCGACGACTATCTGGAGTTGAAGGCCGTGCTGGAGCGCGTCGATGCTGTGGCCCTGGTGGCACCGCTGTACTTTGCCGGCCCGCCCGCCCAGCTCAAAGCGCTGCTGGACCGCTTCCAGCCCTATTGGGTGCAGCGTTACGTGCTGGGCGTCAAGCCGCCGCCCAAGCGCTCAGCCCAGCTGTTCGTAGTCGGCGGAGGCGGCGACGATCATGGCTATCAACCGCTGGCCGGTATCGCCAAAAGCGCTCTGGCCGTAGCCGGTTTCAGTCTGGAGAAGGTCAACAACTTCGTGGGCTACCTGGCTCCTCAAGACGCCAAGGTCTTCCCGCAGGAAAAGGATTTCGCGGCCTACTCCCACCAGCAGCTGGCTCAGCTGAAGCGGGCTGCTGCCAAACAGGCCGCCTTCGAACAGCGGGCCGTGGACGCCGGCAGCGCCTTTGCCCGCTATGTGGTCAAGAAAAAGGAGGCCAGCGAGCTGGCCAAACAGCTGGCCGAAGTGCAGGCGGAGTTGGAGGTGTTGGGCGCAGTCGGCGACGAGGCGGCTCATCCACGGGTTGCTGTCAGCTCACCTTCGGACGACCCTGCCGGCGACCTCAAAGCCGAGATCGACCTGGACTACAGCAACCTGATCAAAGGCGGCCAACCCCACACTCCACGCCGACGGGTCGAATATCACGAGGAAGTCGAGCTGTTTGAGCAGGAAGTGGTGATCTACGAGACGCCGGAGTACGAAGTTGCTCCTGAGGCCGAGATGGGCATCAGCGAAGCGCCTGATGCCTTCGACGCCGACGCTGTCGCTGCCGCTGATACGTCTGCTGCTTCGGTCGTCCCTGACGCCTTTGACACCTCCGACACCTCCGACATCTCCGACACCTCCGACATCTCCGACACCTCGGCTGCCTCGGTTTCATTGGATTCTCCAAACGACCCCAACACAGACTACGCCAGCGACAGCGCCGTATGACCACGCACTCCCCGTTGGCGACGCCCTCCGCGACCATCGCCGCCTTGCAGCGCTGGGGCCTGAGCACCAATAAATCCCTCGGTCAGCACTTCCTCATTGATGACGGGGTTATCGGACGCATCCTGCGCCTGGCCGATCTGAGCGCCGGCGAATCCGTGTTGGAGGTCGGCCCGGGTATCGGCACCTTGACTCTGGCCTTGCTTCAGGCCGGTGCGCGGGTCACGGCCATTGAGAAGGATGAAAAATTGCTAATAGCATTAGCAGAATTGCGAGCGAGGTATCCACAACAATTCAGCTTTCTGCACGCCGACGCCCTCAGTCTGCTGTCCGCTCCCTCAGAGCTGGCCGGAACCGCACCCACCGCGCTTGTCGCCAATCTGCCCTATGCCGTGGCGGCAACCATCGTGCTGGATTGCTTCTTGCATCTGCCGGCTATCGCCAGCGCTACAGTGATGGTCCAAGCAGAGGTGGCGGCGCGGATGGCCGCTCAGCCGGGGGGCAAGGACTATGGGGCCTACAGCGTCAAGCTGCAATTGCTGGCCCAACCGAAGGGCAGCTTCAAGGTCTCCCGACAGAGCTTCCTGCCGCCGCCGCGGGTGGACTCCACCGTGCTCCGCCTGGATCGACTGCCCGACTGCCCACCCGCAGACATCCCAGCCGCCTTCACCGTCATCGAGGCGGCTTTTGCCGCGCGGCGCAAGACCATTCGTAACTCCATGCGCTCCTACTTCTCCGCGCAGGGTCTGGCACCGGACCTGGTCGACGAGTTGCTGGCCGCCGCCAGGATTGCGCCGACCGCTCGCGGTGAGACCGTCTCCGTCGCGCAGTTCTGTCAACTTGGCCAACTGCTAACAGAACTTGACACCGACAAAACCTACAAATCTGATTAAAATTGTGTGAATTCTGTGGTTTTTGCGGGTCAGAGGGGCTTTCGTTACCTTATGGAAACCCAAATTGCTGTTCAGGGTGTTACAATAACAGCTTAATATCCGTCTCGGGAGGTAATACACTCAATGGACCTTGCTCATCAAGCTAAGATTGTCGATAGAATCCGCGGCACCCTGATAGACCACACCGGAAAGAGACTCAGAGTCAAAGCCAATATGGGACGCTCCAGGATAATGGAGTGTGAAGGCATCCTCACCCAGGCTCACCCTCAGCTTTTCATCATGGAAGTCGAGCGTAAGCGCGGACGCGTGGCTCGTCAGTCCTACCAATACGTAGACATCCTCACCGGCACCGTTGAGTTGATGCATTGCGGCAGCAATGAGCCCCTCTTCGCCGAACTGGCCGAAGCCTGAGCAAGCCTGAGCAGACACGCACTTGCTGAACAGGCTCGTTAATCGTCCCTGCGCAGAACGTCGGTTTATGAGAGAATAGACAAGGCTTGGGCGGCGGCACGCTCCGAACCTGGTCAGGTCTTGACGGAAGCAGCCATAAGGACCCTCTGCCGAGCGCCCAAGCCACCTCTCGCTTCCCCTGGCACCGCATTAAGGCGTTTTCCGGGGACCCTGTGCTCGGACACGTATTCAGATACGCTTACCTCGCTCAGAGACCCCGAAAAACGCCTTACTACGGCACCAGGGAAACCGAGAGCCTGGTGTTGGAAGGGTTTCTGCGGGGGTTTGGGTTCGGACACGCTGCAGGGGAGTTTTCTGGTTTGGACATCATTCAATTCTTCATCGACCTGCTGCGAGACCCGCGCGATTTCATTGCTCAATGGATTAAGGACCTGGGGCCAGTCTGGGTCTACACCCCGCTGTTCGTCATCATCTTCGTGGAGACCGGCCTGGTGGTCACGCCGTTTCTGCCGGGCGACTCGCTGCTGTTTGCGGCCGGGGTATTCGCAGCCGACGACGGCGGCTTAAACCTCGCACCGCTGCTGGTTGTCTGCTATCTGGCGGCCATCCTCGGCAATACTTCCAATTACTGGATTGGCCGCAAACTGGGGCAGGCCATCATCGACTCCGGGCGCGTCAAAGCCCTGACCCCCGAGCGCATCGCCAAGACCCAGGCCTTCTTCGACAAGTACGGGCTGCTGGCCGTGGTGCTGACGCGGTTTTTCCCAATCATCCGCACCTTTGCGCCCTTCCTGGCCGGTGTGGGACGGATGCACTTCGGGCGCTTCTCCGCCTTCAACATCATTGGCGGGGTGCTCTGGGTGACCATTTTCACCCTGCTCGGCTACTTTTTCGGCGGCGTGCCGTTCATTCAGGATAACTTTGAGTTAGTGATAATTGCTATAGTAGTCATCAGCCTGATTCCCACCGCAGTAGGTATAATTAAAACAAGATTGGGGAGAAGCAAATGACGCTCTCGTTGGACCGCAAGTATCGCCCAGAGACCTTTGCCGACGTAGCCGGGCAGGACCATGTCCAGACTACGCTGCGCAATGCTGTGGTTTCGGGCAATGTTGCCCATGCCTACCTGTTCTGTGGCCCGCGAGGCACCGGCAAGACCACTACGGCTCGCATCCTGGCCAAGGCCCTGCTCTGCACGCTGGCGCCCACCGACCAGCCCTGCGGCACCTGCCCTCAATGCCAGGAGATCACCGACGGCATCCATCCGGACGTCTATGAGCTGGACGCCGCCTCGCGTACCGGTGTGGATAATGTCCGCGAGGAGATAATCAGCCGCATGCCCTACGCACCTGTGCGCGGCAGCTACAAGATCTACATCATCGACGAGGTGCACATGCTCTCCACTGCGGCCTTCAATGCTCTGCTGAAGACCCTGGAGGAGCCGCCCACCCATGTGATTTTCGTGCTCTGCACCACCGATCCGCATAAGGTGCCGGAGACCATTCAGTCGCGCTGCCAGCGCTTCGATTTCCATCGCCTGCGTATCGAGGAGATTATCGCGCGCCTTGGCCTGATTTGCGAGCGGGAGGGGTTCAAAGCCGAGCCGGAAGCCCTGCAGTTGATTGCCCAACGCTCCCAGGGCGGCATGCGTAACGCCATCAAGGCTCTGGAGCAGATAGCAGTCTTTGGCGCCGGCACCATCAGCTACAGCGCCGCTGAGGATCTACTTGGAGAAGTCTCATCAACCTCGCTGTTCAGCGTGGCCGAGCTGATTGCCCGTCGCGACGTGGCCAGCTGCTTTGCCTGGGTGGCCAGCTTCACCCAGGGTGGCACCGACATCGCTCAGCTGGTGCGCGACCTCAGCGCCCACGTTCGCGACCTCTATGTGGTTGCCGCTGTGGGTCCAGGCAGCCTGGAAGGCCTGCTGGATGGCGACGAGGAGCAGATTGAGGCTTACCGTCAACAGGCAGCGGCCTTTGGCTCAGTGGACCGTCTGGCTTACATTCTGACCGTATTGGGCGATTTGAGCACCGAGTTGAAGACTGCCGCCTCCGCCCGCCTGGCTTTGGAGGTGGCGCTGACCCGTATGGCCCGCCCGGACAGCGACCTCAGCCTGGAAGCCCTGGCTGCCCGGGTCGCCATCCTGGAGCAAGGCGGTCTGGTTTCAGTGCCGGCAGCCAAAGCAGCGGGAACCATCGCCGAAGCAGCCGGTGCCATGTCAGACGCGCAACGCCTCTGGGCATCGGTGGTCAAGGGCTTGGAGCAGCAGAAAAAGCGTCGTACCCTGGATAATATCGGTGGCTCTCAACCGCATCTCGACCCGGCCACCGGCGGCCTGCTGATTGAGCTGCCCACCAACGCCGCCTTCGCCAAACAATCGCTGGAGCGCCCCGAAGTGCTTGCCCTGCTGCGCCAGCTGCTCCACGACGCCTCCGGCCGAGACCTCTCCATCACCTTCTCCCTTGGCCCCCCACTCGCCACCACAGCAACATCAGCCCCCAATACCCCTGAACCCGAAGTGCTCTCTGAGAATGGCGAAGCGTCCATAGCTGCGGTAGCTGAGCCTGAGGCAATCATCCAGGACGTCGCCCTCGGAAGCGAGGAGCCTGCAACAGCCGATGTATCCCTGGATGTCAGCCCTGGAAACGGAGATCCTGCAACAG
>JAISUQ010000062.1 GCA_031272005.1 Coriobacteriales bacterium | reverse complement strand
GAGATTCCGGCGATGCTGGAACTCATCCAATGCCTGGTGGACGGCGGGCACGCCTACGCCACAGATGGCGATGTCTACTTTGCGGTGCGCAGCTATCCGGCCTATGGCCGCCTCAGCGGGCGCGACATCGAGCAGATGCTCTCCGGCGCCCGGGTGGACGTGGACGAGCGCAAGCGCGACCCGTTGGATTTCGCCTTATGGAAGGCCGCCAAGCCCGGCGAGCCATCCTGGCCATCACCCTGGGGCGACGGCCGCCCGGGCTGGCACATCGAGTGCTCGGCGATGAGCGGGCGCTACCTGGGCAACCCCTTCGACATCCACGCCGGCGGCGACGATCTGGTCTTCCCGCACCACGAGAACGAGATTGCCCAGAGCGAGGCCTGCCACGGTGTGACCTTCGCCAACTACTGGCTGCACGGCGGCATGCTGACCATCGATAAGGAGAAGATGAGCAAGTCCGAAGGCAACTTCCTGCTGCTCAAAGACGTTTTGGGGCATGTGCGCCCGCAGGCCCTGCGCCTGCTGATGCTGCAGACCCACTACCGCTCGCCCTTCGACTACTCCGCCGAACGCCTCGCCGAAGCCACCGCCGCCCTGGAGCGCGTCGAGAACTCGCTGCGCAACCTCACCTGGGCGCTGGAACAAAGCAGCTGCGGAGAAACCAGCAGCGCTGTCGCTGCCGGCAACGCCCTCAACCCCTCCCAGGAGCTCGCCTCCCGCATCGCCGCCACCCGCGAGCAGTTTGCCGCCGCCATGGACGACGATTTCAACACCGCCGGCGCCGTCGGCGCCATCTTCGAGCTGATTACCGCCGCCAACACCGCTTTGGCCGAGGGCATCACCACCGCCGGGCAGCACAGCGCCCTGGCCGAGGCCCAGGCCACCATCGTGGAGCTGCTGGGCGTGCTGGGCGTGGAGCTGGCGGCCTCAGCCGAGAGCGAGGGCGAGGAGTACCCAGCCGAGCTGGTGCCCCTGGCCGCCGAGCTGGCCGGCTATCATGGCGACATTCCCGCCGAAGCCGCCGATGTCCTGCTCTCGCTGAGGCAGTCAGCCCGAGCGGATAGGAACTGGCCGCTGGCAGACGCCGTGCGCGACGGCCTGGCTGCCCTGGGATTCATCATCGAGGATACGCCCGCCGGCACCCGGGTTGTACGCAAATGAGCGACTGGCGCGAGCAGCAGCGGCAGCGAGAGCGGCAGCGCGAGCAGGCCCGCGTCCCGGGCGACGTATCATATCGCTATCAGTACGCGACGCTGCACGACCTTATCCAAACTGCCGCAGGCTGCTCCAGTGCTCTGGTCGTGGCCCTGGACCATATCACCGATGTCGGCAACCTGGGGGCGGTCATCCGCAGCGCCGAGGTGGTGGGCGCTGCCGGCGTGCTGATTCCCTCCAAGCGTTCGGCGCAGGTCACAGAAGCCGTCTTTCGGACTTCGGCCGGCGCAGTGGAGCACATCCAGGTAGCCCGGGAGGCCAACCTGGCCAGCGCCCTGAAGCGCCTCAAGGATGCGGGCTTCTGGGTCTGCGGCGCCAGCGAGCAGGCCCGCCAGGACATCTGGCAGGCGCCGTTGGAAGGCCGAATTGTGCTGGTCATGGGAGCGGAGGATACCGGTTTGGCGCGTCTGACCCGCGAGCTGTGTGATTTTCAGGTAAAGTTGCCCCAACGTGGCGTTACGCAGTCCCTCAACGTGGCGCAGGCTTTTACGGCCATCGCCTACGAATGGCTGCGCCGCCGCAGCGACTGAATTCCAGCGCGCAGGTGGGTCATCTGCAGGCCTCAGGCAACCTCCCCCCCATTGCTTGGGGCCTGCAGTTGACCCGTCTGGGCGAGAACCTGAAAGAATCCTGAAAGAAGCCGCCATTGGGCTGCGACCGGCAGCAGAACGGTCGGGGTTGTGTCATACTGTTAGCTTACGCATAATGCGTCTGTTAACCGATCCCAAACGATGGGGGAGTAATGCCTGAAGAAACACATGACGAAGAGCTATTGGAGCCCGAGGTAGCGGAGACGGACGAAGCTCCGGCAGCGGCCGAGGTGGTGGCCGAGACAGCGGCTGAGGCAGCCGCTGAGGTTCCTGTAAAGAAAACCACCCGCAAGTCCACCAGCAAGTCCGGCAGCAAAACCAGTGAGCAGAAGGCTGCCGGATCCAGGTCGACTGCCAAAAAGTCTGACGACGCCAAGCCGGCGCCAAAAAAGACCACCGCCCGCAAGACGACCAAGGCTGCGAGCCAGGCCAGCGATGCCGACGAGCCCGAATCCGACAAGCCCGAAGCCGACAAGCCCGAAGCCGACGAGCAGGAGCAGCACTCCGCAACCAAAGCCCGCCGCGAGGCCGAGCGGGCCAGTGCTGACGACGAAGCCTTCGACGAGTTTGACGAGCTGGATGACTTCATGGTTCCCGAAGACCGCGAGGTCGCCGAAGGCAAGGCCAAGCCGGATAAGGTCGGCAAGGACGTTTACGCCGCCGGCCACAGTGAGTATTCTCCACGCAAAGCCGAAGCCACCAGGAGCAATCTGCCGTTGATCGTCACGCCGGTTCTGGTGGTGCTGATCGTTGCCGGTCTGCTCTTTGGACTGGGCAAGGCCGGTATCGTCCAGCTGCCGGCCGGTTGTTCGAGCAGCACCCTGCTGGGCGGCAACGGGCTGGGCACAGGCACCCAGGCCGAAGTCGACCCCAATGCCGTAGCCGCCACCATCGGCGACTATCAGATCATGGAGGCCGACGTCACTCTGGTCGCCGAGTCCTCCCGCATCGACTCCTCAACCGGCGAGCCCTACAGCGATGCCGACTGGGCCGGTCTGCTGAAGACCTACGACATGACGCCGGAATCGCTGCGCGAGGCGATTATCCGCCAGCAATTCGCCCTGCCGGAGCTGGTGTTGGCCGAGGCCGAGGCCGCCGGCATCTATCCGGATGACGCCGCTGTGGACGCCGCCTTGGAGGAGCAGAAGGCCTATGCCACCGACGTCACCTGGGAAGAGCTGCTGACCAGCTACGGCTTCAAGGACGAGGCGTCCTTCCGTCGTTACCTGGAGTATCAGGATGTCACCGAGGATCTGCTGGCTGTCAAGGTCCAGGCCGTCACACCCAGCGATGACGAACTCAAGGCTTATATCCTGGAGAACGCCGACTACTACGTCGGCAAACGCGCCTCGGTGATCTACTTCCCCTATGGCGAGGGTTATGACGACTACGATACGGCCAAGGCCAAGGCCGACGAAGCCCTGGCCCGCATCAAGGCCGGCGAGGACTTTGGCACGGTCGCCGACGCCTACAACACCGACGATGTGCCGGTAGAAGCCGGCGGCGACATCGGCTGGGGCGCGGAGAGCTACATGCCTACCGAGGTCGGCACCGTGCTGAGCGCCCTGCCCATCGGCTCCTACTCCGACATCATCGATACCACCACGGCACTGTTCATCGTGAAGAGCACCGACGAGTTCAAGCTGCCGGCTGACGGCAGCGTCGATTTGGCGGCGGTGCCGGAGGAGATCAAGACCGAGCTCGGTGACGAGCTGGCCTCCAACGACCTCTATGCCCAGCAGCAGGCCTATATGGATGAGTTGTCTCACTCCGAACTGCTGGTGATCAACCCGATGCCGGCCGGCCTGCCCTACGATGTGGACATGAGCCTGGCGGATGTCCAGATCACCGATGTCAGCGTCGGCAGCGGCGATGTGGTGGAGACCGGCGACACCATCTCGGTCTACTACACCGGCTATCTGGAGGACGGCACGGTCTTCGACAGCACCGACGCCACCGCCACGGCGTTTTCCTTCACCGTCGGCAACGGCGAGGTAATCACCGGCTGGGAGGAAGGCGTGCTGGGGATGCAGGTCGGCGGCGTGCGCCGGCTGGTGATTCCGCCGGCACTGGCCTATGGCTCCTACGGCACCAGCGACGGCACCATCCCGGCCAACGCCACCCTGACCTTTGACATCGAGCTGGTGAGCATTCAAAAAGCTGCCAGCTGATGAAGCTACTGCTGGTTGACGGTTACAACGTGCTGCGCAGCGGCTCGCGCTACAGGCAGCTGGCCGCTGCTGCCAATCAGCCGGACCATACCCACGACGCCTTCAACAGCGCCCGCCAGACACTGATCAGTGACGTTGCCACTTTCGCCGGCAGCGAATGGCGGGCGGTGGTGGTCTTCGACGGCGGCGGCAATCCCTCCTCCGACGGTCAGCCCCGGCAGGTGGCTGGCGTGGAGGTGATCTTCTCCGCCGCCGGCAAGTCGGCCGATGCGGTGATTGAAGGACTGGCCCATCAGGCTGCCAGCGCCGGAGAGGAAGTGCTGGTGGTGACCTCGGATGCGGCCACCCAGTGGACGGTGCTGGGCCGGGGTGTGACCCGGATGTCGGCCGAGGGTTTTTGCGCGGAGATGGGCGGCGTGCAGCGCGAGGTGGTCGAGCGGGCCGAGCAGGAACGCCTGGTCAAGACGACCCTGGCCGAGCGCCTGGAGCCAGGCACCCGGGAGGCGCTGGCGAAGATCGCCAAAATCGTCCGTACTCCGAAAGCTTAAATTGTCCCTTTTCGCTAACATATCAAACTGTTACACTGGATCGTCATGAAGCTGAAGAACGCCATATTGTTCGGTTGTGCCTGGGTGGTGCTGGCCCTGGGCGTGGTGGGCATTTTTGTGCCCGTGCTGCCAACAACGCCGCTGGTGCTGCTGTCGGCCTTCCTGTTCGCCAACAGCTCGCCGCGTTACCACAAGTGGCTGCAGGGCACCAAGGTCTACAAGAGCTATGTCGAGCCCTATCGCCGCCGCGGTGGCATCACCCTCAAGCAGAAGATCCGCATCCTGGTGATTACCTACATAGCCATGGGCATCAGCGGTTTTCTGGTCCAGAAGATCTACGTTTGGATAATCTTAGGCGTCTGCGCCGCCTGCCAGTTCTACTTCATGGCGCTGCGCGTGCCTACCGTCCCGGAGGAAGAGGACGCAGAAGCAGACGGTGGGCCCAAAGCCCTGGCCGGCAAAGCCACCCCCATCAAGCCGGCCCCTCCCATCATCGAGCCGGAGTAAACCATCCCCGCCCGCAGGCGCGGGTGATTCAATACCCCAGATACTGACGCAGTTCGGCTTTGTCGCTGGCGGCTTCGCTGGCGGCTTCGATGCTGATCAGGCCCTGGCGCACCAGGCCGGCCAGGTCGCCGGCCAGGGTGTGCATGCCAGAAGCGGCGCCGGACTGCATGGCGGTGCCCAGTTGGTGGTACTTGCCTTCGCGAATCAGGTTCAGCACGGCATCGGTACCCACCAGGATCTCGGTGGCCACCGTGCGGCCGGAGCGGTCGGCCAGAGGTATCAGGGTCTGGGTGATCACCCCGCGCAACACCCCGGCCAGCTGCGAGCGGATCATATTCTGCGAGTGCGACGGATAGACGTCCACGATGCGGTCCAGCGTCTGCGCCGCCCCGGTGGTATGCAGGGTGGAGAAGACCAGGTGCCCGGTCTCGGCAGCGGTGACGGCGGCGGAGATGGTCTCGAAGTCGCGCATCTCTCCCACCAATATGACATCCGGGTCCTCGCGCATCGCCGAGCGCAGGGCGTCGGCGAAGGAGGTCACGTCGCGGTGCACCTCGCGCTGGTGCACCAGGGAGTTCTGGGAGCGGTGCACATACTCAATCGGGTCCTCCACGGTGATGATGTGGCAGCGGCGATGCTGGTTGATGTAGTCGATCATCGCCGCCAGGGTGGTTGATTTACCCGAGCCGGTGGGCCCGGTGACCAGCACCAGTCCGCGCGGTTGCTCGGCCAGCTGTTGGATGATCGGCGGCAGGCGCAGGGCTTGTAAAGAGGGGATGTCGTCGCGCAGCACGCGGATGGCGCAGGCCAGCTCGTTTTGCTGGCGGTAGACGTTGACGCGGTAACGCAGCCCCCCGGCGCTCTCGAAGGAGAAGTCCAGGTCCTGGCCTGAGGCCAGCTCCTCGCGCTGCAGATCATTGAGCAACCCGATGATCAGCGCCCGGTAGTCCTCTCGGCTGGCCTGGTAGGGGCCGATGACCAGCTCGCCCAGCTTGCGAAAGGTCGGTGGCTGGTGGGCGGTGATGTGCACATCCGAGCAATCGTTGGCCCGGGCGTACTGCACCAGGGTGTCAATCGTGAAGTCCATGCGGCACTCCTAATCCACGCTCTCGCCGATCTTCAAGAACTCCTCCATGCTGGTCACGCCGGCCAGCACCAAAGAGCGGGCCCGGTCGCGCAGGGAGGCCATGCCCTGCTGCTGGCGGGCGTAGGCGTACAGCTCGCTCATCGGCGCGCCCTCGGCAATCATCCGCTGCATCCGCTTATCCACGTAGACGATCTCGTGGATGGCCGTGCGCCCCTTGTAACCGGTGTTGTTGCAGCTGTTGCAACCCCGGCCGCGTTTGATGCGGATGATCGAGTCGCTGGGCATATTCAGGCCGAGCAGCTC
>JAISUQ010000172.1 GCA_031272005.1 Coriobacteriales bacterium | reverse complement strand
ATGGCAGACGCGGAGGTCTCAAAAACCTTTGTCCTTTGGGCATGTGAGTTCGACTCTCACCTCGGGCACCAAAGCGCTATAATTACCCCGTGCGGGGGCTTACTGAAAACGGGAGGTATTATGGCAACTGTATACGAATGCTCTAATTGCGGGAATCTATTAGAGTACGGCACTGATGTGTGCCCCAGCTGTGGCAAGCAGATTTCTTGGGAGGAAGCTCTGCCCACAGATTCCGCAAGCACCGTGGTCGACACCGGCTCTCTGGCCGGCAATGTCGCCGTCAGCGGCGCGCAGATCCCCAATTCTGCCGCTCAACCGGCCTTTGTCAGCACTGCGGCTGCCCCGGCAGCAGCAGCGGCTGTGGCCGCCGGGGCTGCCGTTCCGGTGGCTGCCGGCGTCGCTGCCGGTCAGACCATGCAGACACCGATCGTGCCGCCAGCCCAGTACGTCACGGCTGGTACCCCGGTCTATGCCGTGCCGGCTCAACCCCAGCGAGTGGTCCAGCCCGTGCAGACCGTACCGCAGGCCCTCGGCGGCCAGTACATCGCGGTGGCGGCGCCCAATGCCGACGGCAGCATGCCTCAGGGCACCTACCTCTATCGCATCAACAACTATCGCGACCGTGGTCCGGGGATTGGCGCAGTCTTTGCCGTCCTCTTTGGCGGTTTGTTGCTGATCATCATGACCGTGGTCATCCTCTTCTACACCCCGGGGTGTTCCACCCAGTACAACAACACCATCGACCAGATCAATGGCAACACCACCACCCAGGGTACCTCGAGTCAGTCTGCCAACAGCAGTACCGGCAGCTCCACTACCAACAACTCTACTACCGGCAGCAACACGCCGGCAACATCGGTGCAGGCTTCGAGCAAGTATGAGGTCACGGTGACCAACGTCACCACCCAGACGTCATCCTCCACAAGCTCCACGGCCAAGCCGACCATGATCATCACCCTCACCTACAAAAACAAGACGACCACCGCCACCAGCTATAACGCCACCATCAGAGCCAGGGTGATCCAAAACGGCCAGGTGCTGAATACCACCACCGTGCCAACGAGCAGCTCCACCAACTCTTCGGTCAAGGACCTCAGCACACTCGTCAACCAGAATCAATCGATCACCGGGCAGATCGCCTACACGCTGGTCGACGACACCTCGCCGGTCTCCATCGAGTTCTACGACAGCTCGGCTGGCTCCAATGCCCTGCCGCTGTACATCAAGTCCTTCACGCCTACCAAGACCACCATTCAGTGACAGCAGCGGCACTCAGCACAGATCGTCCGGACTATCCCCGTCGTGCCATCGTCACGGCGGGGATGCCTTATGGTAACAAGGGACTGCATTTCGGCCACATCGGCGGCGTCTTCGTGCCGGCCGACGTCTACGCCCGCTTCCTGCGCGACCGCATCGGTGCGGAGAATGTCCTGTTTGTCTGCGGCACGGACTGCTACGGCTCCCCCATCGATGAGGGTTATCGCAAGCTGGTGGAGACGGAGGGCTTTGCCGGCAGCATCGAGGATTATGTGCGCGCCAACCACGACGCGCAGACAGCCACCCTGAAAAACTATGCCATCTCACTGGACATCTACGAGGGCTCCGGACTGGGAAAAGCCCGGGATGTCCATGCCGATTTCACCGCCTGGATCATCCGCCGGCTTTTCGATAACGGCTTTTTGCATAAACTGGCCACAGCGCAGTTCTACGACCTGGAGCGGGGCAGCTTCCTCAATGGCCGCCAGGTCTGTGGTCGCTGCCCGGTGCCCGGCTGCAAGAGCGAGCATGGCTATGCTGATGAATGCGACCTCGGCCACCAGTATCTACCGGCCGATCTGATCAACCCGATCAGCACACTGAGCGGACAACCTCCGGTGATGCGCGATGTGACCAACTGGTATTTCGACCTGCCGGCCTTCAAGGGATTACTCCAGGGTTATGTCGACGATCTGCGCAGGACTGGCCAGACCCGCGATGTCGTGTCCAACACCATCGAGGAGTTTCTGGTGGCACCGATAATCTATGTCAAGGAGGAGTTCCTTAACGACTACCAGCAGCTTCAGGAGCAACTGCCTGCGCACCGCTTTCGTCCGGTGGAGCGGGGCAAACAGAGCTTTGAGCTGGAATTCGCCTCGCTTCAGCTCCGCGACGAGGCCCGTACGGTGTTGGATGGTGCAGCTATCCGCTATCGTACCGGCAAGACCCTGGTGCCTTTCCGGATCACCGGCAACATCGCCTGGGGCGTTCCGGCGCCGGACATCGAGGATACCCCCGACCTGACGGTCTGGTGCTGGCCGGAAAGCCTCTGGGCGCCGATCAGCTTCTCCAAATGCTGGCTGGAGAACCAGGGCCAGGGCATCGAGAGCCTCAATCCATCACGCCCGATGAGCCCGATGCTGACCTGGGAGGACTTCTGGTGCGATCCGCAGGCCCGGGTCTATCAGTTCATCGGCCAGGATAACATCTACTTCTACGGCGTCGCCCAGACCGCGATGTGGGCCGCCTTACCCCAGAGCCACGCCCCGCGCCAGCAGGCTGAGCCGGGCGAGCTGCAGCAATCCCAGTTGGTCGCCAACTATCATCTGCAGTTTTTGGGCAAGAAGGCTTCTTCATCCGGAGCCGTCAAACCGCCAATGGCGGACGAGCTGCTGGACTACTACACCCCCGAACAGCTGCGAGCCCACTTCATCGCCCTGGGCCTCGGGCTCAAGCCGGTCAGCTTCCAGCCCAAGCCGCTGAACCCCACTGCCCAGCCCAATGACGCCGATCCGGTACTCAAGGAAGGCCAGCTGCTGACCAACGTCTTCAACCGCCTGGCCCGCTCCTGCTTCTATGAGGCTCAGAAGAGCAATGCCGGACTGCTGCCCATCGGCCGTGTCCATGAGGCGGCAGAGCAGCTCAGCCGTCAGGCCCTGTTGGACTATGAATGGCAGATGTATCGCCAGGAGCTGCATGCTGCCATGGAGACGGCCGACAGCTTCATCCGCAGCGCCAACAAGTACTGGTCTGAGCATATCAAGGCCGCTGGTGAGCAACCCGCCGCCCGACTGGCAGTGCTTACAGACAGCTTCTATCTGCTGAAGACGGCAGCTCTGCTGATGCACCCGATCGCCCCGGTGGGCACCAGGATGATCTTTGACTTTCTGGCTCTGGATGTCACCGAAGCCCAGTTCTTCAGCTGGAAAGAGGCTTTCTCAGGCTTTGAGCCTTTCCTCAGCGACGCCGAAAAGGCAGCGGGCGGCCACGCCTTACGCGAACTGCCGCCCCGCACCGACTTCTTCAGCAGACACCCCAGTCAGTTCTGACCTTTAACCGCCAACCGTGAAGTCTTCCTTGCCTTCAAAGACCTCCAGGGCTTCCTGGACATCGTAGTCGGCCAGGGTGATGGCACTGATGGCTTTGGTCAGGCGGACGGCTTCGTCCAATGGACGCTGGTGGATATTGCGTCCGGTGGCGTTGCCCGAGGCGCCGCCGATGTGGATCTGGTCATACAGCGAACTGAGGAACTTCTCCGCATCCACAGTCGAGCCGCCGGCGCAGACCAGTCCGGTGCGGCCGCTGGCCTCCGAGGCCAGAGCCAGCAGCTGGGCTGAGGTGGAGGCTGCGCCCTCAGCTGGCTTGGGCGGGTTGACCTTGACGAAATCGGCGCCCAGGCACAGCGCCACACCAGCGGCGCCGGCAATCAGGTCGGCATCCTTTTCGTTGGCCACCGCCTTGCCCCGGGGATAGATCCAGAGCACCACAATCAGGCCGGAGGCGTGGGCCTCACTGATCAGCTCCCCGGCTTCGGCCATCATCGTCGCCTCATATTCGCTGCCCAGATAGATGGTATAGCCGATGCCGACGATATTCACCCCGGCATCGCGCATCGCCAGGACGCTGTCCAGCGAATAGAGCTGTGGTGAATAAGGATCGTCCTGCTTGGTGGAGATCAGGTTGGTCTTGGAATTCATCTTCACCAGATAGTTGATGTCCGGGTAATCGGCGGCGTAACGGGCGATCAGCCCCTTCTGGCCCGCCAGCACGCCAACGACACCCTGAGAGCCGATTCGGAAGAGATGCTCGGGGTCGTTATCCTCGGCAGCAATACCCTCGCCATGGAAGTCGCCATTGAGGTGTTCGATCTTCTGATCGCAGGCGTAGAGCATCAAACGGCCACTGCCTCGGGTGGCCGCCAGGTAGTTCTCGATATAGGACTCCCGGGCTTCGGGCAGGACATCAAGGGGTACAGCTACCTGATCGGGCTTGATTGTCGGCATGATTGCCTCCTTTGTCGTCAATGGGTTGTTTGCAACAGTGGCTATGGTGCAGGTTTTTCTGTTCCGTAAGATTACCACAGTTCATGTCCGGCGTTGCTCACCTATCGGTAACTGTGAGAGGATTACCGCGGCAAAGACCAGCACACAACCGAGGATCTCCCGGGTAGACATGATTTCTCCCAGCAGGACCATGCCGCAGATGACGGCGAACACCGATTCCAGACTCATGATGATGGCCGCTGCGGTAGGATTGAGCCCCTGCTGCCCTACAGCCTGCAGGGTGAAGGCCACGCCCGTAGAAAGAATGCCGACATAGAGGTAGGTCGGCGCAGCGCTGACAAGTGCTGCCCAGGAGAAGACCTTGGCTGTGAACAGGCCATCGAACAACGGGCAGGCCAACGCGGCCAGAGCGCCGGCTGTCAGGAACTGGGCGACACAGAGTCTGAGCACATCGCGCTGGGAGATACCGCTGACAAAATGGTCGACTACCAGGATATGGCAACTCCAACCCAGGGCCCCAACCAGCGTAATCAAATCGCCAAAGGCGATACTCTGACCGCGCTTGATGCACAGAAAGTACAGGCCCCCGGCAGCGACCAGGACGCCAGCCCAGGCATTCCAGTGGGTCTTTTTGCGCAACAGGATTCCCAGGATCGGCACCAGGACGATATACAGCGCCGTCAGAAACCCGGCTTTACCGGCATCAATGTCGACCAGGCCGATCTGCTGGAAACTGCTGGAGAAGAACAGGATGCCGCCGCAGGCCAGCCCGGCTTTGGCCAGCTGCCGTCCATTCAGGTTCTGTTCCGGTTCCATACCACCCGTCCGGCGCCTGCCGAACAGGCGCATCAACTGCAACACGATGGCCAGGGTAACAGCCCCGAGCAGCATCCTCAGGGCGACAAACAGAAACGGCCCGAGGTGCTCCATGCCTTCGCGCTGGGCGACGAAAGCCGCTCCCCAAATAAAGGCGGTGACCAGCAGGACGA
>JAISUQ010000170.1 GCA_031272005.1 Coriobacteriales bacterium | reverse complement strand
TTCGATGTCGAAGTCGATGGCCAACAGGCGGCCATCGACACGCACACCGACGCTGGCTGTGGCTGCCGAACGGACCTTGATGCGCTCAAAGTCCTCCGAGACGTACAACTCGGCGATGGCTTCCAATTCCTCGATACCCCTGGTAGCCAGCAGAAAGATAGCCTCCTCGTCATCCGGCGGCAGCCACAGGGTGCCTGCCGCTACCAGAGTATCCCCCATGTAAGCCTGCAACCGCTCCTCAGCGATAAGCTCGCCGGAGCGATCGAAGGCCTCCGAGAAGTCCTTGCTGCCGAAGGCGGCATGCGACATCTCGCCATAGGCGAATTCCATACGGGCGGTGATGCCACCATCTTCGGCGATGTCCAGGTAGATGCGGGTGGTCAGCGGTGGCGGCGCGAATCGCTCCAGTCCGTCTTCGATGCGGACATCCAGGAAAGGCTGGACATCCGGCAACACCGTAGTGAACAGGAATGGTAAATCGGCGCGGTGGAAATACAGGCGGCCATTGGACTCGCCGAATGCAGAAAGCAGATCCTCGCAGGCCTGGGTGTATTCTGCGCTGCAAGTGTAGATGCGGTTTTCCTCAACGAAATGCATGTGGTTCAGGCCGAAGACGAAATAGAAGCCTTCATTCAAAGTGAGCTGGGCGCCGTCGGCAAACTGGTGTAAAGTGACGGTCATGCGCCGATCTTCGGAGCAAACCAGATAGCGGTTCTCGTTCTTGCCAGACCCCTTGCGACCAGGCTTGCGGGTGTTTTGGCTCCCCGGCCAGTGGTTGCCGCCGTCCTTGTCGGCAAAGACCAGCTCGCAGCCTTGTAGGGCGGCCAGCAGGTCGTCGAAGTTGGAGCGGCTGAGCATCATCATCTTTGCTGGTGTTGGTGGGCTATAATAATAGTAATTGTGATAGGTGACATCATTGTGGCGAGTCAGGAAAAAATCCAGAAGCGGCAGGCTGGACTGCTCAAAGGCGCTGCGCCCCAACCAGAGGTTGGTGCTGGCGCCAAAAGTAATGGCTTGCTCGTTGAGGACCGCCGAGTGAAACTCATTCATATCCTTGACCACGAATAACTTACCAGCACCCACCCGCAGTGTCAGATAATAGCCATGGTAGGACTCGTAGTTGATGGTTGCCTCCAGCTTCAGCGGCACCTGGTTGGCTTTGACATGGCCCAGCTGCGTCAAGGTCTGATTACTCCGCCTCTCCATCAGCTGCACCGCCAGCATATCGGTGCGTTTTTCGGGTTTGGATTTGGGTTTGGGCACAGCCTTAGGCCTGGGAGCCGGGGGCATCATGGTCGGGTGCTTTTCTCCCGGCTCAACGTCGAGGATGTCATCAACGTAGTCATCAGGAGAAAACAACGTTGTGGCGTAATCATCAGCATCCGCTATCAAATCGATGCCACGCTCCAGCTGGCTCAGTTTACGCGGGTTCAGGCTGTTGAGGAACTTCTGTGCGGTATAGGCAGCTGCCACAATGTGTTCGCACGTCTCCATATCGTCCCTGAAGCTATCACAGGTACAGGCAGAGAAATTCAATTTGATGTTACCCGCGTTGCTGCGCTCGGCAGAGACTCGGTATAAGCTGCCGTCCAGGTCGTAGACGTCGGCTTCGAAGGATGTGGATAGCAGCGAAGTCAGCTCCACCACGCCCATGCTCATCAGCCTCAACCCGAGGACATTGATGCTTTTATCAATCTTTTCTATTCCCTGGATGCCAAAGCGCTTCATTTCACCCTCTCACAAATCACCATATAACGCCAACCCTCGCCGTGGGACAGCAACTAAAGCCATTGCAGCCTGATGCAGCGTAACAATACATGGTACCGCAATCAGCTGGCGATTACGGTACCAATAGTTGCACTGGTCGACTATGGTTGGATTAAACGTCAGGGAAACGCTGAGGCGTTCCAGATGCGGAAGACTTCGTAGGGATTCGCAGTCCACTGGACTGCGAACCCCTACGGGGCCTTCCGAAGTTGGGACTTAATCAGCGTTTCCTTAGTGCCATTCGGATAAAGCAGGTACGGTTGGTTGGAATCGTAATCATAGTGGGCTACTGGCATCCCAGAAGCGTGATGAGATGAGATGCTCTTATCGACCGCTTTGCGGGCTTCGGTCTCAATGCGCTTAGACAGTTCTTCTAAATCTGAGCCTTGTTCAACAATCAGTGGAAATGGTATTCCTTTTTGTGCTACAACTCGTTTAAGAAAGGCATTGATTCCGGTACTGATGGTCATGCCTAGCTGCTCAAAAACCTGTTCTGCCTGCTGCTTGAGCTCAGAGTTTACACGAACGCTTAATCTGGCGTCTTCCATATGGTGCCTCCTTTCGGTATAGCTATTATTCATCCAATGTACATACATTGGCAACATGATTTGACTCGTAACCGAAGCTCTCGGATTAAACGTTACAGTGTACACCCCTTTCAGTCATTACCGGGCTTGTCCCGGTAATCCAGTGGTGGACTCGCGGCTTCGCCTCTGGATTGCCGGAACAAGTCCAATGACGGGAGTGTGAACTGTAATGAATATAACCCGGCAAAGAGACTCATTTGCGGTCTTTGGGAGGGCCGGCCGGGCGGCAGAGGGGAGACTGGCATGCTGAGCATACCAGCTCCCCAAGCGTATTTGTCGCCCCGCACCTGGGGCAGAGCCAGGTTTGGCTGGAGGCGGAAGGTTTGCGCTTGCCGCAGCGCCCGCAGCCTATGCAGCCATAGCCGCACATGGCTCAGAAGGTTTCCCGATATGCCGGGCGAAGACGAATCCCGTTGCGGCCGGCGACAGCGGAAAACAATAGCCTGCTAGTGCACATCGACGCCGCGGTCCTTGCTCTTGTCGGCTCGGATGAAGAAGGACAGCAGCAAGGCCACGATGCTCAGTGGCATCAGGACATAGAGCGCCGCCGTGCCCCAGCTGTGCGTACTGTTCAAAGCCAGGCCGAAGATCGGTGCCATCACGGTGCCGACGCATTGGGTGAACTGCATCACCGCCATACCCATCGTCGCCGCCATGGCCGACGAGGAGAGAATCGATGGCGCCAGCGGCCGCGATCCGCCTCCGCCTACCGCCGCCGCCAGGCCCATCAGGATGATGAACACCCACAGCTGTGGTTGGGGCATCGGGTCAGCGGCAGTACCGGCCAGCACGCTGGCCCCTGGTTGCTGGAAGAAGCCGACCCAGGGGTTGAAGCAGATGATATACAGCAGGGCAAAGGCGGTCACCGCCAAAAAGCGCCAGCGCAGCTTCAGCCGTCCGGTCATCCCGCCGAACACCGGATTGGCAACGATGCCTATCAGGGCCACGAACATGGTCATGAAGCCGGATATCTGCGGAGTGGCACCCCAGCCGGAGTCTACGCCGAACTGCATGCCGCCTTCCAGAAAGGCGTTGTAGTAGGTATTGACCACCCCGCCCTGGCAGAAATTGAAGACCATGAAGGTCAGGCCGAGTATCCAGATGTACTTGTTCTTCAGGTACTTGAAGCAATCCTTGAAGTTGCCCTCGATAGCATAATCGGCGTGCGCCCCTTTGGGCAACCGGAACAGCAGCGCGAACAAAACCAGGGCTACCGCCGCAAAGACGATGACGAACCAGAACATCGGATGCCAGTCCGGCACATGGTTCGGCGAGCTGGCAGCGGTGCTGGAGAGGATAAACGGTGTTAAATTGAAGTCGATGACGATGGCCATCGGCACCCAGGTGCACCAGAATCCCAGCGCCAGGCCGCGGGTCTTATCCGGAAACCACAGCGAGATGATGGTCGGCGCCGACACGCCGATGAGTCCGATGCCAATACCCTCCACGAAGCGTCCGATGTAGAGCTGCCAAACTGCTGTTGGGCCCGCGAAGACGCCAATCAGGCCGCCGAGGATGACGCAGGCCACAGCGATGATACTGGTCCATTTGAGCCCCAGGCGCCGGCAGATGAAGGCCCCGGGGAAGGCCAGGATGGCGCCGATAATCGCCAGCGAACTCATCAGCAGACCAAAGCTGGGGGCATCCATGCCCACGAAGTAACCGGCACCGGTGCCGGTGACATCAGCCAGAACGCTGGACATCAAGGTCACCTTGAACTGGCCCAGCGGCGCCGAGAGCGAGGCCAGGTAAGTCACCAGCAGGATGACCCAGGCATAACGCGGCGTCTTGGCAGCCTTGGCGATGTCCGGCGGGGTGGCGGCTGTGTTCTGCACTACCTGTCGGGCGATGCCCTTTTGGGGTTCTTCTGTGGTTTCAGTCGAATCAGTAGAATCAGTCATTTCAGGTCCTCTCTCCCAAGACTCGGTTGGGATACAGTCCTTACAGGCGAAAAACAGACTGTCCTGTCAAGTGAGGGAGGAGGACTTCAGGCATCCTCCTCCCCGAAAGTCTGGTTACAGTACTGTGCCGGCCTTGGGCACGAATAGCACGTACTTGGTCTTGCCGTCGATCTTCTTTGCCAGCTCCTCCACCGGTCCGTATTCCATCACCAGTGATTGGCAGTGTTTGACGCACAGCGGCTTCTTGCCCTTGGCTGTGCGCTCGGCACAGAGGTCACACTCGTCGGTGGGAACGGGCATGTAGTCGTTCTGCCAGTGCTTTTTGTCGATCTGCCAGGGGCCGGCCTGAAAGACCTGGATGCCGTAGCGGCCTTCGGGCAGATCGTGCTCAACGGCGCAGGACATCTCGCAGGAATAACAACCGGTGCAATACTCGTAGTTGATCAGCAGACCTGTTGCAGTATCGGCCATGGCTACTTCCCTCCCTTCAGAGCGGCTTTGTGTGCAGCGCTGTTGCGGGCCATGGCCTGCAATGCAGCCTGCTCTGCCACCACGATTGATTCATAATCCTGGGCACTGACCTTGTAGACCTTGCAGATCTCG
>JAISUQ010000100.1 GCA_031272005.1 Coriobacteriales bacterium | reverse complement strand
TTGGAACCTTGGACTAGGGAGAGAGCAGGCGTGGAACAACAGACGCTTAATCAGGCACGCGGCCTTTATGAGCCGAAATTCGAACACGATGCCTGCGGCATCGGCATGCTGGTAGACATCAAGGGCCGCCCGTCGCACAAGCTGGTGAACGACGCCATCGAGATCCTCGAGGCCCTGACTCATCGTGGCGGCGTTGGCTATGAGCCGCTGACCGGCGACGGCGCCGGCATCCTGCTGCAGATCCCGGATGCCTTCATGCGCCGGATTGCCGCCACTTCCGGCATCGAGCTGCCGGCCGCTGGGGCGGGGGAGTATGGAGTGGCGATGGTCTTCGCCTCTCCGGATGCCGAGCGCTGCCAGAAGAGCATCGATGGATTCTGCGCCATCGTTGCCGAAGAGGGCCTGAAGGTCCTCGGCGTGCGCCAGGTGCCGGTTTCGGTCGGCAATCTCGGCCCCACGGCCAAAGCGGTACAGCCTTCCATCCTGCAGGTCTTCACCGGCAGCGACGAGCCGTTGGCGGCCGATGACTTCGAGCGGCGCCTGTATATCATCACCAAGCGCGCCACCCAGGCCATCCGCAAGCCGGAACATGGCGCCGATCCCTATTTCTACCTGGCTTCCAACTCCTGCAAGACCATCGTCTACAAGGGCATGCTGCTGCCCAGCCAGCTGGCCGAGTTCTATCTGGACCTCAAGGACAGCGAGTTGAAAAGCGCCATCGCTTTGGTGCATTCGCGCTTCTCCACCAACACCTTCCCCAGCTGGGAGCGGGCGCACCCGATGCACCATGTCATCCATAACGGTGAGATCAACACCATCCGGGGCAACGTCAACTGGGTCAAGGCGCGTGAGGCCATGCTCAAGTCCGAGCTCTTCGGCGACGAGTTGCAGCGGGTGTTTCCGGTGATCAACGAGGACGGCTCGGATTCGGCGATGCTTGATGATTTCGTCAATCTGCTGATCCATGGCGGCTATAAGATCCATGAAGCCGCGATGATGGCCATCCCGGTGCCCTGGGAGGAGAACCTCGATTTGCCCGACGACGTGCGGGCGATGTTCGAGTACAAAAGCTGCCTGGTGGAGCCCTGGGACGGCCCGGCCAGCGTGGCCTTCACCGATGGCCGCTATGCCGGCGCCATCCTGGACCGTAACGGCCTGCGTCCCTCGCGCTACTATGTGACCAGCGACGACATGCTGATCCTGGCCTCCGAGGTCGGAGTGCTGCCCATCGACGACGCCAGAGTCATAAAGAAGGACCGCCTGCGGCCCGGCCGGATGCTGCTGGTGGATATTGAGGAAGGCCGGATTGTCGAGGACGCCGAACTGAAGGCCACCGCCGCCGCCGAGCATCCTTATCGCCAATGGCTCAATGACAACCTCCTGCAGCTTGCGGCATTGAAGGATGGCCAGGGCCAGGGGCACACCTGGCGGGAACTGATCCAGTCCGTGCGGGAGCATTCGGCGGATAAGGTCTGGCTGGCCAAGCAGATGGAGACCTTACTGCGCCTGGAGGACTTCATGGACGCTGAGGCGCCCGGCGGCAGCGCGAAAGTGCAACCACCCAGCTTCCTGCAGCGCCAGAAGGTCTTCGGCTACAGCTGGGAAGATCTCAACCTGGTACTCAAACCGATTGCCGAGAAGGCTGACGACCCGATTGCCTCAATGGGCTACGACGCGCCATTGGCTGTGCTTTCCAAGCGCCCCCAGCTGCTTTACAACTACTTCAAGCAGCTGTTTGCCCAGGTGACAAACCCGCCAATCGACGCCATCCGCGAACACCTGGTGACTTCCTCGATAGTCCATTTCGGCAGTGAAGGCAATATCCTCAAACCGGATTCAAGTGCCTGTCGGATGATTTCACACGATACGCCAATCCTCTCCCGCGGCGAGCTGGACAAGTTGCGCTGCGCAGACGAACCGGGATTGAAGGCCATTACCCTGCCGATTCTGTTCGATGCCCGTCGCAACGGCGCTTTGAAGGAGGCCATGGACACCCTGTTTGCCGCCGCCGATGCCGCATTGGAGCAGGGCTACAACATCCTGATCCTCTCCGATAAGGAGATTGACGCTGCCCGGGCGCCGATTCCGGCGCTGCTGGCAGTCTCCGGGCTGCATCAGCATATGGTGCGTTCCGGCACCCGGACGCAGGTCAGCATCGTCATCGAGACCGGCGAGCCGCGTGAGGTCCATCATCATGCGCTGTTGGTCGGCTTCGGCGCCAACGCCATCTGCCCCTATCTGGCCTATGAGCTGATCGAGGACCTCAGCGCCGCCGGCCTGATTGAGTTGGCGGCCGCCAAAGCCCTGGAAAACTACCGCAAGGCGCTGACCAACCATATCATCAAGGTGATGAGCAAGATGGGTATCTCCACCGTCCGCTCCTATCATGGCGCCCAGATATTTGAGGCTCTCGGGCTGGGTGGCGAATTGGTCAGGGAGTACTTCACCGACACCACTTCGCGGATCGGTGGCATCGAGCTGCCCGACCTGGAGGCTGAGACCCTCAGGCGCCACAGCGAGGCCTTTGACGTGCTGCTGGCCGATGACCCCATCGGCCCGGGCGGCGAATACAAGTGGCGGGCGGACGGCGAATACCACCTGCTCAACCCGGAAAGCATCTACTACCTGCAGCAAGCCGTGCGCAAGGGCGACTACGCGATGTTCAAGCGCTTTTCGGCCAGCATCAACGACCGCAGCCGCGAGCTGAAGAACCTGCGCGCCCTGTTCAATATCGTCACAGTGGAGAAACCGATTCCCATCGACAGCGTGGAGAGCGCCGAGAGCATCGTCAAGCGCTTCAAGACCGGCGCGATGAGCTTCGGCTCCATCTCCCGCGAGGCGCATGAGTGCATGGCCATCGCCATGAACAACCTCGGCGCCAAGAGCAACACCGGTGAGGGCGGCGAAAGCCCGGATCGTTTCGTCGTTGGCCCGGACGGCCTCAACCGCTGCTCGTCTATCAAGCAGGTGGCCTCCGGCCGCTTCGGCGTGACCATCAACTACCTGACCCACGCCACCGAGATCCAGATCAAGATGGCCCAGGGAGCCAAACCCGGCGAGGGCGGCCACCTGCCGGGGCGCAAGGTCTATCCCTGGGTGGCCACCAACCGCTTCTCCACCCCCGGCGTGGAGCTGATCTCGCCGCCGCCGCATCACGACATCTACTCCATCGAGGATTTGGCCCAGTTGATCCACGACCTGAAGAATGCCAACCGCGACGCCCGTATCAACGTCAAGTTGGTCAGCGAAGCCGGCGTGGGCACCATCGCCGTGGGCGTGGCCAAGGGCCTGGCCGACGTCATCACCATCAGCGGCTTTGACGGTGGCACCGGAGCGGCGTCACGCACTTCCATCCGCCATGCCGGCCTGCCCTGGGAACTCGGCGTGGCCGAGACCCACCAGAGCCTGGTCCAGAACAAGCTGCGCGACAGAGTCAGTGTGGAGACGGACGGCAAGCTGTTCTGCGGGCGGGACATCGTCATCGCCGCCCTGCTCGGCGCCGATGAGTTCACCTTCGCCACCCTGCCGTTGGTGGCCATGGGCTGCGACATGATGCGGGTCTGTAACATCGACACCTGCCCGGTGGGCATCGCCACGCAAAACCCCGATCTGCGCAAGAAGTTCGCCGGCAAGCCGGAACATATCGAGAACATGATGCTGTTCATCGCCCAGGAGGTGCGGGAGTGGATGGCGCGCATCGGCGTGACCCGCTTCACCGACCTCATCGGCCATGTTGAGCTGCTCCAGCAGATCACCATCCCGCAGGACAGCAAGGCCCGGGCGGTGGATCTCTCCCGCCTGTTGTTCTCGCCATCCGTCAGCGAAAGTGAGACCGCCCGGCACTACACCCATCCCCAGGACCACGGCCTGGAGAAGCAGTTCGACCTGCGCACCCTGGTGCCGCTGTGCAAGGCGGCGTTGGAGAAAGGCGAAAGGCTCAATTACCACCTGAACATCTCCAACCGCAACCGGACCTTAGGCACCGTGCTCTCCTCCGAGATAACCAGGGCCTGGGGTGCGGCGGGGCTGCCGGATGACACCATCCATCTCAATCTTTACGGCTCCGGCGGCCAGAGCTTCGGCGCGTTTTTGGCGCCCGGTGTGACTCTGGAACTGGCCGGTGACACCAATGATTACCTGGGCAAAGGCATGAGCGGCGGGCGGATTGTGATTGCTCCGCCAGCCGAGGCCAGCTATGAGGCGGGTGAGAACATCATCGTCGGCAACGTGGCCTTCTATGGCGCCACCAACGGCGAGGCCTATCTGGCCGGCGTGGCCGGTGAGCGCTTCTGCGTGCGCAACAGCGGGGTGCAGGCGGTGGTTGAAGGCGTCGGCGACCACGGCTGCGAATACATGACCGGTGGCCGGGTGGTCATCCTCGGCTCCACCGGGCGTAACTTCGCCGCCGGCATGAGCGGTGGCGTGGCCTATGTCTGGGACCGCGACCAGGACTTTGCCCATAACTGCAACAAGGGTAATGTGACCTTGAAGAAGCTGGCCAAGGCCGACAAGGCTGTAGTTCGCGAGATGCTGGAGAAGCACGTCGCCTATACCGGCTCGCAGCGAGCCCAGGCCATCCTGGCCGATTTTGATACGCTCATCGAACAGTTCACGATGCTGATTCCCAATGATTATCAGAAGATCATCGACGCCATGGCCGAGGCGGCCAGGAAGAAGGTGCCTGAAGCCGATCGACCGCTCTGGGCCTTCAACTCGGTGATCCTGGGGAAGAAGGTGTCCTGACCATGGGCAAGCCAACTGGATTTCTGGAGTTCAAACGCAAGGAGGCCAAGGGTCGGGCAATCAAGAAGCGCATCCTGGATTACCAGGAGTTCCATACACTCCAGCCACAGGAAGCCTACAGCCAGCAGGCCGCTCGCTGCATGGACTGCGGCGTGGCCTTCTGCCATGCCGGCGCCTGGGTTGACGGCACCTCCATCGGCTGCCCTCTGCATAACCTGATTCCCGAAACCAACGACCTGGTTTATCGGGGTAAGCTGGAGACTGCCTATCTGCGGCTGCGCAAGACCCACCCCTTCCCGGAATTCACGGGTCGGGTCTGCCCGGCGCTTTGTGAGGGCTCCTGTACATTGGGTGAGCACGAGTTGCCGGTGACCATCAAGGAGATCGAGCATCTGCTGGATGAGTATGCTGCCGAACATGGACTGATCCAGCCGCGCCAGGTGGCCTGGCGCAGTGGTCGCAAGGTGGCCGTAGTCGGCTCGGGGCCGGCTGGCCTGGCCTGCGCTGACCGCCTGAACCAGCTGGGGGAGAGTGTCACCATCTTTGAGCGCGCCGATCGCCCGGGTGGGCTGCTGATGTACGGTATCCCGAACATGAAGCTGGATAAGAGCATCGTCGCCCGCCGGGTGGAGATCCTCCATGCCGAAGGCATAGATTTCGAGCTCGGCGCCGAGGTGGGCAGGGCGGTGCCGCTGCAACGTCTGTTGGATGAGTTTGACGCCATCGTGCTCTGCGGCGGGGCGACTGTGCCCAGGATGCTCAATGTGCCCGGGGCCGATCTGGCAGGCGTGTCTGGGGCTGTCAGCTATCTCACCAACGCTACCAGATCGCTCATCGATGAAACCTATCAGGGCGACAAGGATCTTGACGCCGCCGGTAAGGACGTGATCATTGTCGGCGGCGGCGATACCGGCAACGACTGCGTGGCCACTGCCATCCGCCAGGGCGCGAAAAGCATCACCCAGTTTGAGATCGTCGCCAAACCGGTGGAGCAGCGCGCGGCTGATAACCCCTGGCCGCTCTGGCCCCGGGTCTTCAAGACCGACTACGGACAGCTGGAAGCCATCTCGGTCTTCGGCAGCGACCCCCGCGAATTCGAGACATCGATTGTCGAGATTACGGGCAAGGCCGGACATGTCAGCGGTATCAAGAGCATGCGATATAAGAATTTCCAGCCCATCGCCGGGACCGAGCAAAAGCGCCCGGCTGGCCTGATCCTGATTGCCATGGGCTTTCTCGGGCCGGAGAAGACCCTCATCGAAGGCCTGAATCTGCAGACTGATGCCCGCAGTAACATCGCCACCGCCCCTGGGCGTTATGCCACCTCCCTGAAGTCGGTCTTTGCCGCCGGGGATATGCGCCGTGGGCAGAGCCTGGTGGTCTGGGCCTTGATGGAGGGGCGCCAATGTGCCGAAGAAGTCCACGCCTACCTGGGCAAGTGATGTCGTGAGCCACGAATCAGCGTTTCTGCAATACACCCGGGCCGAGGCCGCCAACCGGCCAATCCGCGAGCGTATCCGCGATTTTCAGGAGTTCCATGAGGTCCAGCCTGTGACTGTGCTGCAACAACAGGCTGCCCGCTGTATGGATTGCGGCATTTCCTTCTGTCACGCCGGGATGACGGTCGATGGTACGTCTATCGGTTGTCCATTATCCAATCTGATTCCGGAAATCAACGATCTGGTCTATCGGGGCATGTACGCTGAAGCCTATGAACGGCTGCGGCGCACCAATCCCTTCCCGGAATTCACCGGGCGCATCTGTCCGGCACTTTGCGAGGGCTCCTGCACCTTAGGCGAGCATGAGCCACCGGTGACCATCAAGGATATTGAGCACTTCCTGGATGAATACGCCCAGGAGCATGACCTGCTGTTGCCGCATCCACCCCAGGCGCGTACCGGCCGCCGCGTGGCTGTGGTAGGCTCGGGCCCGTCGGGGCTGGCCTGCGCTCATCAGCTCAACCAGCTGGGGGAGAGCGTCACCGTCTTTGAACGCGCTGATCGCCCCGGTGGGTTGCTGATGTACGGCGTCCCCACGATGAAGCTGGACAAGGGTGTCATCCTCTCCCGGATAGCCATCCTGGAGGCTGAGGGCATCGACTTCGAGTTGAAGGCCGAGGTCGGCAAGGCGGTGGCATTACGTGAGCTGTTCGACAACTTCGACGCCGTGGTGCTGTGTTGTGGCTCGGCCATTGCCCGCAGACTGGAAGTGCCGGGCGCCAACCTCAAAGGTGTGGCCTATGCCATCGGTTATCTGACCAACGCCACCCGCCGGCAACTGGATGAGGCCTACAGTGGCCCGGAACTGCTGGACGCCAAGGGCAAGGATGTCGTCATCGTCGGTGGCGGCGATACCGGCAACGACTGTCTGGCTACGGCCATTCGCCAACGCTGCCGCAGTGTGGTCCAGTTCCAGCATAATCCGGCGCCGCCGTTGACCCGGGCCGCTGACAATCCCTGGCCGCTTTGGCCCAAAGTCCTGAAGACCGACTATGGCCAACTGGAGGCCATTGAGGTGTTCGGCAAGGATCCCCGGGAATTCGAGACCTCTGTCAAGGAAGTCTCGGGGGATGAGAACGGTAACGTGGTAGCTGTAAAGACCGCCCGATACCAGATGCAATGGCAGGGCAGCAAGCGCATCAAATCCGAAGTCCCCGGCAGCGAACTCACGCGGCCAGCTGATTTGATTCTGGTGGCCATGGGCTTCGAGCGGCCGCAAGGCGCGCTGATTGAGGCGCTGGAGCTCGAGACCGATGACCGTGGCAACGTCAAAACGCCGACAGGAGGCTACAGCACCTCTTTGAACAGCGTTTTTGCCTGCGGCGACATGCGTCGCGGCCAGAGTCTGGTGGTCTGGGCGTTGATGGAAGGCCGTGAGTGCGCTGATGAAGTCCATGGGTTCCTGAACAAACACAACCTGGCTTGAGTATCAGCGGTCCTTTGACCCTGCCAATTCGCTGTTGACCTGACCTACCAGGACTTGGGCCTGTTGGCTGAAGTCGCCGAACTCGCTCAGGAAGCGGCTGGCCAGGCTGTTGAAGGCGTCGCCTTTGACCAGCAACAGGGCGCCGTCAACGGTGCCGCCGAAGACCACGAAGCGATCCCCGGTGCTGACCCCGAGCAGCTTACGGGCATCGGCTGGGATGACCACCTGGCCGCGCTCGCCGATGGTGGTCACCCCAAGCATCCGGGGCAGGGCGGTGGGGCAGGGCAGTCCGTTATCCTCCGTCATAGTGCTCCTCCTTGTGTCATTCCGAACGCAGGGCTTCTACCGGGTCGCGGCGGGAGGCCGCCGAGGACGGTATCAAACCGGCGATGAAGGTCAGGGCCATGCTGATGCCGATCAGCGCCAGAGCGGGCAGTGGCGGCAGGATGGCGATGTTGGCGACGTCGAAGTTGGCGTAGACGATGGCATTGGCCGGGATGGTGGCCAACAGTGTGATGCCGATGCCCATACATCCGGCTACCAGGCCGACTATCAGCGTCTCGGCGTTGAAGACGTTGCTGATGTCCAGCTTGCGGGCGCCCAGCGAGCGCAGGATGCCGATCTCCTTTTTGCGCTCCAGCACCGAGATATAGGTGATGACGCCGATCATGATTGAGGAGACGAACAGCGAGATGGCCACGAAGGCCACCAGCACATAGCTGATCATGTTCACGATATCGGTGACCGAGGACATCAACGTGCCGACCAGGTCGGTATAGGTGATGACACGGTCATCCTGGCCGGTTGCCTCCATTTCGGCGTTATAGCCGTCCAGGATGTCGATGACCGACTGTTTGCTCTCAAAATCGATGGGATAGATGCTGATGCTGGTGGGGACAGCGAAATCGGCGAAGCTCAGGCGGCGCAGGTTGCCCTCGTAGGAGTTCTCCTCATTATTCAGCAGCGAGGTTAACAGCTCTGTGAAGTCGTCCTCGTCCATGTTGATGGTGAAAGCATCGGCAAAGGCCGCCTCGAACTGCTCCGGATCGATGTTCATAGCCTCTGCCATACTGGCCGAGAAACCCGACATGGCCTGCTCAAACCCGCTGGTGATCTGGGACTGTAAAGCCGACATCAGGGCCATCATATAGGCCTGCATGACCTGCTCCAGATAGCTTTGCAAGGCATTCTCAAAAGGCGCCAGCAGAGCGTTGAGGTCTACCATCGAGTTGAAATCGGCAGCCACCTGGGCCTGGACTGCCGGCTGGGCCAGCCAGTTGGAGAAGTCAGTGGCGATGTCGTCGATCAGCGTGCCGCTGGTAGCGGTCCAGCTGAGATAATCGGCCAGGGTGTCATTGACGGCCGCTTCCAGCGCCGTCCCGTCGATGACGCTGGGCAAAGCCGCTTGGA
>JAISUQ010000095.1 GCA_031272005.1 Coriobacteriales bacterium | reverse complement strand
AACAGCAGCAACAGCAACAAAGGCGGAGACGAGCCGGACGCCCTGGCATTGGAGGACGCCACGCTTCAGCCGCAGCAACGGCGCTGGGCCTGGATGCAGGTGGACAAGGACGCCATCCGCTCCAACCTGAAGCGCTTCCGCAAGCTGGTTGGCCCGGGTGTGAAAATCATGGCGGTGGTCAAGGCCGACGGCTATGGCCACGGAGCCGTGGAGGTGGCGCGGGTGGCCCTGGCTACCGGGGCGGCGGTGCTCGGCGTGGCTAATGTCGACGAAGCGCTGCAGCTTAGACAGGCAGGCATCGCGGCGCCGATCCAGATCCTCTCCGAAGCGCCGGCCACGGCCATCCCCCTGATCCTCAAGCACCAGCTGATTCCCACTGTCTACACCATGGAGTTCGCGCTGGCCCTGGGCGAGGCGGCGGATGCGGCCGGGCGGGTGGCTCCCTATCACCTCAAGGTGGACACCGGCATGAACCGCGTTGGTGTGCACTACACCGACGCCGGCGATTTTCTCCGCACCATCAGCTTTCATCGCGGGTTGGAACTGCAGGGCACCTTTACGCACTTTGCCACCGCCGACGAACCGGATACCTATGAGTTTCGCAAGCAGTATGAGCACTTTGCCCAGGCCATCGAGAATGTGCGTTACATGGGGATAAATCCGGGCCTGCTGCACGCGGCGGCTTCGGCGGCGACGATCCGCTACAAGCAGGTGCATTTCAACATGGTGCGCATCGGCATCGCCATGTACGGCCTGCACCCCGGCGCAACGACAAAGAGCCTGGTGGAGCTGAAGCCGGCGATGAGCATCCATACCCGCGTGGGCCTGCTCAAACCGGTGGGCGTGGGGGAGGGTGTGAGCTACGGGCTGACCTACCGCTCGCCCGGCAATGTGCTGATCGGCACCCTGCCGATTGGCTATGGCGACGGGCTGTCGCGGGTGCTCTCCAACCAGATGGATGTGCTGGTGGGCGGTCGGCGACTGCCGCAGGTCGGGCGGATCTGCATGGACATGACGATGTTTGAGGTCAACCAGCGGGCCACCCGCCTGAAGGCGCCCCCGGAGGTGCGCGAGGGCGATGAGGCTGTGATTGTCGGGCGCAGTGGCGATGAGGAAATCACCCTCGATGAGCTGGCTGCCAGGCTGGGCACCATCAACTACGACCTGGCCTGCCGCTTCGGACTGCGCCTGCCGCGTGTCTATGTGGAGCAATGAGGGGCAGGCGGGTCCGATGCCGGAGTCTTTGGCAGAGATCGAAGCTGCACTGGCCGGCTGCCGGCTCTGCCCGCTGGCTCAGACACGCACCAACATCGTCTTTGGCGTGGGCAATCCCCACGCCGAGGTGCTGTTCGTGGGCGAGGCTCCCGGCAAACAGGAGGATTTGGGAGCCGAGCCCTTCATCGGCGCGGCTGGCAAGTATCTTAATAGCTTACTAGCGTTAGCTGGCCTGAAGCGCGAGGAGATTTACATCGCCAACGTGCTGAAGTGCCGCCCGCCCGGCAATCGCGACCCGCTGCCGGCCGAGATTGAAGCCTGCACTCCCTACCTGCGCCGCCAGGTGCGGGCCATCGCTCCGATGGTCATCGTCACCCTGGGGCGCTTCGCGACACACTTCATCCTCAAAACCGAAGTCGGCATCACGCAGCTGCGCGGTCGGGTGCATATCACCGGCCCCTTCTCGGTGTTGCCGATCTTCCACCCGGCGGCTGCCATCTACGACCGCAGCAAGGAGCCACTGATGGAAGCCGACTTCAAGCTGCTCGGCCGCCTGATCACCCAACGCCGTGCCGAGATGGCCGCCCGCCAGGACAGTTAGGCGGAGAAGGCTGGCATGGTCACCTATATCACAGAATCTGCAAAGGAGACCCAGGCGCTGGGGCGGCGTCTGGCGACTGAGCTGCGGCCAGGGGATGTCTTGTTGCTGACCGGCGATTTGGGGGCGGGCAAGACGCAACTGGTCAAGGGTATCGCCAGTGTATTGGGGATCACGGAGGCAATCACCAGTCCGACCTTCAACCTGATGCTGGAGTATCGCGGCGGCGACGGGGAGCTTCTGCGCCACTTTGACCTGTATCGCCTGGAGTCGCCGGAACAGTTGGAGGACATCGACTACTTTGGGCTGTTGGAAGCCGGTGACGCCGTGAGCGTGGTGGAGTGGGGGGATAAATTCCCCGAAGCGCTGCCGGTGTGCTATCGGCTGGTGCGCTTTTCGATCTTGACGCAGGATATGAGAGAGATTGTTGTTGAAGACATCGGGAAACCAGGCGAGTCAGATGGCTAAGGAAACGCTGATTTATTCCAACTACGGTAAATCCTGTAGGGGCGCGATTCATCGCGCCCTTTCGAGCAGAGCAATTTCGCAGGTCGGGAGGGCGCGATGAATCGCGCCCCTACGACCAACGGAGGCTTGGGACTCAATCAACGTTTCCCTGAGAGCCGCAGTGGCGCCACGTTGGTGCTGGCTTTGGATACCTCCAGCGAGAACATCGCCCTGGCTGTGGGGCGGCTGGGAAAGGCCGGCAGCTCAGCGGTGCAGTTGCTGGCCAGCGATGACCATCCGGCGCGCCGGCGGGCCAATGTGGAGCTGGTGCCATCCATCCAGTGGCTGTTTGTCAGCAACCGTCTGCAGCGCCGGGATCTGGGTTGTGTGGTCTGCGGGCGCGGGCCGGGGTCATTTACCGGCGTGCGTATCGGCGTAGCTACTGCCAAGGGTATCGCCCGGGGGCTGGGCGTGCCGTTGTATGGCGTGAGCACGTTGGATGCCGTGGCCTGGGGCGCCTGGTTGACGGGGCTGCGCGGCGCGGTTGGCGTAGTGGCCGACGCCATGCGCGGAGAAGTATATCCAGCCCGCTACCTGCTCGACAACGAAGGCGCCCGGCGTCTGGACCCCCATACTGTTGCCAGGGCCGATGCCGTGGCGGCCGCCTGGCAGGATGCCGGTCAGCCCCTGACAATCCTCGGCGACGGACTGCATAAATACGCTGAAGCGTTCGTTGGTGCAGCCTCCGCCTCAGCCAGGCCTTCAGCTGGCTCAGCGCCTGCAAGTATGCCTCCCGCATCCGCAGCCGCCGATGATGCTGACGAATCAGGCAGCTCGGCGCCGGAAAGCTCGGCTCCAGGCAACCGCGCCAACTGCGCATCCGCAGGGCTTTTCACCCTGGCGCCCGAGGCCCTTTGGGTGCCTGTCGGTGCCGGCCTGTTGGCGGCCTTTGCCGCGGCCCGCGCGGTCGGAGAGCAGGGTAGCGGCGAGGCGGGAGCGCTGTTGCCCATCTATACCCGACTTTCGGATGCCGAGGAGAACGAGCGACAACGCCTGGCCAACGGTGGGCAGGTGGTTCAGGGGGCACTGGTGGAGGTGCCGCGCAGTGGCGTGGTCGACCCGGGGTGCCCCGACGCCGTGGTCTACCGTCCACTGGCGGCAGACGATTTAGAGCAGGCCAGCCAGCTGGAGGCCGAGGCCTTCTCCGGCGCTGAACGCTGGACAGCAGGCATGCTGGCCGACGACCTGAAGCGCAAGGACCGGCAGTGGTGGGCGGCGTTTTCGGCCGATGAGCTGGTGGGCTTTGCCGGCGGTTGGGTGGTAAACGGTGAGCTGCAACTGCTGGACGTGGTGGTGGCTGAGAAGCACCGCCGCCAGGGCATCGCCACGGCGTTGGTTGGTCGAATCTGGCAGGACGCGTTGGATCTGGGGGCTACTGAAGCCTCGCTGGAGGTGCGGGAATCCAACCAGGCGGCGCGCAATCTGTATAGCGCATTGGGGTTTGCGGAGATCGGCAGGCGCCCCAACTACTATTCACCGGCAAATGGCGGCAGCACCCGCGAGGCTGCAGTGCTCAT
>JAISUQ010000134.1 GCA_031272005.1 Coriobacteriales bacterium | reverse complement strand
GTGCCACTGGCACGTTTGCTTAACGGTCGAAGCCGTTCGCAGTCCACTGGACTGCGAACCCCTACGGGCGTTACCATTGCTGGGACTTGCTCAGCGTTTCCCCAAAGGCGGCTGCGGGCGGCAAGTTGCACAGCGGGCGTTGCGCGCAGCGCCCCTGCGGAGTGATTGCGGCCCTGAGCAGGCGGCGACCCCCAACAGCGCCCGCCAGCACCCGCCCATCCCAGTACTCAGTGCCTGGGCGGGGCCATGCGGCCCAAACTGCACGGCAGCCTTTTGCCCGCGTAAGCGTGCGCCCGGCCACACCCCACACGCCAGGCGCGGGCGCCCGCGCCTGCCCCCAAAGCGCCCGCCCGGCATACACACATCCCTTTTTCCAGGCAGCACTTATAACCCACATGCGCCCGGCCAAAAGCCAACGAACCCGCCTACCAACCAACCGCCCGGCACCAGGTCCGCAATTCTCTCCCCAAGGCAGCACTTAAACAAACATGCGCCCGGCCACACCCCAACAAGCCTCCACTAACCAAGCGCACGGCAACAGGCTCCCACTTCTCCATCTGGTTTTGCTCGTGGTCTATCAGTGCTTCTATGCCCTCAGCTGGTCAGATGGTGTAGAATATCTGGTTACGTTGAATCCCAACTAAGGAGTACCATTGAAGTCTGCCGAATTGCGCGAGAAGTATCTCGCCTTCTTTGAATCCAAAGGCTGCAAGCGTTGGCCGTCGTCCTCGCTGATTCCTGACGATCCGTCGATGCTGCTGACCAGCGCTGGCATGGTGCAGTTCAAGCCCTGGTTCCTGCAACAAAAACAGCTGGAGGAACCCTGGATTGGTACCACCACAGTGCAGAAGTGCGTGCGCACCACCGACATCGACATCATCGGCACCACCGGCCGCCATCTCTCCTTCTTCGAGATGCTGGGCAACTTCTCCTTTGGCGCCTATTTCAAGAAGGAGATGTGCGCCTGGGCTTATGAGTTTTCCACCGAGGTGCTGGGCTTTGACCCGGAGCGGCTGTATTTCACGGTCTTTGTGGATGATGACGAGACTATTGAGATTTGGAAAGATTTGGGCGTACCAGAGAGCCATATCTCCAAGCTGGGTGCTGATGACAACTTCTGGCTGGCTGGCGACACCGGGCCCTGCGGACCGTGCTCGGAGTTGTACTACGACCAGGGGCCGGAATATGGCTGCGGCAAACCAGACTGCGCTCCGGGCTGCGACTGTGACCGTTTTTTGGAGTATTGGAACTGCGTCTTCACTCAGTTCGACCGCCAGGAGGACGGCTCGATGGTGCCGCTGCCGAAGAAGAACATCGACACCGGCATGGGCCTGGAGCGCACCGCCGCCATCCTCCAGGGTGTGCAGAGCAACTACGACACCGACATTCTGCGCGGGCTGATTACCCTGGGCGAGCAACTCAGCGGCAAGTCCTATCGCGGCTTCGTCTACGAGGGCGGATCGGGCACAGCGGGCACAGCGGGCAGCAGCGATGGCTCTGCAGGCGCTGGGACAACCGCTGACTCTGCTGCCGGCAATACCGCGGCCGACAACGCAACCGCCACCGAGCAGGACCGCATCGACCTGGCTCTGCGCATCTGTGCCGACCACGGCCGGGCGGTCACCTTCATGATTGCCGACGGCATCCTGCCCTCCAATGAAGGCCGCGGGTTTGTGCTGCGCCGTCTGCTGCGCCGGGCGATGCGCTATGGCCAGCTGATCGGCATCGAGCCGCCTTTCCTGGGACACTATGTCCAGGCCGTCATCCAGGAGATGGCCGGCCCCTACCCCGAGCTACGCGAGAACCAGGCCCTGGTGGAGCGGATTGTCAAAGCCGAGGAGGAGCGCTTCGCTGCCACCCTGCGCACCGGCCAGGCCTACCTGGACCAGCAGCTTGCAGAGGTGACGGACGGCCAGCTCTCTGGCCAGGAGGCCTTTGTGTTGCATGACCGCTACGGCTTCCCCATCGATTTGACGGTGGAGATCGCCGCCGAACAGGGCATCGATGTCGACCGTTCCGGCTTTGAGCTGCACATGAATGAGCAGCGCGAACGCGCCCGGGCAGCAGCCAAAGACGACGCCTGGGGCACCATCGGCGGCGTCTTCTCCGATATCTTGCGAACCCAGGGGGCTACGGCCTTCCTCGGCTACAGCGAGCGGGCCATCGAGGCCACCGTGCAAGCCATCGTCATCGAAGCCGATAATGCGACAGGCGAGGCTGGCTTTGTCTCGGTCAGCGAGATTGCCGACGGCCAACGGGCCCAGGTGGTTTTGGACCGCACGCCTTTCTATGGCGAGATGGGCGGCCAGGTTGGCGACACGGGCACACTGACCGTCCTCGGCAATGCCTCGGTCTTCAACGTCGAGGACACCCAGGTCTACGACAAGGCTGTCTATGCCCACGTGGGCACCATCGACGGCTCGCTGAAGGTCGGCGATAAGGTGCTGGCCAGCATCGACAGCCTGCGTCGGGAGCGCATCGAGCGCAACCACACGGCAACACATCTGCTGCATCACGCCCTGCGCGAGGTGCTTGGCGAGCACGTCAAGCAGGCCGGTTCGCTGGTCGCCCCGCAGCGGCTGCGCTTCGACTTCACCCACTTTGAGGCCATGAGCCCATCGGAGATTGCTGCCACCGAGCGCATCGTCAACGACCTGGTGATGGAAGACGGTCAGGTCTCGGCCTGGGAAACCTCCCTGGACGAAGCCCGGGCCAGCGGCGTCACCGCGCTGTTTGGCGAGAAATACGGCGAGAAGGTCCGGGTCCTGGCAGCCGGCGAGCACTCCCGCGAACTCTGCGGCGGCACGCACGTGCACCACACCGCCCAAATTGGCTTCATGAAGATCATCAGCGAGTCCTCGGTGGGCGCCAACCTGCGCCGCATCGAAGCCGTGACCTCCTTTGACGCCCTGGAGTACGTCAACCGCCTGGAAGCCGAGTTGAAAAAGGCCGCCGCACTGCTCAAAGCCCCACCCCTGGAGTTGTCGGAGAAGGTCGAAGCCCAGCAAAATCAGCTCCGCGAGCTGGAGAATCAGGCCCGGGCCGCCCGGGCATCGGCGCTTTCGGGCGGCGCAGCGCAACTGCTGGATGCAGCCATTACGGCCGGCGCCGGCTATCAGCTGGTCGTAGCCCGTCTGGATGGCCAGGACGTCGATGGACTGCGCAATATCTGGGACAACCTCCGCGACAGGCTGGCAGCCGCTGGCCAGGGTGCCGCAGCCGTTTTAGGTGGCGTGACGCCAGCCGGCTCGCCGCTGCTTCTGGCTGCCGGCAACGATGCCGCTGTAGCTGCCGGCTTTAACGCCGGTGCAACAATCAAACAGATCGCCCCCCTGATCCAGGGTGGCGGCGGCGGCAAGCCGCAGATGGCTCAGGCCGGCGGCAAGGACGCCGCCGGGCTGGACGCCGCCCTGGCAGCCGCCCGCGAGGCTTGTGCATAGCGGCCCGACGTTGCGGGTAATGGCTCTGGACATCGGTGCAGTGCGCACCGGCATCGCCGTCAGCGATGCTGCGGGACGGGTGGCCTCGCCGGTCAAGGTGCTGCCCACAGCCGAAGTACGTCAGGCCGCCACCAGCTTCCGTCAATTGCTGGCGGAATACGAGCCCGAACTGTTGCTGGCCGGTTTGCCCATCTCCCTTGATGGTGTGGAGAATCAGCAGGCAGCGCAGGTCAGAGAAATTGCTAAAGAGATTAGCACTACTACGAACCTGCCGCTGTCCTTCCAGGACGAGCGCCTCTCCAGCAGCGAAGCCCGCCGGATGCTTCAGGAGGCCGGCTGCACGGAAAAGCAGATGCGTGGTAAAATAGATATGATTGCGGCGTCGATTTTTCTTCAGACTTATCTGGACGCAGCTTCGGTGGTAGATGATAGCTGACCTCCGCGCCATTGCATAAGGCAGGCGGTCAACGAGTATACGATAGGATTTAATCTATGTCTGAATATCGCGGCAGACACTCTGCTCCGCTGTCGAACACTTCAGCCAGCGACCTGGACGACGAGCAGTCAAGCAGCACCAGCACCAGCACCAGAACCGCTGCCAGCTCCCGCTATCGGGTGCGCAACACCAGGGGCGCCAACCCCTACGTGGCCGTGCGTTCGCGCACCGGCAAGGGCTCCGGCCGCCAGCCATCGGTGCTGGGCACCAGCGGTGGCAGCAGTAAACGCAAGCTGATAACCACCATCATCGCCGCCGTCATCCTGCTGGCGGTCATCGGCGGTCTGGCCTTCGGTGGATTCAAGCTCTACCACAAACTCTTCGACGGAGAAGAGCCGATTGCCGCCGGTCAGCCGGTGACCATCACCATCCCCAACGGCGCCGGCGCCTCGGAGATCGCCCAGATTCTCAAAGACAACGGCGTCGTCGACAGCCAGACCAACTTCCTCAACGAGGTGATCATCAAAGGCGCCGACGACAAGCTCAAGCCCGGCACCTACCAGATGACCACCGGCATGGACTACGACACGGTCATCGACATGCTGGTTGCCGGTCCCGAAGCCATCAGCGACGGCTATATCCTGATCGTCCCGGAGAACTTCAACCTGGAGCTGGTAGCCGCCCGGGTGGAGAATGTCTCCGGCGGGGCCATCACCGCCCCCGAATTCATCTCCGAAGCGCATTCGGCGGATAAGTACCTGGCGGATTATCCCTTCCTGGAGGGCGCCTACAACAACTCCCTGGAGGGGTTCCTCTTCCCCAAGACCTACAGCATCCCCGCCACCGCCGATGCCGAATACATCGTGCGCGTAATGCTGGATCAGTTTGCCCTGGAGACGGCCAACCTCGACCTCAGCTATGCCGAATCCCAGGGCCTGAGCTTCTACGACGTGCTGATTATCGGCTCGCTGATCGAAAAGGAAGCCAAGGTGGATAACGAAACCGGCTACGATGAGCGCGGCCTGGTCTCCTCCGTCATCTATAATCGACTGGCGGATGATTACCCGCTGCAGCTGTGCTCCAGCGTGGTCTATGTACTGGGGACCGACCGCGATTACGCCGCCCACCCGCTGACCTACGACGACATCGCCATCGACAGCCCGTATAACACCTACATCTACGGCGGCCTGCCACCTGGGCCGATCTGCTCGCCCGGCCTGGCCTCCCTCCAGGCGGCCGCCCACCCGGAGGAGACGGACTATTACTTCTTCGTCCTCAACCCCGAAACCGGCCACGATGAGTTCAGCGTGTCGCAGGAGGAGCACGAGGCCAAGGTGGCCATCTATGGCGAGCTGAACTACAGCGGTTAAGCCAGCGCCGAGGGCCTGACGTTTCAGAGAAACACCAGGCCCAAAGCGCGCAAATGCAGCAGCGCAGAAGCGCAGAAGCGGAGAAGCGAGCGACCCCCATGAGGCTCCTGGCGCCAGAGCAATTCCATGACTCAGTGACCGAAATCAGTCCTCAACAGCTGGTCCAGCAGGGCTTTGGCTGCGTACTGCTGGACATCGACAACACGCTGGTGCCGCGCGACACCCACCTGCTCTCCGAGGCCATCTGCGAGTGGGTGGCCGCACTGACGGTCGTGGGGTTGAAGGTCTGCCTGCTCTCCAACAACTGGCATCGCACGGTCTTCGCCTATGCTGAGCGCCTCAATGTACCGCTGGTCTACAAGGCCATGAAGCCGCTGCCCTTCACCTACCTCAAGGCCCGCCGCCGCGCCGGAGCCGGGCCGGGCACCCGCACGGTGGTCATCGGCGACCAACTGCTGACGGATGTCTTCGGCGCCCATCTGCTGGGCTGGTCGGCCATCCTCGTCCGACCGCTTTCGACCACCGACCTCTGGTACACTCAAATCTTCAGAAAAGTGGAGCAGCGTCTGATGGGAGGGCGGCAATGAACTACGTCACTGCGGGAGAATCGCACGGGCCGGCGCTGACGGTCATCGTCAGTGAGGTCCCGGCCGGAATTGAGCTGAACTCCGCCCGCATCGACGCCGACCTGGCTCGCCGCCAGAGCGGCTACGGACGGGGCGGCCGGATGGCCATCGAGCAGGACAAGGCCCGCATCCTCTCCGGTCTGCGCTTCGGGCGTACCCTGGGCTCACCGGTGGCACTGCTGATTGAGAACCGCGATTGGCCCAACTGGCAAACCGTCATGGCCCAGGAGGGCAAGCCTCCGGCCGACCTGCCGCGGGAACGTTCACCTCGCCCGGGACATGCCGATCTGGTGGGCACGATGAAAATCGGTACGGATGACTGCCGCAACGTTTTGGAGCGTTCCAGTGCCCGGGAGACCGCCGGGCGGGTCGCTGCCGGCGCGGTGGCCAAAGCCTGGCTGGCGCATTTTGGCGTGGAGATCGGCAGCTACGTGACCCGCATCGGCAGCGTGGAGCTACCGGCAACCGAAATCCAGCGCAAGGCCGGTGTCTTCTCGGCCAGCAAGATCGAGGCCTCGCCAGTGCGCTGCCCGCACCCCGAAACCTCCGAGGCGATGTGTGCCGCCATCGACGCCGCCCGCGAGGCTGGCGAGAGCCTCGGCGGTTGGTTTTCCGTCACCGCCACCGGCCTGGTGGCCGGTCTGGGTGGCTACGCCTCCGGCAGCGACAGGCTGGATGGGCGCATCGGCGGCGCGCTGCTCTCCATCCCGGCCATCAAGGGTGTGCAGTTTGGCCTGGGCTTCACCGCCGGCACCCTGCCGGGCAGCCAGGTCCATGACCCGATTATCTGCCTCGGCGATACCGGCAGCGGCAGCGACCGCGGCCGCATCTCCCGGGCCAGCAACAACGCCGGCGGACTGGAGGGCGGCATGACCACCGGTCTGCCGCTGCTGATCAGCGCGGTGATGAAACCCATCCCCACCCTGGCCACACCGTTGGACAGCATCGATCTGGCCACCCGCTGGCCCGTCAAGGCCTCGCGCGAACGCAGCGACATCTGTGCCGTGCCCGCAGCCGCCGTCGTGGCCGAAGCCGAACTGGCTCTGGTGCTGGCGACCTGCTATCAGCAGAAGTTCGGTCATGATACTGTAAAAGATAGCTTACTAGCATTTGAAGCCTATGCCAGTCGCATCGCCTGACCATATCATCCTGATTGGCTTCATGGGCGCCGGTAAGTCCAGCGTGGCCCGCCGTTTGGCCCGCCAGGAGCGCATGAGCAGCATCGACATGGACACCTATATCGCCCGCGAAGCCAAGATGGGTATCCCCGAGATTTTCGCCAGCGAAGGCGAAGCTGGTTTCCGAGCCCGCGAGCAGGCCTTTCTGGAGTCGATGCGCACCCGCGAGCGCTGCATCCTCTCTTGTGGCGGCGGCACGGTGACCCGCGCAGCCAGCCGCGAGCTGCTCAAGCAGCTGGGCACCATCATCTGGCTGCAGGTGGAGGCCGACGAGGCCGTTGCGCGGATCTCCCGCCCCGAAAGCCGCCCGTTGCTGAGTGGCCAGACACCACCAGCTGAGCTGCTGGCCGAGCGTTTGCGTTATTATCAGGACGCCGCCGACATCTGCGTGGATACCAGCGGCAAGTCTCTGTACCAGGTAACCCAGGCCGTACGACAGGCCCTGAGAGCGGAAGGAAAACTATG
>JAISUQ010000005.1 GCA_031272005.1 Coriobacteriales bacterium | reverse complement strand
TTGCCCAGCAGCTCATCGTAGATCAGCGGGTCGGCGTGGGTGCAGGCCTCGCACTTGGCCAGCGGCTGACCCTGGCGGCTGGTCATGCCGGGGCAGGGGATGCCGATGAGGTGTACCTGCTCCCGGTTAAGCTGGTTATCGGCAATCATCCGGTTGATGGCGCGCGACTCGCAACCCCGCACGCAGACGGCAATCTTTCCCTCGCCGGCCAATGCCACTTCGCGGATCACGTACTTGGCCAGCGTGTTGACACAGTATTGGTCGAAGACCAGCTCGCTGGCCTGCTCGGCTGTAGTGACGAACAGCGGTGTTGTCTGATGCTCGAAGCGCCCCTGGCCCCAACCGATGACCATCGTCACCGCGCCGGAGGAGAGCAGCTCGCCAGCCCGGGCGCGCAAGGCATCCTGGATTGCAGCGGTCATTGCGCATCACCGCCCTGTGGCAACTCGGCGCCCACGCCCAGCTCGGCGCCCACGCCCAGCTCGGCGCCCGCGCCCAAGCCCTCCGACAGGCTGACAGCGCCGCCGGTGTAAGGCCCCAACGCCCGCACCTTCTCGCAGAAATCGACCACGGTATCGCGGAACTTGCCGGCTTCCGAGCCCGAAATCCAGCGCACCTGGAAACGCTCCGGCTCCAGGCCGGTGTACTCCAACAGGCGCTTGAAGGCCATCATCCGCCGCTTGGCGTAGTAGTTGCCGCTGACATAATGGCAGTCGCCGGGGTGACAACCGCAGACCAGCACGCCATCGCAGCCTTTGTTGAAGGCGGTCAACACGTACTGGGGGTTGACCCTGCCAGAACAGGGCACCCGCAGCACACGGATGTTGGCCGGGTAGTTCATACGGTTCAGGCCGGCCAGGTCGGCACCGGAGTAGGTGCACCAATGGCAGCAGAAGGCCAGGACGGTTGGCTCCCATTTCTCGTCTACCACTGACATAGCGCCTCCACCTCCTTCATGATCTGCTCGTCGCTGAAGCCCTTGAGATCCATGGCGCCCGGCTTGCAGGCCACGGTGCAGGCGCCGCAACCCTGGCAGAGGCCGGGGTTGACACGCGATACCTGGCGGGTGACCATCCGCGAGTTCTCCCGCCGGGTCACCTCCTCCAAAGTGATGGCGCTATACGGGCAGATGTTCACGCAGGCACCGCAGCCATTGCAGAGGCTGGCATCCGAGCCTGCTATCATGGCATTGCTCTCCAGCTCGTCCTTGGAGAACAGGATGGCCACCTTCATGGCCGCTGCCGAAGCCTGCGCCACGGAGTCTGGGATGTCCTTGGGGCCCTGGCAGGTACCGGCCAGGTAGATGCCGCCGGAGTTGGTCTCCACCGGTCGCAATTTGGGATGGGCTTCCGAGAGCCAGAGGTCCTTGTCCCGTGTCACACCGAGCATCGAGCCGAGGCGGTCGGCGGCGTCGGCCGGCACCATGGCCGTCTCCAACACCACCATGTCGGCGGCCACCTCGACCTGCTTGCCGATCAGGGTGTCCTCGCCTTTGCAGATCAGCTTGCCGCCCTGCTCGAAGATCTTCGACACCCGGCCGCGCAGATAGACCGCGCCATCGTGCTGGGTGTTCATGTAGAACTCATCGTAGCCCTTGCCCGGTGTGCGGACGTCCATGTAGAAGACGTAACAGCGGCCATCCGGCACCTTGTCCAGGTACTGATGGGCGTGCTTGGCGCCGTACATGCAGCAGGCGCGCGAGCAATAGCTGCGCCCCTTCTCCGGATCGCGTGAGCCAACACATTTGATGATGGCTACGGTCTTGGGCTCGGTGCCGTCGGAGGGCCGGGTGATGTGGCCTTCGGTGGGGCCGGAGGCATTGACCAACCGCTCGAACTGCAGGCCGGAGATGACGTCGGAGTAACGCCCACCGCCGTACTCGCCGTATAGAGCACCCCAGTCGATCAGCTTGTAACCGATGGCCACCACGATGGCGCCGTAGGTCTCGGTGGTCAGCTTGTCCTCATCGGCGAAGTTGATGGCCTTGGTGGGGCAGAGCTTCTCGCAGACGCCGCACTTATCAGAGGTCAGCTTGCGGCAATGCGCGGCGTCGATGGTTGGTTTGGAGGGGACAGCCTGGGCAAACGGCTTGTAGATGGCCTTGCGCTGGCCCAGCCCCTGGTCGAACTCACTGGCCACCTTGGTGGGACACTTGGTCTCGCACAGGCCGCAGCCGGTGCAGGTGGCGTAGTCGACGTACTTGGCCTTCTCCCGGATGGTCACCTCGAAGTTGCCCACATAACCGGAGACCTGCTCCACCTCAGACAACGTCTTGACCGTGATGTTGGGATGCGAGCCCACATCAGCCATCTTGGGAGTACAGATGCAGGCCGAGCAGTCCATGGTGGGGAAGGTCTTGTCCAGCATGACCATCTTGCCACCCAATGACGGCTCGGCTTCCACGATGGTCACCGGATAGCCGGCATCAGCGATGTCCAAAGCGGCCTGCATGCCGGCGATGCCGCCGCCGATGACCAGCGCCCGTTTGTTGATGGGGATGGTGGTGGTGAACAGCGGTGTGTCCTTGTCCACCTTGGCTGTGGCCATCTTGACCAGATCGATGGCCTTGACCGTGCCGGCCTCGATGTCCTTGTGCACCCAGGAGCATTGCTCGCGGATGTTGGCGATCTCGAGCATATAGGGGTTGATGCTGGTGTCCTTGAGCATCTTGCGGAAGGTCAGCTCATGCATCCGCGGTGAACAGGAGGCGATGACGATGCGATCCAGGTTATACTCGACGATGGCTTCCTTGATGGATTGCTGGCCAGGGTCGGAGCAGGTGTATTTATTGTCGTCCGCGACTACCACGTTGGGGAAGCTGCGCGCCGCCTCCACCACCCGGGCGACGTCCACCGTCCCGGCGATGTTGGAGCCACAGTGGCAGATAAAGACGCCGATCCTACTCATCTGCGACCTCCTTTGCTACTGCGGTTGCGGGGGTGGCGGCAGCCTCGGCTGGGGCTGCGGCTGGGGCTTCGGCGGCGGGCTCGGCTGGCTGCTCTGGCGTTGCCATTGGGGCTGCCATTGGGGCTGCCGTTGGGGCTGCCGCAGGGGCATCCGCAGAATCGGGCTTCAAACCCGCATCATCAAGTACCGGCTCAGCGGGAGAAGGACTCACCGCTCGCTGCACCAGCGCCTCGGCTGGCCAGAAGTGGCGGTCGATGCCCAGCTGCTTGGCGCTGCCGCCCATCGCCGCCCCCAGCAATTCGGTGAAGTAATAGATGGGGATGTCGAAGGGCTGCTCGCCGCGGGCCTGGCGGGTGGCGTTGATCTCGGCCTCGCGCAGATCCAGGTTGAGCAGGCAGAGCGGACAGGCGCAGGCGATGGCCTCAGCACCGTTGGCCGCAGCATCGGCGAAGATGCGCTCAACCAGCAGGCGGGCGCCTTTGGGCTCGCTGATTTGGTGCGAGGCGCCGCAGCATTCGGTCTTATATGCCCAGCTGATCGCTTCGGCGCCGGCCAGCTCCATGAGCCTGTCCATGCTCTGGGGGTTCTCCGGATCCTCGAATTGCGTCACGTCTGCCGGTCGTACCAGGGCACAGCCATAGTAGCTGGCCACTTTGAGGCCGTTGAGGCCGGTGGTAAGCTGGCTGGCAATCTGCTCGGAGACCTCCGGCTGAGCCATGACCTCCAGGAAGCTGTAGACTTCGGCGGTGGCGGCGTAGGGCATCTCAATCAGCTGCTCCACGTGTGCGCGCTGCTCGGTGCCGCGGCGCACGTAGTGCTGGGCGCCCTTGAGCGAGGCGAAGCAGCCGGCACAGGGGGTGGCGACGTCCAGCCCCGGCAGGTGTTGCTCGGCCAGGGCCAGTGAGCGAGCCGGCAGGGCCAGGCTGAGATCAGCGCTGGTGACCAGGGCGGCAGAGGTGCCGCAGCAGCACCAATCCGGGATCTCTTCCAGCTCCAGTCCGATGCGCCCGCCCACGTAGTCGGCTGAGAGGGTGAACGAGATACCAGTGGAGTTGGCCGAACAGCCGGGGAAGTAGGCGTATTTCATGACGGGCTCACCTCCCCGCCTGACTGCGCTGCCTGGCCTTTGGCTTTCTCGGCGGCCAGGCATTTGTCGACCAGTTGGCGCACGGCGTCCTTGTCGTGCACGCTGTGCAATTTGGGGCCAATCATGCCGCGGACGGCCATTTTGGGAGCATTGAGGACATCCTGCATCAGATGGCCGCTCTTGAGGTTGAACATCCCGGCCAGCACGGCCTCGTTGGATTTGCCGAAGCGGCGGATGTTGCCGACGAAGATGTCGTCGAAGATGTCGGTCTCCTTCTCCGGCCTGAGACCGGCGCGTTTGGCGGCTCGACGCAACGATAGCATGATAGCTGCAATGTCCACCCCCTGCGGACATCGAGCCGAGCAGACCATGCAGTTGGCGCAGACCCAGGGGGTATGGGCACCCAGCGCCTCCTGGTACTGTCCCAGCTGCAACAGGCGGATCACCTGGCGCGGCAGGAAATCCATCTCGTGGGCCATCGGACAGCCGGCGCTGCATTTGCCACACTGGTAGCAATCGTCAAAGTCCACACCGGCGCTTTTGGCGATAGCCGCAACAGAGCCCAAGTCGGCTTGGGTTGCAGCTGACAGATCGAGGATTTGCACCATCATCCTCCTCCTCAGAACGAAGATACTGTCCGCTGATTGTACAGCCCCCAATAACGCAATACCATCTGCTTACCGCCAGCCAGTCAGGATAAGCCCGCCAAAAGGCTACTTGAAGCCCGCCAAGTTATGATATACTATCCATTCGCCCGCAAGGGCACCCAAACCGGGGCATTAGCTCAGCTGGGAGAGCGCGTGGCTGGCAGCCATGAGGTCAGGGGTTCAAGTCCCCTATGCTCCACCAAGACCACAAAACCCTCTGCAAAGGGGGTTTTCCTTTTTCGGCAACCTGTCAGAGACTTGAACCCCGAGAGGGATTTTCGCGTTAAAAAACGCGCCAGTGGCGCGTTTTAGCGAAAATGGCCGAGCGCTTGCGCGAGGTCTCACATTTGTGTCGCGCCAGCGGCACAAATGTTCAAGTCCCCTATGCTCCACCAAGACCACAAAACCCTCTGCAAAGGGGGTTTTCCTTTTTCGGCAACCTGTCAGAGACTTGAACCCCGAGAGGGATTTTCAGAGTTGACAAAGAGAACCGTCCCCATTGTCAACTCTGATAACCGCCCCTGCTGTCTCGCCTTTATCCCAGCAGTTTAACCAGGCTCAGCAGCAGCAGGTGGGCGGGGTAGTAGATGTAGAACAGCCATTTCATCACTTTGCCGGCGGTGCCGCTGCTGAAGGCGCCGCGTTGGCCGTTGTAGCAGGCCAGCAGAGGGATGGCCAGGCAGACCAGCAGTTGCAGGCAGCCGTAGAGGGGGTCGATGGCCAGGGCATAGACCAGGGCGTAGCAGGCCATCCAGAGCATCAGGAAGAGCATCTGGCGCTTGAAGTTACCGTGATTGCGGCCCATGTAGAGGATGGCCACGGCGCCCGGCATCGACCAGTCGCCGGGGAAGGCGGCAAACAGGCAGGCCCAGACCAGTATCTGCTTCATCCATGGGCGCAGGCGCGGGTTGTCGCTCTTATAGATGGCCAGGGCAGTCAGGCCCATGGCAAAGGTCCACATTACGTTCAGGCCGCCGAAGGGGAAGGTGAAGGTGTCGCCAAACAGCAGAGAATAGGGCAGCTGGGCCAGCAGAGCAAAAGCCAGCAAGCGAGCAACATAGCGCTTGACGTCGCGGGTGTGGTAATAGCCCTGAGCGATGAAGTACATCATAATCGGCGCGGTCAAACGGCCCACAACGTGCATGCTCAGCGCTATCGGGTGGGTGGAGAAGCCCGGGAAGATCAGCCAGGCCAGATGGTCGCAGGTCATGGCGACAATGGCGATGATCTTCAGGGCGTTGCCGGAGAGGCCGGCGCGGACGGTGGCCGCCGTCTGTCGAAGGGTCGTCGTCGTCGCGGTCGGCGCCGAAGCGATGGGCACCAATGCGGGCGGCGCCGAAGCGATGGGCGCCAAAGCGGCCGGCACCGAAGTGGCAGCAGCAACGGCAACGGCAACAGCAGCTGAGGCGCCGGCAGTAGCAGCAGTAGCAGCAGTGGTGGTGGTAATGGTGTTGGCTTGCGTAGTCATCTCTCAACCCTCCAAATCCTTAAGCGTTCAACTGATACCAGCATAAAAGGCAACCCGGGCTGCCGTAAGTGTCAGGTGTTCATTCTCCCCATGACATTTGTCAGGATTGTTGCCCGGCCAATTTGGCTATCCGCCTGTTTTGCAGCCGGCTGTTGGGTTAGTATTTACAGTGAGCAAAAACGTGGGGAGGTTTTGTTGTGGAGAGGACTTCAGCAGCGCAGATCAGCAGGAAAGCGACGTTGTCGACAGACGTCAGATTGCTGACGGGCGTCAAAACATCAGCAGGCGCCATGACATCGACAGGCACCAGGTCATCAGCAGGCATCAGGCTGCTGGCCGCCCTGCTGCTGGCCGCATCAGCGCTCTGGACCCTGGCCGCCTGCGACAATAACAAAGATGCAGCGTTTTTACAGCGCAACCCGGAGCAGCTGGCCGCTGATTTCAACTACTTCCTGCTCGAGTCCACGGGCGGCGATGAGGTCAGCTTTGATGAAGCCGCCTACCCCGGCCTGACACCCCTGGATGGCGCGGACGGCTATTCAGCGGTGTTGCAGGGCTTTGGCCAGGAAGGAGCAGCCGGCGCCGAGGTCAGCTACAGCGTTGAGCTCACCACCGACGCAGAAATGCAGATAATCGCCGTTAGCGCTGAGTCTGACAGCTTCTACGCCCCCAAGCTCTTCATCAGTCTGGCTCAGTCCTTCGACCTGCAGCTGAGCGCCAGTGACCTGGAGCAGATCCGCACAGAGCTGCACTTCGACGAGGCCGGCGGCCAGTCCGGCTCCACCACCTACACCTACAAGCTCCATGGTCTGAACTATACCTACAACCCCCAGGCCGGCACCTTCTCCATCGTCGAGAAGTAGACGTTTCGAGCCGCAGGCAGTCAGACAGGATTTATGATGGATATGTCCGAGCGCATCGCCGAGAGCATCCGCCTGCAGTCGCTCAAGCGCGAGCAGCGCGGCGACGCCCAGGACCTGGTGGAGAAGCTCATCGCCAATCTGGTGGAATTCTACCGGGGCGGGCAGCTGGAGTTGGCCAACATCACACAGTTGCTCTGGGCTCGTTTGACCCTGACCCGCGCCCGCCTGGCGCAATTGGGGATGAGTCTGGACCTCGACTTCACCGAAGACATCAACCGCAACAACCCCTTCGCCTTCAAGACCCTCTGGGACAGCGATGGCAAGTACAGCTACGCCAACGCCGACAAGAGCATCAAAGCTACCAAGACCTATTACCGCAACGGTCAGCCGCTACCGGCAATCAATTACACCGGCGCCGCTCATGTGGAGCTGATCGAAGCCATCAAGAACGATGAACTCTACGTCTGCCCCAACTGCGGCGCTCCCTCCACCCTGGACAGCCTGCTGGACGGCTGTGATTACTGCAAGACCAAATTCACCGTGGACGACTTCAACCTCAAGGCGTCCAGCTTCTCTCTGCGCCCCGACCCGGCTGGCGGCATCGTGCGCAACGCCCGGGAGCTGGGCAGTGCAGTACTCAAAGGCGGACGCCGCATCCTGTTCCAATCCGGGCTCGTAGTGGTTTTCACCCTGGCAATGCTCCTTCTGGTTTTTGGCCGAAACGGCGGCACCTCGATACCGACGGAAGTGATTGATCTTGCCCGGGAGAATTTCTGGACCATTCTGATTGTCCTGGCGGTGCCCTTGGGGTGGCTGCTTTTCGGCTTCGCATTCATCTTCATAGCCAGCGTCTGTATCAGCACGCTGATCCAAGCCCTCCAATTTGCCAAGATCCGCTGGGATTCCATCAAGCTGCAAAGCGACTTCGAGCAGAGCGTGCAGGCCTACGACCCGTACTTCTCGCTGGCTTCCTTTGCTGCCAACATCGAGAACAAGCTGTTGATGATGATCTTCGCCCAGCGCCCGGAAGACATTGCCGTTATCGCCAACGTCGACCCGACGCCGCTGCTCTCCCGTTTTGCCCAGGCCTTCGACGTCAATTTGACGGGTCTGCGCTTCGACGGTTTTACGGTGGATAACCTGACCCAGCGCCTGCAGGTGACTGCCGCTGTGGAGATACTCAGCCTGGCCGAAGGCGCCAGCTACCGCCGTAGCCTGGAGCGCATCAAGCTGACCGCTGTGAAGTCCAAGGACTGCCTGACCAATGCCGCCAGCGAAGTCAAGCTGATGACCTGCGACGGCTGCGGTGCCAGTGTCAGCCTGCTCGAAGGCAACACCTGCAGCTATTGCGGCCGCCAATTCCAACTCTGGCTCTACGACTGGGTTATCACCGACATCAAGCTCTGAGGTGACAGTGGGGACGTCCCCCCTGTCACTGCAGGTCGGTAGGGGCGCGATGAATCGCCTTGCCCAGGGGCTCAAGCGCTGCATTCGCAGCAACGTTGCATAGGTTTCGCGCAAGCGCTTCACCCCTTCTCCCTACAAACGTGCCACTGGCACGTTTGCTT
>JAISUQ010000142.1 GCA_031272005.1 Coriobacteriales bacterium | reverse complement strand
CGTATATTTACCTCTTGTGCCATAAAGCACATTTGGAGTCAGAACCAATGCTGGCTCGCCAGGATCCAAGTTGATGGTCAGGCTGTATTCTTTCTGGTTGGAGCCAACGAGGTTGGTTGCTTGTACCGTAAAGGTAAAAGTCCCAATAGTCATAGGGGTGCCGCTGATTATCCCTGTCGCAGAGTTGAGGCTCAAACCTGTTGGTAAGCTACCTTTGGCGATACTCCAGGCTATAGGTTGCTGACCACTGTAAGCCAAAGTTTGGCTGTAAGCATCGTTGTAGTTGCCATCAGGCAGACTGACCGTATTTATCACTGGCGGGATAGTAGGTGCAGGCAAGGTTGTAAAGCTGCTGCTCAATGGAGTCTGCAAGTTGCCGCTGATGTCCTTGTAACCGGAGACAGCTACGTTAACTGCAGTACTGAAAGGGATGTCGGCATATTGCACCACGCACGTATAACCGTCAATCCAATAGGAGTTGGTCACAGAACCTGAGGATAACGCCACAACGCCAGCAGACGTGGTATCCATTGGTTCGTTGAAAGTAAGCGTCAACTCTCCTGAAGGCAAAACGTTGCCAGTGCCGTTAGCTGGTTGGATAGTGGCAGTTGGTGCTATGTTCTCTATCAGGGCTGGGATTTGGTAGAAGTAGCGCTCCGAGTTCCCCTCAGAGGTAGTATTCATGGCATTCGAGCTGACCCAGGTGATATAGCCATTCACCACAATCGGGTCGGAAATCGGCGTGAAGAACATATTGTTATAGGTCTTAGAGGCAACGACTTGTCCGGAAGCATTCAGCAGGCGGTACTCTGTCTTATAGGTATCACCATCTTTGACAGTGAACAGGAGCACGCTTTGCGAGCCACTCAATTGGATTAACCGCGGCTCATAGACCTTTACAGTTGTGGATTGGGGGTCGTAGGTGGTCAGCCAGTTGAAACCATTGGTGTTCGTAGCCTTATCGTACGTCAACACGTAGATGTTGCGCACCATGCTGTACTTGGCTGGCTGGCCTTCGGTTCCTATATCCACCTTGGGCGCACTGGCGTATCCAGGTACTGGGTTATCATGCGGCACCGAACCGCCAACGGCGAGCAGATGCGTATCAGTCAGCACAGCTGCCGTCAATGTGACACCGGTGTAATTGTAGACATAGTTGTCTTGGACTGTCGCATACGGTGGAGTGATGTTCATCAGCGTGGACTCACTGACAGCGCCCGGGCCGCTGGCAGATAACGTTGATTTGCCGAGCCTGATCTGCCGCTCATAAGCGTCGCCGTGGCTGAGCATGTATAGAGTTGTGCCATCTGTCAGAATAAACTGGTTAAAAGAGTGACTCTCATAGAATATTTTGTTGCTTCCAAACTTATCTTGGAATGAACTCGACGGTAACTGCCCGCTCACGGCCGATATATCTACCACAAGTTGAATATTGCTTTGATGATTGACGCCATCGATATCATACATATGTCGCCCTGCATGGATAAATAGTTGATTGCCTACCACTACCATCCCGCTTCGCCCTACGGCCATTGGCAGATAGATTCCTTTTCTTGAATGATTTACACCACCTTTGATATATGAATAGCCGGTCTCATTCCAATTTGAATCGAAACGTACAATCTCTATGACATTTGCGTCATCATCCTCGTCGTCGTTACTTTTAGCCAATGCCAGATAGATGGTTCCATCGGGTGCCTGGTAGGAGCCTCCCCAGTATTCAAACCCATTGCGGCTCACATCTTGCATAACTGTGCCTATGTAGTTCAACTCGGTGTTGTATTTATAGACGCTGAAGGTGGAGCCATAGCTGTGGATTACGTAAATATTTCCGGTAGAATCGCGAGCATATGTGATACTGTCAGCGATGCCAGCAGCAGAGTTGCGGTACTGGTTGATGTTGATATACTTGCCGTACAGCTCCGAGATTCGACGAACTGCGCCTTTGGGAAGGCTCGGCGCTGCGTCAAGGGTGGTTAAACCGCTGATAATCTCGTCAGCCTGTGAATCCTCTTCGCTTACAAGGTCAGGCGCTAACGCACCAGGTAGTCCGTAGTTTTCTATCTCTTCGGTATCGTTTGCTGCATCCACATTATTGAAGGTATCGACTCCGTCGGTTTGAGCCGCTTCGTTATAAGTATCAACGCCGCTGGCGTTGTCATTATCCCCGTTGCTATCTGCTTCATTTCCTGACTCGCCAATACGACTAGCTTCTGCCTCAGTCTCCAAGTCTTCCGCCCAGCCGACTGCGGGGAGCATGCTTATGCAGAGTAACAGGGAGAGCAGGCTGGCCGTCAGGCAGGACAGGGCGCTTTTCATGATGACACCTCAGCATTCACGGAGAACAATGCAACCGCATTGTGCGCCCCTGAGGTAAGTATGCCAGAAACATGGTGCTCAAGGCAAACCGGCATGTAGTTTGCTGGCTTGCGGATGGTTGGGGGGAAGGTTGGGGTTGGTGGCTTTTGCAGGTCGGGAGGGCGCGATGAATCGCGCCCTTTCGACCTGTAACATGGCTCTACTCGAAAGGGCGCAATGAATTGCGCCCTTTCGACCAACAGATGCTTGGGACTAATACAGCGCTTCCTTGCGGTTTGCCGAGGCGCTCAGCGGTTAGTCTTCGGACTCCCCTGCGGGGGCGGTGGTCTCGGTGATCAGGCCGAGGTCGCCTAACAGCTCGTCCAGCTCGGCGGGGTTGTTCAGGTTGGCGCGGATCTTCAGGGTGCCGCCTTCCACATCCTCATCCGGGTCGACGCTGTAGGTCAGAGGCACTTCTCCATCCCACAATTCGCTGTCATCGGGTGAGAAGACCATCTCCAGCAGCTGGGAGACATCCGGGTCTTCCGAATCCTCGGGCTTATCCAGGATGTACAGCAAATCGCGCTCCTCCAGGCCGGACTTGAGCTCCTCGATGGCCTTGCCGCCGATGCCCTCGATGCGCAGCAGGTCCTCCTCGGTCTTGCCGATCAGGTCGCCGACAGTCTCGATGCCCACCTCGGAGAACTTGTTGGACCAGCGTTGCGACACGCCCAGGTCGTCGAAGATGTACAGCCGCGCCGACTCCAGCGGGATGCGCGGGGTGCGGATGTCGGTCGGCGGCCAGCCGATGGGCAGGTTGGCCCACTCCTCGCCGTCGGTCCACTCCGTGGGCTTGGGAATCAGCGCGTCCAGCTCCACCAGTTCCTTGGGAGCGTAGGGCGGCAGTTCCTCCAGCTTGCCACGGCGTGAGGGCAGCGGCTCGCCCTTGTAGGTCAGGTTGACGTCGCGGTAGACACCCAGGCCGGTGCCTGCCGGGATTGGCTTGCCGATGATCACATTTTCCTTGAGGCCGAGCAAGTCGTCGGTCTTGCCTTCGATGGCGGCGTCGGTGAGCACCTTGGTGGTCTCCTGGAAGGAGGCCGCCGAGAGGAAGGAGTCCGTGGCCAGCGAAGCCTTGGTGATGCCGAGCAGCAGCGGCTGGCCCACCGGCGGCTCACCGCCGTCCTGGGCGATGCGCTCGGCCTCGCGGGCAAACTCGTAGGCGTCGACTTGCTTGCCGGGCAGATAATCGCTGCTGCCGGAATCCAACACGGCGATCTTGCGCAGCATCTGGCGGGCGATGACCTCGATGTGCTTGTCGTTGATGTCCACGCCCTGGCTGATGTAGACGTCCTGGACCTGCTTGACGATGTAGCGCAGGGTGGTGTTGGAGTCGGTCAGGCGCAACAGGTCGTGGGGGTTGACCGAGCCCTTGGTCAGCTGCTGGCCAATCTCCACCTCCACACCGTCCTCCACGCCGGGCATCAGGGTGGCGCGGGCCGAGACTTGATACTCGCGCAGGTTACCCTGCTGGTCGTGGACGGTCAGGGTGCGCTGGTTCTTGTCGCCGGCGATCTGCAGGGTGCCGGCAATCTCGGCCAGGACCGCCTGGCCCTTGGGGCGGCGGGCCTCAAACAGCTCGGTGACGCGGGGCAGGCCGTGGGTGATGTCCTCGCCGGCCACACCGCCGGTGTGGAAGGTGCGCATGGTCAGCTGGGTGCCCGGCTCGCCGATGGATTGGGCGGCGATAATCCCCACTGCCGTGCCGATGTTCACCGGGCGTGAGGCCGCGAGGTCCCAACCATAGCACTTCTGGCAGACGCCGCGATGGGCGTGGCAGGTCATGATGGTGCGCACGCGGGCTGTATTCAGGCCGGCGTCCAACAGCTGCTGGATAACGGCCACCGAGGAGATATACTCGTCCTTATCCAGGATGATCTCACCGGTTGTGGGGTCTACGGAAGGTGCCAGCAGGCAGCGGCCCACCAGGTTGCGGTCGATCTCGCCCTTCTCATTGATCAGCGGATAATCAATGCCGTCGTCGGTGCCGCAGTCCACTTCGCGGACGATGACGTCCTGGGCCACATCTACTAGCCTACGAGTAAGATAGCCTGAGTCGGCCGTGCGCAGTGCCGTGTCGGCCAGGCCTTTGCGGGCGCCATGGGTGGAGATGAAGTACTCCAGAACCGAGAGCCCCTCACGGAAGTTGGCCTTGATCGGGCGGTCGATGATCTCGCCCTTGGGGTCGGACATCAGGCCGCGCATCCCGGCCAGCTGGCGAATCTGCTTGATGTCGCCACGGGCGCCGGAGAAGGCCATCATGTAGATGGGGTTGAAGCGGTCGAAGTTGGCCGCCATGGCCTCGCCAACCTCCTCATTGGCCGCGTTCCAGATGTCGACCACCAACTTGTGGCGATCAGCCAGGCCCACGAAGCCCATCTCGTACTCGCTGTCGATCTCGGCGACCTTCTTGTCGGCGGCGGCCAGGATGGCCTCCTTCTGGGGCGGCACGGTGGCGTCGTAGACGGCCACGGTCACACCGGCCAGGGTGGCGTAATGGAAACCGATGCGCTTCAGGCCGTCGAGGATCTCCGGCATCTGGGAGATGGTATAGCGGTTGGTGCAATCCTCCACCAGACGGGCGATCTCCTTCTTGTTCATCTCGAAATTGATATAGGGATGGTCGTCCGGCAGCACCGAGTTGAAGACGATGCGGCCGACGGTGGTCTCGATGCGCTGGCCAGCCAGATGCTCCTCAAACTTGCCGTAGGCCGTCTCCACCACGGTGTTGCGGGACAGGCGCACCTGGATGCGGGCCTGCAGATCCACACCGGCGCGGGCGTCATAGGCATTCAGGGCGTCCTTGAAGTTCATGAAGGCCCGGCCTTCTCCCGGAAAGCCGTCGCGGGCGGCTGTCAGGTAGTACAGGCCGATGATCATGTCCTGGGTGGGCACGGCCAGCGGGCGGCCATGGGCTGGCGATTTGATGTTGTTGGCCGAGAGCATCAGCACCCGGGCCTCGGCCTGGGCCTCGGAGGACAGCGGCACGTGCACGGCCATCTGGTCGCCGTCGAAGTCGGCGTTGAAGGCCGTACAGACCAGCGGGTGCAACCGGATAGCCTTACCCTCCACCAGCACCGGCTCGAAAGCCTGGATGCCCAAGCGATGCAGGGTCGGGGCGCGGTTCAGGAGCACCGGGTGCTCGGCGATGACTTCCTCCAGCACGTCCCAGACGGTGGTGGAGACGGCCCGGTCCACGGTCTTCTTGGCCGCCTTGACATTGGGAGAATGCTCCAGCTCCACCAGTCGCTTGACCACAAAGGGCTTGAACAGCTCCAGAGCCATGATCTTGGGCAGGCCACACTGGTAAATCTTCAGGGTCGGGCCGACGACGATGACGCTGCGGCCGGAGTAGTCGACGCGCTTGCCCAGCAGGTTCTGGCGGAAGCGCCCCTGCTTGCCCTTGAGCATGTCCGAGATGGACTTCAGGGGTCGGTTGCCGGGGCCGGTGACCGGACGGCCGCGCCGCCCGTTGTCGAACAGCGAGTCCACCGCTTCCTGCAGCATCCGCTTCTCGTTGTTGATGATGATCTCCGGAGCGCCGAGGTCCAACAGCCGCTTCAGGCGGTTGTTGCGGTTGATTACCCGGCGATAGAGGTCGTTGAGGTCGGAGGTGGCAAAGCGGCCGCCGTCCAGCTGGACCATCGGACGCAGATCCGGCGGGATGACCGGGATGACGTCGAGGATCATGTCGTCCGGTTTATTCTCACTTTTGATAAAGGCGTCGACCACCTTCAGGCGCTTGATGGCCTTGAGGCGCTTCTGGCCCTTGCCGTCGGCGATGATGGCGCGCAGTTCGGCAGCGGTCTGGTCGAGGTCCATGGCTGAGAGCAGATCGCGCACCGCCTCGGCGCCCACGCCGCCACGGAAGTAGGTGGAGTAGTTGGTGCGCATCTCACGGTACAGCGGCTCATCGCCCACCAGCTGCTTCTCCGACAGCTTCATGAAGGCCTCGAAGGCTTCCATACGCAGTTGCTTGCGCTCGGCAAACTCCTCGCGCAGATCGGCAATCTCCTCCTCCACCTGGTCGGGAGTCAGGCGCTCGTCCTCCTCCAGGTCGCTGGCGAACTCGCCCTCGGCGACGTCCTCAGCCGACAGCCGGCGCGTGGCTTCGCAGGCCCGCTCCAGCTCGGCATCGAGCTCCTCGATGTCGGCGTCCAGCTCGTCCTTGAGCTCGGCAGCGTCGGCGTCGCGGGCATCATAGTCCACCCAGGTGATAATCGAAGAGGCAAAGTACAGCACCTTCTCCAACTCCTTGGGCGGGATGTCCAACAGGTAGCCCAGCCGCGAGGGTGAGCCCTTGAAGTACCAGATGTGGGAGACCGGCGCGGCCAGCTCGATGTGGCCCATCCGCTCGCGGCGGACCTTGGCCCGGGTGACTTCCACGCCACAGCGCTCGCAGACGATGCCCTTGAAACGGATGCGCTTGTACTTGCCGCAGTTGCACTCCCAGTCCTTGGTGGGGCCGAAGATCTTCTCGCAGAACAGGCCGTCCTTTTCGGGCTTGAGGGTGCGGTAGTTGATGGTCTCGGGCTTCTTGACCTCGCCGCGCGACCAGGAGCGGATACGCTCCGCCGAAGCCAGGCCGATACGGAACTGATTGAAGTTGTTGACGTCGAATTCAGTTGTCATGCTCACTCCTCTCCTTCCGTGTTGGCTTCTGGGGCGTTGTCTGGGGCGCTGTCCGTGGCGCTGCCCTCATCCAGCAGCGAGGACGCGGCCAGGGCGTCCAGCTCATCATCCAGGCCGTCCAGGCCGCTGGCAATCAGATCCAGGGCGTCGACCTCATCGTCGTCGTCGCGTAAGCCTTCCATCATGATGGCGGAGGCCAGACTGTCGGGCTCCACGCCCTCCTGGACCATATCCTCCAGAGAATCTTCGCGCGCATCGCCGATCAGCTCGACATCCAGGCACAGCGACTTCATCTCCTTGACCAGCACTTTGAAGCTCTCCGGCACCTCGGCGGCCGGGATGTTCTCGCCCTTGACCACGTGCTCGTAGGCCTTGACGCGGCCGGCGGTGTCGTCGGACTTGATGGTCAGGATCTCCTGCAGCACGTGCGAGGCGCCGTAGGCATACAGCGCCCAGACCTCCATCTCACCGAAACGCTGGCCGCCGAACTGGGCCTTGCCGCCCAGCGGCTGCTGGGTGATCAGCGAGTAAGGGCCGGTGGAGCGGGCGTGGATCTTGTCGTCCACCAGATGTCCGAGCTTGAGGATGTAGTTCCAACCGACGGTAATCGGCTCGCGGAACTTCTCCCCGGTGCGACCGTCGTAGAGCCAGGCCTTGCCCTTGTTGGGATGCTCCACCAAAAGCTGCGGGATGAACTCGTCGCGGGCCAGCCGCCCCAGCTGCTCGTGGGTGCGCAGCACCAGGTTGGCGTTGGCCTTCTCGATGGCGTCGAGGATCTCCACCTCGGTGGCGCCGTCGAAGACCGGCGTGGCCACATGCAAATCGCCGGGCACGGACTTCTTGGATTCCTCGTCGGACCAGCCATAATGCGCAGCCCAGCCGAGGTGGGTCTCCAGCAGCTGCCCGACGTTCATACGTGAGGGCACGCCCAGCGGGTTGAGGATGATGTCGATGGGGGTACCATCGGCCAGATAGGGCATGTCCTCCACCGGCAGGATGCGGCTGATGACACCCTTGTTGCCATGGCGTCCGGCCAGCTTGTCGCCCTGCTGGATCTTGCGCTTCTGGGCCACGAAGACCCGCACCAGCTCGTTGACGCCGGGAGACAGCTCGTCGCCGTTATCCCGGGAGAAACGGGCGATGCCGATGATCCGGCCGCCGGAGCCGTGTGGCACCTTCAGGGAGGTGTCGCGGACCTCCCGGGCCTTCTCGCCGAAGATGGCGCGCAGCAGGCGCTCCTCGGCGGTCAGCTCGGTCTCGCCCTTGGGGGTGACCTTGCCCACCAGCACGTCGCCGGGCACGACCTCGGCACCGATACGGATGATGCCGTCGGCATCGAGGTTGCCGACCATCTCATCGGAGATATTGGGGATCTCGCGGGTGATCTCCTCCGGGCCGAGCTTGGTGTCGCGGGCATCGACCTCGTACTGGGAGATATGCACCGAGGTCAGCAGGTCATCGGAGACTACGCGCTCGGAGAGGATAATGGCGTCCTCGTAGTTGAAGCCCTCCCAGGGCATGTAGGCCACCAGCAGGTTCTGGCCCAGCGACAGCTCGCCGAGCTCGGTGGCCGGGCCGTCGGCCAGCACATCGCCGGCGCCGACCTCCTGGCCAACCTGCACCAGCGGTTTGTGATTGAAGCAGCCGCTCTGGTTGGAGCGCTGGAATTTCGGCAGCTCGTAGGTATCCAGGCTGCCGTCCTTGGCGCGAATCAGCACCTTGTCGGTCTGCACGTACTCCACCACGCCGGGACGCAGGGCTAAGACGATGTCGCCGGAGTCCACGGCGCAGCGGTGCTCCATGCCTGTACCGACCAGCGGCGCCGAGGGCTTGAGCAACGGCACGGCCTGGCGCTGCATGTTCGAGCCCATCAGGGCGCGGTTGGCGTCGTCGTGCTCCAGGAAGGGGATCAGCGCCGTGGCCACGGAGACCATCTGGCGCGGGGAGACGTCCATGTACTGCACACGCTTGGGGTCGACTTCCTCCGGCTCGCCGAAGACGCCCTGGGTGTCCTTGACGCGGCAGAGAACCTTCTTGGCCGGGATGAATTTGCCCTTGGCGTCGGTGTGGCCGAAGCGGCGGCTCTCCTGGTCGAAGAGCTCGTTGGCCTGGGCGATGACGTAGTTCTCCTCCTCATCGGCGGTCAGGTAGTCAATCTCGTCGGTGACCTTGCCGTCGATGACGCGGCGGTAGGGCGACTCGATGAAGCCGTAAGGGTTGACCCGACCGTAGGTGGCCAGGGTGCCGATCAGGCCGATGTTCGGGCCTTCTGGGGTCTCGATGGGGCACATCCGGCCATAGTGGGAGGTGTGCACGTCGCGGACTTCGAAGCCGGCGCGCTCGCGGGACAGACCGCCAGGGCCCAGGGCCGAGAGCCGGCGCTTGTGCGTGATACCGGTGGCCGGGTTGGTCTGGTCCATGAATTGCGAGAGCTGCGAGGAACCGAAGAACTCCTTGATGGCCGCCACGATCGGGCGGATGTTGATCAGGCTCTGGGGGGTGATGTCCTCGATCTCCTGGGTGCTCATGCGCTCGCGGACCACCCGCTCCATGCGCGACAGCCCGATGCGGAACTGGTTTTGGATCAGCTCGCCGACGGTGCGGATGCGGCGGTTGCCGAAGTGGTCGATGTCGTCGGTCTGCTTGTCGGTGGGCGTATGGGTCTCGTTGGCCACATGCAGATCGACGATGTAGCGCATGGTGCGCACGATGTCGTCGTTGGTCAGCGTGAACTGCTCGCCTTCGGCGTCGCTGCCCAGCTTCTTGTTGATTTTGTAGCGGCCGACCTTGGCCAGGTCGTAGCGCTGGGGGTTGAAGAACAGGCTCTCCAGCAGGGTGCGGGCGCTGTCTACCGTGGGCGGTTCGCCTGGGCGCAGGCGCTTGTACAGCTCGATCAGGGCTTCCTCGCGGGTCACGGCGCCGTCGCGATCCAGGGTGCGCAGCACCAGGTCGCTGTCGCCCAACAGCTCGATGATCTCCTCGCGGGTGTTGGCGATGCCCAAAGCCTTGAGCAGCAGGGTCGCTGGCTGCTTGCGCTTGCGGTCCACGCGTACACTGAGCACATCGCGGCGGTCGGTCTCAAACTCCAGCCAGGCGCCGCGGGACGGGATGACCTTGGCGTTGAAGATCTCCTTGTCGGAGGTCTTGTCCTGCTCCTTGGCAAAATAGACGCCCGGGGAGCGGACCAGCTGGCTGACGACCACCCGCTCGGTGCCGTTGATCACGAAGGTGCCGCGCGGGGTCATCATCGGGAAGTCCCCCATGAAGACCTCCTGCTCGGAGAACTCACCGGTCTCCCGGTTGGTGAAGCGGATCTCCACGAACAGCGCGGCCTGATAGGAGATGTCCTTGGCCTTGCATTCGTCCACCGTGAACTTGGGGTCGCCAAACTCGTGGCTGAAGAACTCCACAGCCAGATTCTTGTTGGCGTTCTCAATCGGTGAGATGTCGCGGAAAGCCTCTGCCAAACCCTCGCCCTTGAACCAGTCGAACGAGTCGATCTGGATGGAAATTAAATTGGGGACGTCCATGACTTCGGGGATTTTTGCGAAACTTCTGCGCTCTCGGTACAATGTTG
>JAISUQ010000124.1 GCA_031272005.1 Coriobacteriales bacterium | reverse complement strand
TTGAGCGCCGTCACTCCAGCCGACCTCGATGAGCATCGGCCAACGCCGGAAGCCGCGCTGGCCCTGCGCCCGGCCAGACTCTTTGACTCGGCAGTCTGGCTCTGCTCCGTCCATGTCGTCACCCGCTATCTGTTGCCCGCGCCACTACGCGTGGCCTGGACGCTCTGGCGCATCGGCGGATTTCTGCTGCGCGGTCTGCGCTCGCTGTTGCGCCTGGAGTTGGACGTGGCCGTGCTGGACGCGGCGGCCATGGTGGTCTGTGTGCTGCGCCTGGACTTCTCCACGGCTTCTTCCACTGCCTTCCTGATCCAGCTCAGTGAGCTGATTGAGGATCAGACCCGACGCCACTCCGAGCAGCAGCTGATCGCCTCACTGTTGCAGTTGCCGGAGAAGGCCTCGCGCGTTGCTGGCAGCGAGGAGGAACTGGTCGACGCCGCCGAGCTGGTGGAGGGCGACGTCATCGTGGTCCGCACCGGCCAGGCCCTGCCGGTCGATGGCGTGGTGCTCAACGGGCAGGCCTGGGTCAACCAGTCCACGCTGACCGGCGAGGCCGCCGCCGTGTTGCGCGAGCGGGGCGATGACGTTTTTGCCGGCACGGCACTGGAGGATGGTGAGCTGTTCGTGCGGGTCAGCGCCGCTCCGGAGCGTACCCGCCTGCGCTCCATTGTTGGCATGGTGCAACTCTCCGAGAGCCTGAAGTCCGGCGCCCAGCAGAGCATGGAACGTCTGGCCAACCGCATCGTGCCGTTGAATCTGATGTTTGCCGCCGGCGTCTTTGCCGTCACCCGCTCACTGGAGCGCCTCTCGGCAGCGCTGACCGTCGACTACTCCTGCGCCCTGCGCCTGACCGGCTCGGTGACCTCGCTGGCAGCGCTGCGCGAAGCCGCCGGAATGGGCCTGCGCGTCAAGGGCTCACGCTGCCTGGAGATGATTGCCCAGGCTGACACGTTGGTTTTCGACAAGACCGGCACCCTGACCCAGGCTACGCCCAGCGTGGCGGCAGTGCTGCCGTTGGATGATTGGGATGAGACCGAGGTGTTGCGTCTGGCCGCCTGTCTGGAGGAGCATTTTCCGCATCCGGTGGCCCGGGCGGTGGTGGAGGAGGCCCGGCGCCGGGGTGTCAACCATCGCGAGCGCCATGCCGAGGTGGAGTTCATCGTAGCCCACGGCATCGCCTCAACCCTGGAAGGTCAGCGGGCGATTATCGGCAGCGGTCACTTTGTCTTTGAGGACGAAGGCATAGCCTTTGACGCGGAGAAGCTGACCAGGCTGCACGACGATTTCCCCGACGCCTCGCCGTTGTTTCTGGCTGTAGGCGGCCAACTGGTGGGCGCACTGATGATCCGTGACCCGCTGCGCCCGCAGATAGCCAGCACCTTGCAGCGCCTGCGCGCCGCCGGCTTTGCCCGCATTGTCATGCTGACCGGCGACAACGCCCGCACTGCGGCAGTCATCGCCAGAGAGGCCGGCATCGACCAATTTGAAGCCGACCTGCTGCCGGACGACAAACAGCTGAGCATCCAATGCCTCAAAGCCGAAGGCGCTGCCGTGGTGATGGTCGGCGACGGCGTCAACGACTCGCCGGCCTTGAGCTGCGCCGATGTCGGCATTGCCATGGAGACAGGCGCGGCCATCGCTCGCGAGGTTGCCGACATCACATTGACCAGCGACAATCTGGAGTCCCTGCTGGTCCTGCGCCAGCTGGGTCAGAGCCTGCAGACACGCACCCAGGCCAGCTATAAGACTTCGGTGGCCATCAATACCGCTCTGCTGCTGGCGGCCAGCACTGGTTTGATCACCGCCTCCACAGCCTCGCTGCTGCACAATGGCACCACAGCCGCACTCTGCGCCAGCGGCACCCGCAACTATCTCTCCGAGGGCCGCTGCCCATACCCCGTACGCCACTGCTGGATCTGCCCCGGCACCCCGCAGTGCGGCCGATAACCCACACGCCTGCCGTTCTCAACGGGGGCGGGTTTTGGCGATGGCGCGGGCTTGTTCGGCCAGGGTGTCATCCAGGGTCGACAGGGGGAGAAGGCCGGTGGCGGTTGCCGCATCCAGGCCGTAGCGGCGCTCGATGGCCTTACTGATCAGGAAGTCGGTGATGCGCGGGTTTTTCGGCAGCAACGGGCCGTGCAGATAGGTGCCGATGGCGTTATGCAGCCGCACACCCTCGCCGCCATCCTCGCCGTTGTTGCCATCGCCCTGCAGCACGCGGCCCAGGGGTTGCCAGCCGGCGGCCAGGCGGGTGATGCCGCTGTGGTTCTCGTAACCCACAATCTCACCGAACTCCTCACTTTCGGTGACGATGTTGCCAATCATCCGGCGCTCGCCGCCCACAGTATGCAGGTCAAAGATGCCCAGGCCGGCGATCATCTCGCCACCGATGGTCTTGAAGTAGTTGCCGAACAGCTGGTAGGTACCGCAAATCACCAGGGTTGGCGCACCGCTGGCAATCAGGTTGGCCAGCTGGTCGCGGATGCGCGGCAGGTCGGCCTGTACCGCTCCCTGACCGGAGTCCTGCCCGCCACCGCCTAAGATGATGTCGGCCTCGGCTGGGAACTCGGCGCCGATGTGATAGCCGATGACCTCCGGCTCGATGCCCCGCCAACGGCAGCGCTGGGCGACGGCCTCCACGTTGCCGTGGTCGCCGTAGATGTTCATCTCCCGGGGGTAGAGATGGACGATTCTCAGGCGAGGCGCATCTGGCAGGCTGGTGGCGGTTGTCGCGTTGAGCGCGCTTGCCGCATTGGGCGCAGCCGCCGCGTTGGGCGCACTTGCCAGGCTGGGAGCAGCCGACGGATTGTGGCTACTGCTGCTCAACGTTGAGCTCCTTTCCCAGTTGGCGGCGGATGGCCAGCATCGCCGTGTAGGTGCAGTAGATGCGCTTGGGCCGCTCAGATGCGGCCAGAAAACGCGGCAGAGCCTGGGCCAGGTCGTTGTCGACCTTTGTAAAGGGCACGTCGTCGTAGTGCAGTCGCAGGGCCATGTCCCAGGCCCTCACACCGCTGACCATCGTCACGCCGCCGGCACGCAGGGCGGCAAACTCCACGTCGAACAGCCAGCTCATGTCGCGGCCGTCGGCGTATTCGTCGTTGATGGCGATCATCGTGTCGTAGCCGGTGGGGTCAAAGGATTCCAGGGCCAGGCGGAAGCCGCCCGGGTTCTTGACCAGCAGCAGCTCCACCGCGCAGCCGTTGTGGGTGAGGGTCTCGCCGCGACCAAAGGCCGACTCCACATTGGCCAGGGCGGCGATGAGCGCGGCCAGCGAGTCGGGTGGGGAGTCGCCGGTGCTGCCGGGCGGCAAGGCGCTGTGGGTACTGCCGCAGCTGGCGTCGTTGGGCTCATCGGCGACGATGGTCTGCACCAGAGCCAAAGCGGCGGCGGCATTGTAAACGTTGTAGATGCCTTTGAGTTTCAATGGGGTGGAGAAGACCGCGCCGCCGCTGCGGAAGGTTGCCGTATTGTTCGTCAGCGCCTGGAGAATGACCGCTGGCTCGGGGACTTGTGTGGCGGCTGAATTCGCGCTCGCACCCGCACCCGCACCCACGCTCGCACCAACGCCCATACCCGCACCCGCATCCGCACCCACTCCCGCACCCACTCCCGCGCCCATACCCGCGCCAGCCACAACCGCATCCAGCGGCTCGGGGTCCCAGGTCTCGAACTCGTCGGCGTAGAGGTCGTCGTCCTGGGGGAAGTGCGACTTCAGCTCGGCTGCCAGGCCGTAGGTGACTATCCGGGCAATAATCCGGCCGTCGACATTGGCGGCCAGGCGGGCCAGGCGGTTATCCTCGCGGTTCAGCACCACGGCTGTCGTGGTGCGCCGGGCCACGGCGGCCAGCAGTTCGGCCGTGTGGTCAATCTCGCCGAAGCGGTCCAACTGGTCGCGCATCACGTTCAGCAGCAGGCTGTAGCGCGGCGCCAGCCGCTCCACAAAGCGCACGGCATGGGCTTCGTCCAGCTCCAGGACGGCGATGTCGGCGTCCAGCCGTCCACCCAAAGAGATGCGTGGCAGCAGCGAGGCGATGACTCCGCGCATGAAGTTGGAGCCGGTGGAGTTGGTAAAGACCCGCAGTCCCGAGGCCTCCAGCAGTTCGGCGACGATCTTGGTGGTGGTGGTCTTGCCGTTGGTGCCGCTGATCAGCACCACACCATGGGGCAGGTTGCTGAGTACACCCACGGCGTAGTTGGGGTCGAGCTTCTCCACCACTAAACCGGGGAAGGCCGTGCCGCCACTGCCGCCGCCGCGCAGGCGGGCAGCAGCCTGGGCGGCCTTGCCGATGATTGTCACCAGGGGGTTGGGCACAGGCTGTCCTTCCTCCCAAAACCGGCTAGTTCATCCGGTCGATGAAGAAGTCGGCCATGGAGAGCAGCAGGTCGCGGGGACGACTGTCGGGCAGGGCGGCGGTCAGGTTGAGCTTGGCCTCGCTGACCAGCGCGGTGGCGTAGTCGCGGGCATAGTCGATGGAGCCGGCCTCTTGCATCAAATCTACCGCTACGGCCAGCATCGGCGGGTGGGTGGTGTGAGATGCTAGAATGCTAATAAGCTCGTTAGCTTGCTCAGAGTGTTGGATGGCATGCACTGCCACCAGGGTGCGCTTGCCTTCGGTGATATCGGAGCGGAAGTCCTTCTTGGTGGCCTCGCGGGTGCCAACGAGATTGAGCAGGTCGTCCTGGATCTGGAAGGCCAGGCCGGAGGCCATGCCAAAGGCCCGCAGCGACTCAATCTCCTGCTCGCTGCCGCCGCCGATGATGGCGCCGACGGCCAGCGGGGTGCCGCCGGAGTAGAAGGCGGTCTTGTGCGAGGCCATCAACAGGTAGTCCTCGCAGGTCAGATCGAAGCGGCCGTCGCGGGCCCAGCCGATGTCCAGAGCCTGGCCCTCGATGGTGCGTCGGGTCATCAGCACCAACTCGTAGAGCACCCGCAGCTTGGTTTTATCCTCCAGGCCCTTATCCTCCAAAACCAGGCCGGTGACCTGCGATAAGGCCAGGTCGCCGGCGTTTATCGCCAGGCCTTCGCCCTGAGTCAGGTGCAGGCAGGGCTGGCCGCGGCGCAGCACCGACTCATCGGCGATGTCGTCGTGGATCAGGGCGGCGGTGTGGAAGTGCTCGATGGCCGCTGCCGCGCTGCGGGCCTGTTGGGGCTGCCCACCCACGGCTTCGCAGGCCAGCTCACAAATCAGGGGCCGGTGGCGCTTGCCGCCGTTGGCGGAGTAGGCGGCCAGTGGCCCGTAGAGGTAGCGGGTCATATCCGGCGCCGAGCCCTCCTTGAAGAACTCGGCCACCAGTTTGTCCATCCGCTTGGTGTTGCGGTTCAGGTAAGACTCAAAACTCATGGGCTCACTTCAGGTTGTAGAAGGCTGCGCGGCCGGCGTAGCTGCCGGCGTCGCCCAGCTCTTCCTCGATGCGGATCAGCTGGTTGTACTTGGCCACGCGGTCGGAGCGGGCCGGGGCGCCGGTCTTGATCTGTCCGGCGTTGACGGCGACCGCCAGATCGGCGATGGTCACGTCTTCGGTCTCGCCGGAGCGATGGGAGATGACGCAGGTGTAGCCGGCCTGCTTGGCGGTCTGGATGGTCTCCAGGGTCTCGGTCAGCGTGCCGATCTGATTGAGCTTGATGAGGATGGAGTTGGCCACGCCGCGCTCGATGCCCAACTGCAGACGCGCCTTGTTGGTGACGAAGAGGTCGTCGCCGACCAGCTGGATCTTGCTGCCCAGTCTGTCGGTGAGCAGCTTCCAGCCGTCCCAGTCCTCTTCGGCCATGCCGTCCTCCAGGGAGATGATCGGGTACTTCTCCGCCAGGGCTTCCCAGTAGTCGACCATCTGGGCCGGGGTCAACTCGCGGCCTTCGCCGGCCAGCACATAGAGCTGGCGCTCGGCGTCGAAGAACTCGGTGGCCGCCGGGTCCATGGCAAAGACGACCTGCTCACCGGGGGTGTACCCGGCCTTGAGCACAGCCTCGCTGAGCAGAGCCAGCGGCTCCTCATTGGTCGAGAGGTTGGGAGCAAAGCCGCCCTCATCGCCCACGGCGGCAGACAGGCCCTTCTCCTTGAGCACGCCTTTGAGGGTGTGGTAGATCTCGGCGCACCAGCGCAGGGCCTCGGCAAAGGTGCTGGCGCCCACCGGCATGATCATGAACTCCTGGAAGTCGACGTTGTTATCAGCGTGCACGCCGCCGTTGAGGACGTTCATCATCGGCGTGGGAATCAGGCTGGCGTTGCAGCCGCCGATGTAGCTATACAGCGTCAGCTCGCAGGACTCGGCAGCGGCCTTGGCGGCGGCCAGGGAGGCGCCGAGGATGGCGTTGGCGCCGAAGTTGGTCTTGTTGGGAGTGCCGTCCAGGTCGATAAGCTCGGCGTCTACGGCGCGTTGGTCGGTGGCGTCCATGCCCAGCAGGGCGTCGGCAATCTCCTCGTTGACATGGTCCACGGCGGTGGCCACGCCTTTGCCCAGATAGCGGGCCGACTCCTTATCCCGCAGCTCGCAGGCCTCAAAGGCGCCGGTGGAGGCCCCGGAGGGCACGGCGGCACGGCCAAACGAGCCGTCGTCCAGAACAATCTCTACCTCTACAGTGGGGTTGCCGCGTGAATCCAGTATCTCGCGGCCATAGACGTCAACGATGTTGCTCATGAGCGCTCCCTTCAATCTCCTGCTTGGCCAGTTGCCAGAGCCGCTCCAGCTCCTCAGTACTGTGTTCGGAGAGGGGCTGGCCGGCGGCGTTTGCGTATTGTTCCATGATAGACCATCGGCTGCGGAATTTGCGGCAGGTGGCGCGCAGAGCGCTCTCAGCGTCGATTCCCTGCTTGCGAGCGACATTGACCAGCGAGAACAGGATGTCGCCGAACTCTTCGCTGGCGGCCGGGCTGGCCTGTCCGGGTGGACTGGCCAGGGTGGCCTCGCGATACTCGGCCAGCTCCGATTCGACCTGCTGCCAGACGCTGGCCAGATCCGGCCACTCAAAGCCGGCGGCCACGGCCTTGCGGCTGATGTCGGTGGCCTGCATCAGGGCCGGCAGACTGACCGGGATGCCGTCCAGCAGGCCGGGAGGGGCGGGCTCAGCGCCGCCAGCGGTGACGGCGGTGTTGGGGGCGGCAGCGGCCCCGGCAGCGCCGCCAGCGCCCGCCGCCGCACCTGCTGCCGTGTTGCGGCCGGCCCGCCGGTTGCGCTTCTCCACCAGCTTGATCTGGTCCCAGAGGTCCAGCACCGTGTCCGGGGTCTGGGCGGCGCGAATCATGGCAATCTGCTCCTCGCTGAGATGGGCGGCGGCAAAGGCGGCCTCGTCGCCGAAGACGTGCGGGTGGCGGCGGACCATCTTGTCGGTGATGTCGCCAAGCACGTCGTCGAGCGTGAACTCGCCGGCCTCGCTGGCCATTTGGGACTGAAACACCACCTGCAACAGCACATCGCCCAGCTCCTCGCGCAGATTGGCGATGTCGTTGCGCTCAATGGCGTCCACCGCCTCGTGGGCCTCCTCCAGCATGTTGCGGGCGATGGAGGCGTGGGTCTGCTCGCGGTCCCAGGGGCAGCCGCCGGGCGCCCGCAGCCGGGCGATGGTGGCCACAAACTGCTCAAAGCGTTGGCCGGTATTGAGGTTCTCCATAAAAGACTCCTTCGTCAAAGGCTGAGAATAGTATACTTGTCCGATGGACGATACGGTGCTTTCTCCCGAGATTATCAAACAGTGCAACCCCGGCATCAGCGACTTTGGCACAGGCACGCTGATGGCGCTGGCCTCACAATGCCTGCGCTGCGCCAAGCGACCCACGCCCTGCGAGATCTGCCTGGAGTTCTGCCCCGCAGCGGCACTCAACGCCGGCAACAACGCCCGGCCGCACGCCAGCACCGACTGCCTGCGCTGTGGCGCCTGCGTGGGCGTCTGCCCCACAAATGCCCTGGCCGGGGCCTCGCGCACCATCCAACAGGCCAACAACGCCATGCTCAAGGCCAGCCTGCGCACAGACCGGCTGGCCATCACCTGCGAGCGCAGCCTGGCCCTGCTGCGCCTTCAAGCCCTGACGGATCAGCCCGAGGCTGCCCAGGCTGCCCTGAAGCTGGCCGAGCAGTCCAGCGCCGACGACCGCCTGCTCAAGGTGCCCTGCTTAGGCATGCTGCCCCGGGAGTTCTGGTTCTCAGCCCTCAACGAGGTCGGTGTCTCCAAGTTGGAAGAGGTGGCAGTCTGGCTGCCGCCGGGCCAGTGCGCCAGCTGCCCGGTCAACGCCAAAGACAACGTGGAGGAGCTGTTCTCCGCCGCCATCAGCACCGCCGAGTTGTGGGCGGCGCGCAGTGTAGCCCTGATCGCCTCCGCTGAGGAGTTGCCCCTCAAGCACAAACCCAACGTCCGTGCCTACCTGGCCAGCGAGACCGAGGTCGACCGGCGGGGGATGTTCACCGGTTTTCTGGGAGAATTGCGCGAGTCCTGGGAGCAGAACGCCCAAGTTGGCAACCAGGCCCTGGCAGAGGTCGAGGCCCAGCGGGCCCGCAAGGCCACCTTTGAGCGCACCCGGCTTTCTGCGGCCATCAAGGCCCGGCGCACCGGCGGCAAGAACCCCATCGCAGTGCCGGTGCGTTACATCCTGATGGAGGCTTTGGGCCGCAACGACGAACGCGCCGATGACATCGCCATCACCGTCAGCTGCACCGACCTTGAGCGCTGCAACGGCTGCGGCGAATGCCTGGAGGTCTGCCCGGTGCACGCCCGCCAGCGCCAGCCGCAAGCCGAGCCGGATGCCGAAGTCGTCGTCGATATCGGCGCAGGGACAGCGGGGGAGAAAACCGAGGCAACCACCGCTGGGGCCGCCACTGGGGCCGCCGCCGCCGCCGCCACCACCGCCACCGCCACCGCCGCCGCCGCCACCACCGCCACCGCCGCCGCCGCGTCCGCCGCCGAGGTGACCTTCGAGGCCAGCACCGCCCTTGGCAGCGCTTTGATGAGTTCGGCCACACCAACCTTCGTGGGCCCCAGCACTTCAGTCCGGGCCTCAGCTGCCGCCGCTGCCCCCGTAACGGCAACCGGGTCGGCAACCGGGCCCGCCCCCGAAGCGGCAACCGGGTCGGCAACCGGGCCAGCCCCCGAAGCGGCAGCCGAGCCGGCAACCGGGTCGACAACCGGGTCGACAACCGGGTCGCCCCTCTCCGCCAACTCAGCACTGCCGGTAATCACCGAGACCCTGTTCTGTCTGGCTTGCTCGGCCTGTCTGCAGGCCTGCCCCGAGGGCGCTGTTCACTTCTCCGAAATATCGGCCCGCGAGTACCTGCTCTAGTGCTGCACCAGCATTTGCTCAGTGCTTGCCGAACTTGCAGTCGCTGTAATCACCCTTTTGGGGCTCCGTTCATCGCGATGGATGGTTGCTGCGTCAGATGGGGGTTGGGGGCTATACTAATGGTTGGATAACCTTCCGATGCAAGGGAGAGCCGACCTGATGACTGCGGTCGTCCCCAAAATGACCAAAGCTGGCAACCGGGCTCAACGTCTGCTGAACGGCGCGATTCTGGTAGTCGCGGTGCTGTTCGCGTTGGTGCTGGCGACCACGATGATCCTCACCCAGCGCAATAATAGCGAGTTGGAGAACATCCTCGAAGAAAGCGTCAAAGCCGAGCTGCTGGCCTCCTGCTTTGGCGCCCGCGAGGTGGTCCTGGACCATCTGGAGCTGTTCAACAACATCAACAGCGAGGCCGATGTCGACAGGTATCGCGCCGAATACGACGCCACCATCGCGCGCCTGGAGCTGCTGCGCACGCGTATCGGCGCTGAGTACATCTATGTGCTCAAACTCATCGACGGCAAGTATTACTTCATTTTCGATACCGACACCGAGGCCATGGCCGGCCACGACGACAGCGACCCCAAAACCGAAGGCCTGATTACCGAATACACCGGGATCGAAGACGTGCACCTGGAAGCCTTTGCCGGCGTGCCCAATGCCGGCGTGATGAACGTCCAGGACGAGTGGGGCTCCTACAACACCGGCGCGGTACCGCTGCTCGACCCGGATACCCGTGAGGTCATCGGCGTGGTCAGCACCGACATCACCGACATCTACATTGCTCAGTTCCGCCAGACCTCCACCACCAGCTCGCGGCTGTTGATGGTGGTCATGGGCGCAGCGATGGTGGTGCTGCTGGCGGTGCTGATTGCCTTGAACCGCCGCAACTCACGGATGCAGGCCGACCTCTATCGCCTGGCCAACCACGACGCCATCACCGGCCTGCCCAACCGCCACTACCTGTTCACCTATCTGGCCGAAAAGCGCGAAGCCCTGGAGAAAACCCCCTCGCCCTTTGCCGTCTTCTTCGTGGATTTGGATAATTTCAAGCGCGTCAACGACAGCGCCGGCCATGATGCCGGTGACGAGCTGCTGCGCAGCATCTCGGAGTTCCTGAGCACCACTCAGCAGGGCTATGCGGCCTGTGCGCTCAACCCCGAGAACCCCGGTACCTGCCTGCTTGACGCGCTCACCGCCCGCATCGGCGGCGATGAGTTTCTCCAAATCACCCCCGGCATCAGCAGCGCCGCCGAAGCCGAGGCGGTGGCTACCAGCATGCTCACCGGCTTCAAGGCCCAGAACAGCCTGAAGCCCTTCATCCGCGACTACGAGGTGGGCCTGTCGATAGGCATCGCGCTCTTCCCCGAACAATCCGCCGATTGCAACGAGTTGATGAAGCTCTCCGACATCGCCATGTACCACGCCAAATACAACGGCAAGAACAACTACGCCCTCTACACCCCCGAAATGGGCGACAGCGTAGAAGGCCAGTCGCTGTCGATTCGATAGCTTGGTCATACTGACTGTTGGGTTACAATAGGGGCATGGAAACTGAACAGCAGATACTGACAGAAGACTCCCAGCCTGCCGCTGGGTTGGGGGTGGATATTATCGAGATTGCCCGCATGGAGCAGGCGCTGAAGCGCACGCCACGGCTGGCGCAGCGGATGTTTACCGATCAGGAGCGGGCTTACGCCTTTGGCAAAGCGCGGCCGGCCGTGCACCTGGCGCTGTTCTTTGCGGCGCGCGAGGCCGTACTCAAGGCTCTGGGCTGCGGTTTTGCCGGCATGAACTGGACCGACGTGGAGGTTTCGCACGACCGCTTTGGCCGGCCGGTGCCGTTGCTGCATGGCCATGCCGCCGAGGTGGCTGCCGCGCAGGGCGTGGTGGAGGTGCAGCTGTCGCTGTCCTACACCCACAGCGTGGGCGTGGCTTCGGCCGTGGCCATCAAGGAGCAGGACCGCCCACGCCGCGAGGAGAAGCTGGACCCGCGCGCCGAGCTGGCCAAACAGTTCAAGGAGATGCGGGCGCTGCTTGATGATCTGGATAACCGGCTGACCGAGATGGATGATAATGCCGAGGCGGAGCAGGCAGCCGGGGAGCCGGAGGCACCCGGGGCACCACAAATCGAGGAGACAGCTGATGAGCATACTCCTGCCAGCAATCCCAGCTGACGCCCATAAATACTCGCGCGGCAGCCTGCTGGTGCTCGGCGGCTCGGAGCGTTATCCCGGCGCACCGGTGCTGACGGCGCTGGCCGCGGCACGCACCGGCGCCGGCTATGTGACACTGGCGGTACCTGAGCCAGCCGCAGCGGCGGCACGGGCGCACCTGCTGTCGATACCGGTAGTGGCCGCTCCCGCTGCCGATGGCGCCTTTGCTGCCACGGCTTGGACATGGATTGTCGATAACGTCAAACACTATGATGCTATTATAGTTGGTCCAGGCATGACAGTCACTCCAGGCACCCTGGCCTTGTTGCCGGCGCTGTTGGCCTGTGCCGAGGTACCGCTGCTGCTGGACGCCGACGCCCTGAACTGCCTTAGTGAACTGCTGGCACAGGAACATGAGCTGGCAGCTGGTGCGCCGTCAGGCGCTGCGTACCAAAGTCCAATCAATTCGGAGTCATCTGCCGTACCGCAGTTGTGGCGCTTCCATTCGCTGAACGAGCGACATCCGGTCATACTCACTCCCCATGCTGGGGAACTCCAACGCCTGCTGAAAGCAGCTGGCTGTGTTGATGAATGCGACCTGGCTTCAGCATCAGGTGTAGTAGTGGTCGCCAAAGGCCCTCAGACGCGCATTATCGCAGCAGGTGGGGAGCATAAAGAAACCCTCTACACTGCCGGCACCCCGGCTCTGGCCACCGCCGGCACCGGCGACGTGCTGGCCGGCATCATCGGCTCACTGCTGGCCCAGGGACTGGAGCCCTTCTCCGCCGCCGAAACCGGAGTCGCGCTCCACGGCCGCGCCGGCCATCTGGCCGAGGCCCGCCTGGGCACCCGCAGCGTCATGGCCGAAGACGTGATAACTGCCATCCCCGAGGCTATCTCGCAGCTGTAAACTGCCTCCCGCACACAAGGGTTGACCGTGATTTTGCCGCAACTCGACATTGCGCTGTGGCGTGTCGCCGCGCTGCTGCGCTGGCGCGCCGCCGCGCTGGCGCGCCGCGCCAACCTGCGGATGCTTGCAACCGCAACGGCGGCGGGCCCTGGCCTGGGGTGGGTTTGGGAAAAGATGCCTTGATGGAGAAGTATGGGCCTGGTGCCGGGCGGTTGCTTGATGCTGGGTTCGTTGGCTTGTGGCCGGGCGCGTGTTGGTTTAAGTGCTGCCTGGAAAAAGGGATGTGTGTATGTCGGGCGGGCGCTTTGGGGGCAGGCGCGGGCACCCGCGCCTGGCGTG
>JAISUQ010000119.1 GCA_031272005.1 Coriobacteriales bacterium | reverse complement strand
TTATGCCCGGTTCGGTCAGGCTCAGCCAGGGCATTGCGCCGTTCACGCCTTGCAGTTAATCCGGTTTTCCAAAGCCGGCTTGGCAGTTTTGTCAAATATGGTACTCTCAAAGTGTGGTTTCTCGAGGTGACCGCCTGGGGGGTCGCCTGACCGCTGCGTCATCTGGGATAATTGTGCGATGTCCGTGGCGGCTGAAGCGAGTCCAATAAGGAGGGTCTACCTTGCCACTTGCGATTATTGGCTTTTTAGTACTTTTCCCATTGCTGGCAGCAGTAGCGCTGCTGGCTGTGCGGGATGACAGGGTACGGACGGTCATCGTTTACGTCTCGGGGCTGGCCATTGCGGTTGGTTCCATCTGGCTGGCCTGGGGTTTTCTCTCCGGTGGCCTTTTCGAGGGTGAGATTGGCAGCCCCTGGTATACGCCCATCGCCGACGCTCGTGTCCATGAGGCCATCGGCTACCTGGCGCTGCTCATCGACGTGGCCATCGCCGTCTATATCATCGCCACCTCCATCAAGCATCAGCGCATCCTGCCGGGAGCGCTGGCGGCGGCTCAGGCGGTCATCCTGGTCTACTACGAATTGGCCATCGCACCGGTGGCTCATCCGGCCAACGATTTGTACATCGACGGTCTTTCGGTGATCATGGTGCTGGTCATCGGCGTCATCGGCTCCGGCATCTGCATCTACTCCCTGGGTTACATGAAGGATTTCCAAGCTCATGCGGAGAAGCACGCCAGTGCCGCCAGTGCCGACAGTGCCGCCAGTGCCGACAGTGCCGATGAGCACACCAGGGACCGCCGCCCGGTATTCTTTGCCCTGATGTTCTTGTTCCTGGCAGCGATGTTCGCCCTGGTCTTCTCCAACAACCTCAGCTGGTTGCTCTGCGCCTGGGAGATAACCACGGTTTGCTCCTTTGCCCTGATTGGCTATACCCGCACCGAGGAGGCCATCAATAACTCCTTCCGGCAGATCAACATGAATCTGCTGGGGGGCCTGGCTTTCTCCATCGCGTTGGTCATCCTGGGTAGTCTGGCGACGCCGATCAGCGAGCTGGACGTGCTGATCGCTGTTGGGGTCGGCGGCGATGAGGCTTCGGGGCTGGCCAGCAACATCGTAGCCCTGCCGATTGGGCTGATCTGTTTGGCCGGCATCACCAAGGCGGCGCAGATGCCCTTCCAGAGCTGGTTGCTCGGGGCCATGGTGGCGCCCACGCCCACCAGCGCCCTGCTGCACTCCTCGACGATGGTCAAGGCCGGCGTCTTCATCATCATCAAGCTGGCGCCGACTCTGGGCTGGAACGGCAACGGCATCATGGTCATGCTGGTAGGCGCCCTGACCTTCCTGTTCTGCTCGGCGCTGGCCATCTCGCAGTCCAATGCCAAGCGGGTGCTGGCCTACTCCACGATAGCCAACCTCGGGCTGATCGTGGCCTGCGCCGGCGTGGGTACTGCGGACGCTGCCTGGGCGGCCATCTTCTTGCTGATCTTCCACGCGGCGGCCAAGTCGTTGCTGTTCCTCTGTGTGGGTACCGCCGAGCACCACATCGGCTCGCGGGACATCGAGGCCATGGACAACCTGTTTGTACGCATGCCGCGCCTGGCCCGGCTGATGTCGCTGGGCATCCTTTGTATGTTCATTGCACCCTTTGGCATGCTGGTGGCCAAGTGGGCGACCATCGTCTCACTGGTCGAGACCAACAACATTACGCTGCTGATCATCCTGGCTTTCGGCTCGGCGCTGACCTTCATGTTCTGGGCCAAATGGCTGGGTAAGCTGCTGGCCTGCGCCCAGGACCAGCCTTCCGTGGAGAAGACCGTGCACTCCTCGGAATGGCTGGCCCAGGGACTGATGGCCGTGCTGGTAGTGGGGATCAGCCTGATCTTCCCGCTGGTCTCCTATTACCTGGTGATGCCCTACCTGGGCGGGGTCTGGGGCTTTCCGATTACCTCGACCATCGAGGCGGAGAACCTGGCCATCATGGCCGTCATCATCCTGGCTATCCTGCTGTCCTTTGCGATCTTCTTCGGGCGCAGCAACCGCCGCGAGGTACCCATCTATCTGGCTGGCGTGGGCACTGATTTCGAGAAGCGCAGCTTCACCAACTCGTTGTCGCAGACCAGCCAGGCCGGTCAGCGCAACTGGTATCTGAGCGGTTGGTTTGGCGAGCCGGCCCTGACGCCGATGGCCAATACCATGTGCATCGCCATCCTGGTGTTGGGTGTCGGTTTGGGTATTGCGGCGATGGGGGGGTGGATGCTGTGACCATGACGTGGCAAAGCTTCCTGTTGGCATTGTTGGGGTTTGGCCTGCTTGGCCCGGTGGTCGGCTGCCTGCTGGCCGGCATCGACCGCAAGCTGACCGCCCGGCTGCAGAACCGCGTGGGGCCGCCACTCCTGCAGCCATACTATGATGTTCGCAAGCTATTGGCCAAGGACCAGGTGCAGGTCAATCGCTATCAGGGCTTTTACGTGGCTCTGGCCTTGGGTTTTGCCATAGCGGCTGGCGTGCTGTTCTTTGCCGGAGGCAACTTTCTGCTGGTGGCCTTTATCGTCACCCTCTCCAGCCTGTTTTTCATCGTGGCGGCTTACTCCACCCGCTCACCTTACGCCGAGCTGGGCGCGGAGCGCGAGATCGTCCAGGTCATGAGCTACGAGCCGATGGTCTTGCTGGCCTGCGTGGCCTTCTTCATCGGCAGCGGCAGCTTCAACACCATTCAGGTGCTGACGCTGGATAAACCACTGGTGGCCACCCTGCCGCTGGTCTTCATCGGCCTGGTCTTCATCCTGACCATCAAACTGCGCAAGTCGCCCTTCGACCTCTCCTACTCCCACCACGCCCATCAGGAGCTGGTCAAGGGCATCTCCACGGAGATGAGCGGTCGCACTCTGGCCATGGTGGAGATCATGCACTGGTACGAGACGGTGCTGTTCTTGGGCTGGGTGGCGCTGTTTCTGGCCTGGGGCTCATGGCTGGGCGCCGTGGTGGCGGTAGTGGGCGTGCTGCTGGTCTATTTCCTCGAGGTGCTGATCGACAACACCTATGCCCGCGTCAAGTGGCAGCTGATGCTCAAGGCCTCCTGGATAGTCACCTTTGTCTGCGTGCTGCTCAACCTGTTTGCCTACGAGTGGCTGAGCCGCCTGGTGTCCAGCCTGGTTACAGGTTAGGGAAGGAGGCCGTCAATGTCATCGACCATTAAATCACCCTGGCTGATCCACTACGACGCCTCCAGCTGCAACGGCTGCGACATCGAGGTCCTGGCCTGCCTGACACCGATGTATGACGTGGAGCGCTTCGGCATCATCAACACCGGCAACCCCAAGCACGCCGACATCTTTTTGGTCACCGGCAGCGTCAACGAGCGCAATATCAGCGTGGTGCGCCAGATCTACGAGCAGATGCTGGAGCCCAAGGTGGTCATCGCCTGCGGCATCTGCGCCTGCTCCGGCGGCATCTTCAAGGAGTGCTACAACACCCTGGGCGGTGTGGACGTGGCCATCCCGGTGGACGTCTATGCCCCCGGTTGCGCCGTACGCCCTGAGGCCATCATCGACGCCGTGGTCTGCGGCCTGGGGGTTTTGGAGGAGAAGCGCGCCGCCCTGGCAGCCGGTGAGTTGCCGCCGGCCGAGTTGCCCGAGTTACCCACAGCCGCAGACAAGCAGCTGGACGGCGTCAGCGTGCGTGATGCCGCCGCTGCCGAGTTGCATGCGGAGATAAGAGACGAGTGAGAACCATGACGCAGACTGAAACCGCTACTGAATACGAATACAGCCAGACCGCCAAGCCCCAGGTCTTTATCGACACTGAGCTGTCGGAGCTGCGCAGCAAGGTGGAGGAATACCACGAGCGCGGCTGGCGCTACGTCAACATCTGCGGCACGGCGTTGCCGGACGGGCAGGTGGAGCTGATCTACAGCTTCTCCGACGGGCTGCCGTTGGAGAATTTGCGCGTGGTGGTGGATACTACTACTGAGGTGCAGTCGATCTCGGACATCTTTCCCAACAGCTTCTTCTTTGAGAATGAGACCCATGATTTGTTTGGCGTGCAGTTTGCTGGCATCAGTATCGATTTCGATGGCGAGTTCTATACCGTGTCGGTGCCGACGCCGATGAACCCGCGCTCCAGCCAGGCTGTTGCGGCTGTCGCCGAGGGCGCCGGGAGCGTCGGGGCCGAGGCCGGGGCCGAGGCCGGGGCCGCCGGGGACACCAAGAGGGGAGGCCGCAAATGAGCCAGCGTACAATCATCCCCTTTGGCCCGCAGCACCCGGTGCTGCCCGAGCCGATGCACCTGGACCTGGTCATCGAGGACGAGAGGGTGGTAGAGGCCATCCCGCAGGTCGGCTTTATCCATCGCGGCCTGGAGAAGCTGGTGACCAAGAAGGACTACACCCAGTTTGTGCTGGTCACCGAGCGCATCTGCGGCATCTGCTCCTTTGGCCACAGCCTTGGCTACTCCGAGACCGTAGAAGCCCTGATGGGCATCGAGGTGCCGCCGCGCGCCGAGTTTCTCCGCGTCATCTGGCACGAGCTGTCGCGAATCCACAGCCACATCCTCTGGATGGGGCTTCTGGCCGACGGCTTTGGCTATGAGAATCTGTTCATGCAATGCTGGCGGCTGCGCGAGCAGGTGCTGGACATCCTGGAGGCCACCACCGGCGGCCGGGTGATACTTACGGCCTGCAACGTCGGCGGCGTGGAGCAGGACATCGAAAACGGCGAGCTCAACGGCATCTGCCAGACCCTGGACGGTCTGCGCGGCGAGTACAATCAGCTGCTGAAGACCTTCCTCAAGGATAAATCGGTCCGCCACCGGCTGGTTGGTGTGGGCTATCTGAGTGAGGCTGACGCCCGGGCGGCAGGCACCGTGGGCCCCTTTGCCCGGGCCTCCAACATCCCCGAGGACATCCGCTCCCTGGGCTTTGGCGCCTACGCTGCGCTCAGTGGATTCGAGCCGATTACCTCCAAGGATGGCGACGGCTACGCCCGCTGCGAAGTACGCGCCCTGGAGGTGCTGCAATCCATCGACATCATCAAAGAACTGGCGGAGAAGATCCCCGACGGCGCCATCAACCAGAAAGTCAAAGGCGCGCCTGAAGACGGCAGCTATGCCGTCTCCCGCCTGGAGCAGCCGCGCGGCGAGTGCTTCTATTTTGCTAAAGGAAATGGCACAAAGTTCCTGGAGCGTTTCCGTATCCGCACACCCACATCGCAGAACATCCCCGGCATGGTTCAGACCCTGCAAGGCTGTGATTTGGCCGATGTGCCGCTCAATGTCTTGACCATCGACCCCTGCATCAGCTGCACGGAAAGGTAGCACAACCATGGGAATGCCTCTGACCGGGATGACGCTGAAAAACCTCTTCCGCAAGCCGGCGACCAAGATGTATCCGCTGCAGGCGCCGCAGTACAGTTCGCGCTCCAAGGGTCATGTGACCAACATCATCGAGGACTGCATCCTCTGCGGCATCTGCGAGAAGCGCTGCCCCACCCATGCCATCACAGTCGACAAGGCCGCTGAGAGCTGGACCATCGACAACTTCAACTGCATCCAATGTCTGTCCTGCGTGCGGGCCTGCCCCAAAAAATGCCTGGTCATGGAGCCGGAGTATACCAAAGCAGCCACCAGCAAGAGCACGCAGACGGTGACCAAACCGGCGCTCAGCGAGGCGGAGCAGGCCGCCAAAGCCGCCCGCGAGCAGGAAAAACAGGAGCGTATCGCCGCCGCACTGGCAAAAAAGGCGGCAAAGCAGGTTGCCGAGGCAGACACCGCCAACGAATGAGTGCTAAACTATTTAGCACGTTATTCACAAGGGGCGACGTCATGTTGTCGCATCGTAAGAGGCTGGCGTGCAGCAGGAAGTTACCAATAAGGTCTTTACCATCCCCAATTTGCTGACGTTGTTACGTCTGCTGTTGTTGCCTGTGTTCTGTGTGCTGCTGGTCAAGTTCGAGCAGAACCTGCTGGCCTTTCTGGTGCTGCTGGTCGCCGCGCTGACCGACGCTGTGGACGGCCTGATTGCCCGCAGCACCAACACCATCTCCAAAATCGGTCAGCAGCTCGACCCGCTGGTCGACCGGATTTTCATCATCGTCTGCGTATTGTCCATTTGGCTGGCCGGACGTCTGCCGGTTTGGATCATGCTGTTGCTGCTGGCCCGCGACGCCGCGATGCTGGCGCTGACCATCTACCAGAAGCGGCACTTCGGCCGCAGCTTCAGGGTGATTTTTTTGGGCAAGTTGACCACCGCCCTGTTGATGGCCGGCTTCTGCTCCCAGGTGCTGCTCTGGCCGATGCTGCCCGGCGCCGGAATGGTGGATAACTTCCTGTTGCCCGGTTGGGGGGAGAAGTCCGAGCCTCTGGGCATCTGGCTGCTCTACGCCGGGACCTTCTTCTCTCTGCTCACCGGGTTGATCTACTTCATCCGTGGAACCCGCCCACCCGTTCACGAGGTTCGGCCACGCACGCCTCTGGCGGTACCGCGGGCCGGCGACGTAACCGCGCTGGGCAAACGGGCGGGCAGCCGGGTGGACACACGGGTGGACAGTGGGACAGACAGCAGCAGGGCTGCTGAGGCAGTCGGCCCGGCCACTGCTACCAGCGCAAATGCCACATCTACCGACGGCGTCGATGTGTCATGAGCCCAAACTCCAACACCCCCAGGCACGGGCGTAATCAGTACCAGGGCCTGCAGCCCTTGAGCCCAACGCCCGCGCGCAAGGCTCAGGCCTCCAGCACCAGCCGCCTTGCGGGTGCTACCGCCACTCGCCGCAGTGCTGCCGACCGGCGTACGCTGAGTGCCCGCGGCCGACAGCCCACCGGCCTGGCCAAGGTCATCGACCGACCCTGGAAGCTCTGGGGCGCCATCGTTATTATCCTGCTATTATTAATCTTTGTTGTCTTTTATGGAATCGACGGTATCGCCAACTTCGGCAAGATCCACTCCGGTGTGACCGTGGCTGGCGTAAAGGTCGGTGGGCTGACGCCACAGGAAGCCGCGGCCAAGCTGGAGACCGAACTGAACAGCCGCATCTCCGCCACCCCGGTGGATATGTTCGACGACGAAATCGGGCGCAAGGTCGGCGCCACCGACTCCACGGTGCGCATCGACGAGGTGGTCTCAGCCTATGAGAACTCCCAAACCCTGGCCGACAGCCATTCCTGGCGGATTACCGCTGCCACGTTGGGTGTGACAGTCAACGGCACGGAGCTGGCGGAGCAGGCCTATGCCGTTGGCCGGGGCGGTGACTTCTGGCTGGGGCGGATCAAGGCCCGCTTTGGTGGTGTTGAGCTGCCGGGCTGCGTGAGTTTCAACCAGACCCAGTTATCCACCCTGGAGCAGCTATTAACCGGTGCCCTGGGTTATGAGGCGCAAAATGCCGACATCGTCTTTGACGGCAGCAGTTTTGTGGTCACCCCCAGCAAGGAGGGCTATGGCGTGGACCACGCCGCCTTCGCAGACAGCCTGAACGAGGCCTTTCTCGGCAATGAGCGCAGCCTGGTGGTGCCGCTGGCGGTGTTACCGGTGAGCATCGACGAGGCGGCAGCCCAGACCGCCGCTGACGCCTGCAACCAGGGCATCTCCTCTCCAATCCAGATTGTTTTAGACAGCGGCGAGACCTGGGACATCGACGGTCCCACGCTGGCTGGCTGGATCAGCACCAACATCACTGGCGAGGGCGCCGAGGCCCGTCTGCTGCCCCGCGTGGATGTGGAGAAGCTGCGCCCGGGCTTGCAGGAGATCATCGGGGATAACGATCCCGGTATCGCCCCCACCAGTGCCAGCTTCACCGTCAGCGGCGAGGGCGAGGAGCAAAAGCTGAGTGTGGTTCCTGCGGTCGACGGCAGCGGTATCGACTACAACCAGGTGGCCACCGACTTCAACACCATCATTTTCGATGACCCCGCCGCCCAGCGCTCGGTGCGCCTCAACGTCGTCACTCTGCAGCCTGAGGTGAGCACGGCCGAGGCCGAGGGCCTGGAGCTGGGCACCGCCATCGCCAGCTTCACCACCGAGTATCCCTGGGCCACGCCGGAGCGCATCCACAATGTGCACCTGGCCGCCGACCTGGTCAACGGCACGCTGATTGCGCCGGATGGGGAGTTCTCCTTCAACTCCGCCGCCGGCGAATGCACCGAGGAGCGCGGCTTCCAGATGGCCACGGCCTTCTATGGCGACCAGATCGTCGACGAGATCGGCGGCGGCGTCTGCCAGGTGGCCACCACCGTCTACAACGCCTTCTGGGAGGCGGGCATGCCGATTGTCGAGCGCACCAGCCATATGTTCTACATGCAGTCCTACCCCGCCGGACGCGACGCCGCCGTCTACTGGCCGGCGCCGGACCTGATATGCGGCAACGACACCGGCAGCTGGATGCTACTCACCGTGACCTGGACCGACTACACCATCACCGCCACCCTCTGGGGCACAGACCCCGGATATACTGTGGAGACCATCGCCGGCGAGTTCGTCATGGGTGCCGAGTATTCCAAGCGCACGGTGGAGAACCCGGATCTGCCCGCCGGCGAGGAGCGCATCAAGCAGGAAGGTGTGGATGGCCGCAGCATCCAGGTGCGCAGAATCGTCTACAATAGCGAGGGTGAGGTTGTGCGCGACGCCGTGTTCTATTCCATCTACGCCGCGCAGCCAGAGATAAAGGAAATCGGGACGAAGGAGGAGTAAGTGGGCAAGAACTCAGCACACCAGGTGGCCGGGCCGGAGTTGTACTTCCAGCCCGAAATCGAGAAGATGGGGCGCCTCGAGCTGGAGGCCCTGCAGCTGGAGCGGTTGAAGAAGACCGTGCAGGTCTGCTATGAGCAGATACCGTTCTACAGGCAGGCCTTAGATGCCGCCGGCATCAAGCCTGCCGACGTCCAGAGCTTGGCCGATTTAACCCGTCTGCCGTTTACTACCAAGCAGGATATGCGCGACGCTTATCCGTTCAACCTGTTTGCCATACCGGCCACCGATGAGCGGGTGCAGCGCCTGCATGCCTCCTCCGGCACCACCGGCAACGCTACGGTCTGCGGCTATACCCAAAACGACATCGACGTCTGGGGCGACACCTTCGCCCGGGCCATCGCCCAGGTGGGTGGCGGCGCCAACAGCATGCTGCAGGTCTCCTACGGCTACGGCCTGTTCACCGGCGGTTTGGGGGCGCATGAGGGCGGTATCCGCATCCACGCCACCATCCTGCCGATGTCCAGCGGCAACACCAAGCGCCAGGTGCAGATGATGAAGGACTTCGACGTCGACATCCTCTGCTGCACCCCCTCCTATGCCCTGCTGATTGCCGATACGGCCATTGAGATGGGCTACGACCCGGCCAACGACTTCAACGTCACCGGCGCCATCCTCGGTGCCGAGCCCTGCTCCGAGGGCATGCGCACCGAGATCGAGGAGAAGCTGGGCGTGAAGATGGTCGACATCTACGGCCTCTCCGAGGTCATGGGCCCCGGCGTCAGCTGCGAGTGCCGCTACCAGAACGGCCTGCATGTGGCCGAGGACCACTTCATCATCGAGATCCTCAACCCTGATACCTTGGAGCCGGTGCCGGATGGCGAGTGGGGTGAGGTGGTCTTCACCACGCTGAGCAAGGAGTGCTCACCGCTGATTCGCTACCGCACCCGCGACATCTCGCGCATCATCCCCGGCGAGTGCGAATGCGGGCGTACCCTGCGCCGCATGGACCGCATCACCGGCCGCACCGACGACATGCTGATTATCCGCGGCGTGAACGTCTTCCCCAACCAGTTCCAGGAGGTGCTGGCCGGCTTCAGCGAGGTCACCAGCTACTACCAGATCATCCTGACCAGCGACGGGCCGATGGATAAGGTCACCCTGCGCGTGGAGACGGTGCCGGAGTTCGACTTCGACGAGATCCGCAAGATCGAGGACCTGCAGCGCCGGATAAATGCTGAATTAAAGAGCAATTTACAGGTCAGCGTGGATGTGCTGGTCAGCGAGCCCAAATCCATCGAGCGTAGCGAGGGCAAGGCCAAGCGCGTGCTCGACAACCGCGATAAGAGCTGAGGAGGAAGCGCCATGATTGATCAGATCACCGTCTTTCTGGAGAACGACAAAGGCCGCCTGGCGGCGCTGTGCCGCACGCTGGGCGACGCCGGCATCTCCATGCACGCCCTGACCGTGGCCGACACCGCCCAGTACGGCGTGGCCCGAATCATCGCCGACACGCCGGCCAGGGCCTATGAGGTGCTCAATGAGAAGGGCTTCCGGGCTTCTCTGACCAAAGTCTTCGCCATCGAAGTGCCGGACAGTGCCGGTGGCCTGGCCACGCTGCTGGAGGCCCTGGGTGCCGCCGGCATCAATGTGGAGTACGCCTATTGCTTCGCTGTTGACGGCGGCAAGGCGATAGACGTGCTGCGGGTGGATAACCACGACAACGCCGAGCAGGTCATCACCGCCGCCGGCTTCCGAGTCGCCCAACCCAGCGAATTGTATGCGTAAACAAAAGCTTCTCTGTCTGCTCATCTCCTTCATTCTGGCCTGGGGTTGCCTCTGTGCAACTTCAGGCCAAATGTTGGCCTACGCTGATGTCCGCCCAAGCGACACCGTGGCTGGCGTCCCGGTCAACTTCACGTTGATACCGGTGGACGATGCGCCGGATGTGCTGGCCGAGTACGCTGGCCTGGTGGCCTCGGACGGTACCGTGCTCTGGGAGCGCAACGGCGCCGAGCATGTAGCCATGGCCTCCACCACCAAGATCATGACCGCTGTTATCGCCATCGAGAACTTCGACCCCAACACGCCGGTCTACGTGACCTATGGCGCTGCCAACACCGAGGGGACCAGCGCCGGGCTGCAGGAAGGCGATACGGCCACAATGCGCGACATGCTCATCGGGCTGTTGGTGCCTTCCGGCAACGATGCGGCGGTCTGCATTGCCGAGAATGTCGCTGGCACCGAGTTCGCCTTCGTCGACATGATGAACGCCAAGGCGGCGGCCTTGGGCATGAAGAACACCCACTTCGCCAACTCCCACGGCCTGGACGACGACGAGCACTACACCACGGTCCAGGACTACTACCTGCTGACGCGTTACGCCATGACCCTGCCGCTGTTCCGCGAGATTGTGGCGATGCGCGAGGCCACCATCCATATCGGCGGCCGCGAGGAGACCTTCTCCTCCACCAATGTGCTCTGGGACTACATGCCCGACGTCATCGGCATCAAGACCGGTACCGAGGTCAACGCCGGCTACTGCCTGATTGCCGGCGCCGCCCGCAACGGCGTGGAACTCTATGCCATCATCTTCCACAGCGGTGGCTATGAGGATGCCAGCAACGCCTGGTTTCGCTTCGAGGATGCCCAGACCCTGCTGGAATGGGGCTTTAAGCATTACCGCCAGGTGGAGCTGATCAACTCCAGTCAGCTGGTCGGCACCATGGGCCTCAGTGATTGGGTGGATAAGAGCGTGGAGGTCTACGCCTCCCATCCCGTGACCGTGGCCACCTTTGACTACAAAGGCAGCATCAACCAGGAAATCACCCTCACCGACTGGAGCGGCGCCATCCATCAGGGCGAGAAGGTCGGCAGCATCGTCTGGAGCCAGAACGGCGAGATCCTGGCCACCGACGACCTGATTGCCGCCACCAACGAGCCGGCGCCCGGGTTCTTTGAGGGCCTGAGCATCTGGTGGACCCGTCTGCTCGGCGGCTGCTCCGGTGACGCCGCCCACCAGAGCACCGAAATCCTCCTCCCCAACACCATCGACATCTCCACCCCCACCCCCGAAGCCTCCACCGACACCCCAACAGCTACAGGGTAACCCCAACCCCCAACCCTCCCAACCCTCCCAACCCTCCCAACTCTCCCAACTCTCCCAAACCCCCCAACCCTCTCCCAGCCTTCAACCACCCTCCCAAACCCCACCACCTCCCCACATTTGGGGAGAAAAGCGCGAACTTTCAGCAAAATTGTATAAAATTAAACTAAAATACATGAAATAGTGCCATTATGGTTTAATAATATCCAATTATGTGAAATTATGGTTGTCTAATCGCTATGTTAATGCAGATTCTGCACTTCTCAACTGCAAACAAATGGCAAATGCCTTACAATGGTTTGCGACATGTAAACGCAACCAAGGGAGGGATCATGGCACTTCCAGAGATGACACCCGAGCAGCGTCAGGAGGCTTTGGCCAAGGCCGCAAAAGTACGCAGCGAACGCGCTGAGCTTTGCAAGGAGCTCAAGAGCGGCAAGATCACGCTGGCCAGCGTTTTGAAGAAAGCCGGCGACCCGATGGTCGACAAGACCAAGGTCACCAAGCTGGTGGAGTCCTTGCCGGGCTATGGCAAGGCCAAGGCCGCCAAGTTGCTTGAGGAGATTGGCATCGACAGCAGCCGTCGCGTCAAAGGCCTGGGCGAGAAGCAAAAGGCCGCCCTGCTGGAGAAGCTGGCGTAACCAACAGCCAGCACCAACAGCCAGCACCGGCGACTGACCGCGGGCAGACCGCCTGCGAACAGCCAGAATCCGAAGCCACCGGAGCCGTCCGCACTGGGCGGCTCCGCTTCGTGATATGCGCAGGCAACCCATACTGCACCGCCCCGAGTTGAGCGCATCCGACCGAAAGATGGCATACAATGAGTCAAGGAAGGTCTGGGAAATGCAGATTAAGCCTCAATTATGGCAATTCTCGCAGGGGCGCGGTTCATCGCGCCTTCCCGACCTGCGAAAAGGCTTTGCTGAAAAGGGCACAATGAATGACAGGGATTGCCATAGTCGGAGCAAATCAAGAATTTCTTCAGAGGCACCCAACAGGAAAGCAGAGGGATAAGTGGCTGAGTTGCGTGACAAGGACGGGTTGCTGGAGGAGGAGTTCCTCAAGGCCTACGACGCCAGCCGCTACCCGCGCCCGAGCGTCACGGCCGACGTGGTGCTGTTCGCCACCTCTGAACCGGATGCGAACTGGGATGCGAGCCAGGATGCGAGTCAGAATGCCAGCCGGGATGCCAGCCGGGATGCCAGCCGGGACGCGAGCTGGAATGCCAGCCAGGATGCCAGCTGGGACACGAGCCAGGATGCCAACCAGACTGCCAGCCAGATTGCCAACCAGGTTGCAGAAAGCAACAGAGGGGATGCGCTTGCTGGCGGGCTTCTCTGCACCAACGCGGATGCACCCGCTGACGGGATTACCTGCACCAACGCGGCTGCATCCGCCAAATTGGAGCTGTTGCTGATCCGCCGTGCCGGGCATCCTTACATGGGGCGCTGGGCGCTGCCAGGGGGATTCATCGAGCCCGGCGAGACCCTGGAGCAGACCGCCCTGCGCGAGCTGCAGGAGGAGACCGGCGTAGCCCAAATCACGCTGGAGCAGCTGCGTACCGTCAGCACTCCCGGTCGCGACCCCCGGGGTTGGACCATCACCTGCGCCTTTGTAGCCCAGACCGCCAAGCAGGGTTTGCAACTGCGAGCAGCCGATGACGCTGCCGAGGCGGCCTGGTTCAGCTTCGAGCTGGCACGCCGTGACGCCAGCAGCTGGCAGCTGCGATTGAGCGGTGCCGGAGAGGTGCTCAACGCCATCTTCCCCGACCCGCCGATTCTTGCCACCAGCAGCGACCTGGCCTTCGACCACGCCGACATCATCGCCTGCGCCATCCAACGACGCTCCGAGCAGCGCTGACTCATTCCCCAACCCAGGAAAAATTACACTTCCCAACAGTTTTATCGCCCGCTCTGCCCTAATTTCAGGCAGTTGGCGGTTGCTTCTGTTATGATAAGGCGACAAGGGCGCGAGTGGGTTAACTCGGATGGCGTTTGGGAGTACAGATGGTTGACGAGAAGAAATGCCCGGTCTGCGGGGCGGCAGTAGCCGAAGCAGTCAGCGAGTGCCAGCGCTGCGGTTTCAAGCTGGTTGGCCTGACTGAGGAAATCGACCGGCCCGATGAGGGCGACAGCGGCGTGCTCGACCCCTCCAGCGGCTGCGGCAAGCCGCGCCTGACGCTGACCAAAGGCCCGCTCAAAGGCGAGGTCTTCTACCTGGACAGCTTCCCGGTGGTCATCGGCCGCGACCCCGGGGCCGACATCTTCCTGAACAACATGACCGTCTCCCGCAGGCATGCCATCATCGAGCGGCTGGGCAACAAAATCGTCGTGCGCGACAACAGCTCGCTCAACGGCACGTGGGTCGACGGCAAGATCGTCGATCAGGCCGAACTGGAGGAGAACACCCTGCTGCAGGTGGGGACCTTCTCCATGCGTTTCAGTTGTTCCTGAGTCACTCTGTACCGCCAACAGAAAGGAATACCGTGAGCATCAACCAACTCAGCGTTTTTGTGGAGAACCAAGCTGGCCGCATCGGCCGCATCACCCAGACCCTGGAGGCCGCCGATGTCAGCATCCGCGGCTTCTCTCTGGCCGACACTGCCGATTACGGCATTGCCCGTCTGGTGGTAGACAAACCCGCAGCTGGCGAGGCCGCCCTGAAGGCCGCTGGATTCCTGGTGCGTTCCGGTGAGCTGCTCTGCGTGGAATTGCCGGATAAGCCCGGCGCCCTGGATCATGTCTTTACCAGCTTTGCTGAGGCCAACATCAATATCGAGTACGCCTACTCGCTGGTCTCCACCTATGTGGCCATCAAGGTTGCCGACATCCCGGCTGCCGAACAGCAGTTGGCCAACCAGGCGGTACGCCTGGTCAATCAGGACGAGCTGGAGGAGTTGGTGGTCTCATGAGCCAGAACCCGAGCCAGAACCCGAGCCAGCAGCCAGGTCAGTACCCGATTCTCAACCCCAGCTTGGAGTGCGCCTCCCGAGACGAGATAGCCAGCCAGCAGTTCGCTCTGCTGCGCGAGCAGGTGGCCTGGGCCTACGAGCGCGTGCCCTACTATACCGAGCTGCTGGACGGCATCGGCCTCAAACCGGCTGAGCTCCGCACCCCGGCGGACTTCCAGCGCATCCCCTTCACCGAGAAGTCCCTGCTGCGCGATACCTACCCTTACGGGCTGTTCGCCGTGCCGCTGGACGAGATTATCCGCCTGCATGCCTCCTCGGGCACCACCGGCAAGCCGATTGTGGTGGGCTATACCAGGCAGGACATCGAGGAGTGGCGCTACTGCATCATGGCGCTGGCCCAGATGGCCGGCGTGGTGCCCGGCGACCGCGCCCAGATGGCCTTCGGCTACGGCATGTTCACCGGCGGCTTTGGCCTGCATTATGGCATGGAGGGCCTCGGCGTGATGATGATTCCGGCCGCCGCCGGCAATACCGAGCGCCACATCATGATGATTGAGGACTACGGTACCACGGTGCTCATAGCCACGCCCTCTTACGCCCTGCACATCTGTGAGGTGGGGGAGAAGCTCGGCTTTGACTGGGCGGCCAGCAGCCTGCGGGTGGGGCTGTTTGGCGGCGAACCCTGCCCGCCCAAGCTGAAGGCTGAGATTGAGAGCCGGATGCACATCACCTGCACCGACAACTACGGCCTGACCGAAGTCATGGGCCCGGGCGTCAGCGGCGAGTGTCTGGTCAGTCGCCAACAGCAGCACATCATGGAGGATCGCTTCTACTGGGAGGTCATCGACCCGAACACCGGCGAGGTGCTGCCGGAAGGCCAACCCGGAGAGCTGGTGCTGACCCCGCTGAAGAAGCAGGGTATCCCGCTGCTACGCTACCGCACCCACGACCTGACCCGTGTCATCACCGAGCCCTGCGGTTGTGGGCGCACCACGGCGCGGATGGATAAGGTCCGCACCCGCTCCGATGACATGCTGATTATCCGTGGCACCAATGTCTATCCCAGCCAGATCGAGGACGTGCTGGCCGGCATTCCCGGCGCCAGCGCGCATTATCGCATCATAGTAGACAACGAGACCGGACTGGATCGCCTGACCTTGAACCTGGAGGTGCAGCCGGAGATCTTCTCCGATTCCTTTACCGCCATGGATGGCTTCCGGCAGCAGGTCACCGACAAGCTGAAGAGCGTGTTGCAGGTAGGAGTGGTGGTCAAACTGGTAGAGCCGGGCAACATCGACCGGGTCATGGGCAAGACCAAGCACGTTGAGGACCTGCGCAGCTGAGAAAGACGGTGCCCAGCGGTTTACAGCGAGCCGACTATTGACTCCTCGATGTTGTCGAAGTCGTAGGTGGCTACGCGACACTTGATATAGACGGCAGTGTCTGGCAGCTGACGCTCGTCGGTGCCCTTGTATTTGGCGCTCAGCTCGCAACCGAGGATCTGCCAGAAGTAAGTCTGCTCGCCGACTGTGATACTGCCCTGGTAGACGGTGCCGCGGTTATCCTCAAACAGCGGTTCTACCCGCGAATTCTCACCGTTGAGGCCCTGCGAGGAGGCAAAATGCTCAATCTCATTATCCAGGCTGCTGGCAGCCAGATTGATGTAGACCACTTCGGAATACAGGCCCGCGTCGCCGCTTTGGATGGATAGCTGCCAGAAGCCATTGAAGTTGGTCTGCAACTCATCGATGGTGTAAGCCGAGAACTCGCTCTCGTAATAACCCTTGAGGGCGGCTTCGGTATCGGTGACGCTGGGGTCGAGATGGATTATCTGTTTTCCGGCAGCGGTGCCATCGAAGTTGTTGGGGATGGCCCGGTCGTCGAGGACCACGTTCCAACCGGATTCGTCCTTGAACTCGCTGAAGGCCTGGTCGGGTGATTTGGAGATGTTATCCAGGATTTTGGGCATCTGCGCGTCCAGAGCTGAGCGAGTTTGTTCTGGGGTCAGGGTGATGACCTCTTCCTCCTCGCCGCCAGCCAGGAAGTTGGTGACGAAG
>JAISUQ010000070.1 GCA_031272005.1 Coriobacteriales bacterium | reverse complement strand
CATCGCCAGCGGCACCACCACCATCGCCGACAGCGCGGCTGTGGACATCGCCGCCAGCGCCAAGCTGACGGTCGCCGACGGCGCCACCGTGCAGGTGGGTACCACCACCGCCGCCACCGCCAAGTTGAACTTCGGCAACTCCGGCACCCTCTTCGGCGGCTCCAACTCCCTGGTGTTGGAGGAGGGCAGTGTGCTGTCCTACCTCGATCCCACCAGCCACGCTGTCACCGGCACCGGCACCGGTCTGCCGGAGCCGACCATCGATGCTGCCAGCGCCAGCGCCGAGAAGGACACCGAAAGCGACCTGCAGAAGATTGACATCGGCCCGGATGAGGCGCCTTATGAGGGCGAGCTGTACTGGCCGGTCGCCCCGGTGGATTACGTGATTGATATCACCAATTCCACCGCACCAAGCACCACCCCCTGGGCCGTCACCGTGACCGTCCTGGACGGCGCCGGCTCAACGGTAGCAACGTTAAGCTTCAGTGACACTGCCCTGACCGCCACTTTCACCGGCTTTTTGGCCAATACCCACACCGATTTCGTGTTCGAGGGCGATACCCTGGGCACCTACACCTACACCGTGACCGCCAAGGACAGCGGCAGCTATGTCCTGGCCACCTCCAATGCCGCCGACATGAAGGTCTGCGGCCCCTACGACGGTAAACTGGTGAGCATCTCCACCTCCATCGCCCCCGACAGCGTCGTCGATGTCAAGGGTGCGTCCACGGCCACCGGTGCCACCGCCCTGATCTGGCCGGATCAAAGCGGCTCCAACCAGCGCTTCACGCTGGTGGAGTCCACTGCCAATCCAGGCTATTATGCTATCGTTAGCGTCAACAGCGGTTACGTTCTCTCCACCAGCGGTGGCTCCACAGATGATGGTACGGCCATCGTCCAGCTGCCGGATGCCGGCGAGGACAGCCAGCTCTGGGAGATAGTCACCGACGGCAGCGGCGTGGCCTTCCTCAGCAAAGCCGACCCCACCAAGGCCATCGACGTCTTTGAGGAAAACCCGGCCGACGGTACCAAGTTGATCCTTTGGCCCTACACCGCCGCCAAGGCCAACCAGGTCTTCGAGCTCAACGATGTGACCCAGCCCACCGTGGGCGGCACGCCGCTGGCAGACGGCACCTACAAGATCACCGCCGATTCCAACGGCCTGTCCCTGGACGTCTTCGGCAACTCCATGACGGCCGGCGCCGAGGTCATCGTCTGGACGGGCAAGACAGCCCCCGATGACGACAACCAGAAGTTCGACTTCACCTACGAGCCGTCCACCGGTTACTACATCATCACCGTACACAGCTCCGGACTGACTCTGGATGCCTTCGCCGGTGGCGCTCCCGGCGCCAAGGCCATCCAGTGGACCGCCAAGACCACTGACGTCTTCAATCAGCGCTGGTCGATTGAGGATGATGGCACCGGCAAGGTGGTTATCCGCAGCGCCAAGACCCACAACGTCCTGGACGTCTTCGGTAACGGCACTGCCCCCGGCACTTCGGTCATCGTCTGGCCGGAGAATGGCCAGTCCAACCAGCTCTGGAGCCTGACATAAGCGCGGCGGCGATTAGCCCCCGGGGCGCATAAGCCCCCGGGCGGCGCCCCAGCCGTCAGGCCCATTACCAACAATCGGGGCAGGATGTCAATATCCTGCCCCGACTTTTTCCGGGTCAGTGCTATACTAGTGCCGATAGCTGCTCAGATGGGAGTTACGTAAACGATGGCAAGCGCAACTGAACCTACAGCTCTGAAAGTGGCCCTGGCTGAGGACATCCCCTCGGATGCCGAGTTGCTGACCGCCCTGATTGAGCTCACGGACATCCCCTTCACTCTCGAAAAATACCCCTCCGGCGAGGCTCTGCTGGCCGAGTTTGAAAAGGGTAAGTACGACCTGGTGTTTTTGGACGTCTACATGGGCGAGCTCAACGGCGTGCAGACAGCCGAGCGCATCCGCGACGTCGACACCCAGGTGGTCATCGTCTTCACCACCACCTCCGATGACTTCACCCGCGAGGGCTATCGCCTCAACGCCTACAAGTACCTGCTCAAGCCGATAGTCCAGGAAGATGTCATCGATGCTCTGGAGCTGGCCATCCTCAAGCGCGACAAGGCCCAGGGCGCCACGCTGGCCATCGTGGATGATAATGTGCCGGTGGTTATCCCCTTAAACGACATCATCTACATCGAGGCGCTGAACCGCAAATCCCAGATCTACACCACCGAGGGCACCTACTCCACCACGATGACCATCGAGGATCTGGAGAAGCTGCTGCCGGCGCCGCGCTTTTTGCGTTCGCACCGCTCCTTCATCGTCAACCTCGACCATGTGGACGAGATTGCGGACGACTTCATCATGGACAACGGCGGTATCGCCTATATCGCTGTCAAGAGCCACCGCAAGATTAAACACGCTTACGACGACTACCTGTTCAGTATGGCCCGCGGCGACGAATAAGCTGACATCCCGAGCTGTGTGGCCCAGGAGTCCAGGGGCGGACGAATGAGTGAACCAGGATGCTGAATGAACGATAATCTGTTTGGCCGCGTAGAGCGGGTTGCCAGTGTGATTTATGGCATTGTGTTGGTGTTTGTGCTGGCCCTGCTGATCGGGCTGGTGCTCTCGGCCCGCTACAACGTCCTCTACCACTGGAACGACCTGCGCATCCTCGACGAATTCACCCTCCAGCGCGACGGCCAGCCAGCCACCAGCGTCACGCTGCCGCTGACCATCGACGACCTTCAGCCGGGGGAGAAGATCGTGCTTACCGCCGAGGTGGAGACCCGCATCCACGACAACCTGCTGATCAAGGCCGACGGCGCCCAGCTGGACATCTATGTCGATGACAACCTGATGATGTTCTCCGGCCGCGAAGGCACTTATCCGGCCTTTCAGAAAAGCCCGCCCCCCGAGGTTTTGATAGCACCGATCTCTGAGAACAACGCCCTGCGCGAGCTGCGCCTGGAATACACGGCCTCACCGCTGGGCACCAGCCTCTCGGTACCGGAGGTCTACGTCAGCGATGCCCTGGTACTCTCCGCCCATCTGCTCAGTGAGAACGGCGGGGCTTTGGCCCTGTCCATCATCCTGCTGGTGGCCGGCGTGGTGCTGATTGGCGTGGGCCTGATGGTGATGCGGCGGGTGCCGATAGCCGCTTCCCTGCTCTGGCTGGGATTGTCGGTGGTCTGCATCGGGCTGTGGGGCATCAGCCGCAACGACTTCGCGCTGTACTTCATCCCCACACCGGCCTTGCTCTATACCCTGCGCTGCTTCTGCGTGGTGGCTGCCGGTATCCCGCTGCTGCGCTTCGCCGAGGCGCTGCTGACCCGGCCGCACCCGCTGCCGCTCCAGCTGTTCTATATCTTCCTGCGCCTGGCGCTGCTGTTGATGGTGGTGCTGCATCTGCTCGGCATCTGGCCGTTTGTCCAGAGCCTGGCGCTGCTGCAATTCCTCACACCGCTGGCGGTGCTGGTCTTTGCCGGCTACATCCTCTACGCCTCTTATGTGCTGCGCAGCGACCGGGCCAGTAAGTACATCATCCCCTCGCTGCTGCTGCTGGTGTTCGTGGTCTTTGAGACGCTGAACAACAACCTGCACTTCTTTGACTCCGAGGGCATCGTGCTGCAAATCGGTGTGCTGGCCTTCGCCATCTGGGTCACCGCCCTGGCCTGGAGCTATGTGCGCGATGTCTTCGACGAGGCGGAGAAGAGCACCCGCCTGGAGGTGGAGATTGCCTCCATGAACCGCAACCTCGACATGCAGCGCACCCTCTATGGCTCGCTGACCAGCTCCACCGACGAGGTCCGCAAGCTGCGCCACGACCTGCGCCACCAGCTCTCGGCCATCAAAGGCTTCCTGCAAAACGGCGACGCCGACGGCGCCCTGCACTATGTGGAGGAGATCAGCGGCACCGTGCCGGCTTTGGGCAGCCGCCTGCTCTGCGATAACTTCGCGGTCAATGCCGTGGTCGTGCACTACTACGACCTGGCTGAGGCCGAGGGCATCCAGACCGACCTGCGCCTGGTGGTCCCCGCCGACCTGGGCCGCATCCCCGACAGCGACATGAGTGTGATCTTCGGCAACCTCTTCGAGAACGCCATCGAGGCCTGCAAGTACGTGGACGTGGAGAAGCGCTTCATCAAGATCACCAGCAAGGTCGATAAGAACCGCCTGACGCTGGTCATCGACAACAGCTTCGACGGCAACTACAAGGTCTCCGGCGGCGAATTCATCTCCCGCAAACGCGAGAGCGGCACCGGCATCGGCATCTCCAGCGTGCGCACGATAGTCGAGAAGTACGGCGGCTCCATGAAATACGAAGCCGCCAACGGCATCTTCATGACCTCCCTCTACGTCAAGATGTGGCAACGCAAAACCGACCGCTGAAAAAACGCTGCTTAAACCCCAAGCCGCG